>JAIOZM010000038.1 GCA_021740585.1 Bacteroidales bacterium
CTTCCAGCGAAAAGAAATAAAGGATGTTCTGGCCTATTTCAAATATGTTATAAATCCAAAAGACGACGAAGCGTTTAAAAGAATTATCAATTACCCAAAAAGAGGGATAGGTGCCACCACCGTTAGTAAGCTGGAAACACTAGCATCTGCCAATGATCTTTCGGTATGGGAAGTGCTAAACAGCGGATCGCAGTTACAAAAATTCTTCAATTCGGGAACCCTGAATAAATTGTTTACTTTCCTGAATCTTATTAAAGAGTTCAGAACCAAAATTACTGAAATGGAGGCCTTCGACCTTGCCTATACCATCGCTACGAAAACTGATATTATGAAAGATCTGGTGGCTGATAAAACACCGGAAGGAATTTCCCGTTACGAAAACCTGGAGGAATTACTCAATGGAATAAAAGAATTTACTGAAAGTGAAGAACAAGCCGAGGAAAATTCATTAAGTCATTACCTTCAAACAATAACCCTTTACACCGATGCCGATAAAGAGGATAAGGAAGAATTCAACAGAGTTACACTAATGACCATACATGCGGCAAAAGGTTTAGAATTTGAGGAAGTGTTTATTGTGGGTATGGAGGAAGAACTTTTTCCTTCGCACATGTCATCCACTACTCAAAAGGACCTTGAGGAAGAACGAAGATTATTCTATGTGGCACTTACAAGAGCCAAAAAAAGAGTGCATTTGTCTTATGCAGATATGAGGTATAAGTGGGGCCTGATGAATTATACCAAGCCCAGCCGGTTTATTGCCGAAATTAATCAGGAATATCTTGAAATGCCTGTTGAGGATGCGATTACGGAGTTCTTAAGCGAGGCCAAAACAAAAAAATTCAACGGAATCAAACCAGGCATTCACAAAAAAACAGTAGCTGAAAAAGTAGTTCCAAAAATTATCCCCGGAAACCTCAAAAAGATTGAAGTAACAAAGAGCGACAGGACACAGGTAGCCACCGATTTATCTATGCTAAAAATTGGAGTCAGGATTCAGCACCAACGGTTCGGAAAAGGAATAATTGAGGCCTTAGAAGGTGAAGGAAATAATTTAAAAGCCAGTGTGGCATTCGATACAGGTCAGAAGAAGCAATTGTTGCTGAAATTTGCTAAACTGGAAGTGCTGGTTTAGTATATCCCTTCTGAACTGAAATTAATTATTTTACGGCTTGTTTCTAAAAGGATTTTGTTCATCCGATGAATTGCATTAGCTTTGCAAAAAATATATTTAATGGTTTACGACTATAATACAAGCAGAGAAAATCTTATTCTTCCTGAATACGGCAGAAATATCCAGAAAATGATCGCCCACATTGGCACCATAGAAGATAGAGCTGAAAGAAATAAAGCAGCCATGACCATCATTGGTATCATGGGAAACCTCAATCCACATCTGCGTGATGTTGGAGACTACAAACACAAACTTTGGGATCATCTTGCGATTATTTCAGAATTTAAACTGGATATTGATTCTCCCTATGATACTCCAGAACCATCAAAATTTCAATCGAAACCTAACAAGATTGAATACAACCAAAACCGGTTAAAATTCAAGCATTACGGAAAAGCTGTAGGCTTAATGTTGGGAAAAGCAGCGGAAATGGAAGAGGGTGAAGAAAAAACTTACCTGATTTCTTTACTTGCAAATCATTTAAAGAAATCGTATCTCACCTGGAACAGGGAAGCTGTAGAAAACGAGCAAATTCTTAAAGATCTGAAATTACTGTCCAAAGGTACCATTGCTTTAGGTCCTGATGATGTTCAATTGAATGAAACCAGAGATATTCTGCATCAAAACCGCAAAAAACCAAGGCCTCAGAGAAAATCTAAATAATTTTGTCTATGAGTAGTTTCCGTATTGAAGGGGGACATAAATTAAAGGGAGAAATTATTCCTCAGGGCGCTAAAAATGAAGCGCTCCAAATTTTATGTGCCGTGTTACTTACTCCAGATGAAGTTATTGTAGAAAATATTCCGGGTATTCGTGATGTAATGAAATTAATTGATCTGCTGGCGGATCTTGGAGTTAAAACAGTAAAACTTTCAGAGAATAAATACAGCTTTAAAGCTGAAAACATTGACATTCCATATCTCGAAACTGATAAATTCAGGGAACAATCGTCAGCACTGCGGGGATCTGTGATGATTGTCGGACCTTTATTAGGACGATATGGCAAAGCCTTTATTCCAAAACCCGGCGGTGATAAAATCGGCCGCAGAAGACTCGACACCCATTTCCTTGGATTTGAAAAGCTGGGTGCCCGATTTAATTTCGACACCAAAAAATATCAATACTCCGTCGATGCCAGTGAGTTAAAGGGCGCATATATGCTACTCGACGAAGCCAGCGTTACAGGAACTGCCAATATTATTATGGCTGCGGTTCTTGCCAAAGGCTTAACAACCATTTATAATGCAGCCTGCGAACCATATATTCAGCAATTATGCCTGATGTTAAACTGGATGGGCGCAAATATTTCAGGTATTGGCTCCAATCTTTTAAAGATTGAAGGTGTGAAAAAATTATCGGGAACCCACCACAGGATTCTTCCTGATATGATAGAAATTGGCAGCTTTATTGGATTGGCTGCCATGACAGGTTCAGAAATTACAATAAAAGATGTAAATCTTCCAATGCTTGGAATTATTCCGAATGCCTTTGCCCGATTGGGTATAGCCATGGAATTCCGCGGTGATGATATCTACATTCCACCTCAGGATATGTATGAGATTGAAACTTTTATTGACGGTGCCATCATGACTATTGCAGACGCTCCCTGGCCCGGATTAACACCTGATTTACTCAGCGTTTTACTTGTTGTTTCAACCCAGGCAAAAGGCACCATATTGATTCATCAGAAAATGTTTGAATCCAGATTATTCTTTGTTGACAAACTCATTGATATGGGTGCTCAGATAATATTATGCGATCCACATCGTGCCAATATTGTTGGATTGAATAAAAAAATAAATCTACGCGCCACTATGATGACCTCCCCTGATATCCGTGCCGGAGTAGCTCTGCTTATTGCTGCAATGTCGGCCGAAGGAACCAGTATTATCCACAATGTTGAGCAAATTGATCGCGGTTATCAAAATATCGATCAAAGACTAAATGCCTTAGGAGCTCATATTGAAAGGTTCTAATTCAAGAATTTTATTTATATTTGCAGAAATTTATATATATACATAATTAAATATAGGAATAAGACTATGAAGACATTATCAATTAGCCTTTTATTTAGTTTCCTGATTGCAATATCTGCATGTTCAGGAAAAAAAAGTGAGCCAACTGCAAAACAAAGTGAAGCCCCCGAAACTACCACAGAGCAAGTGCAAGTTCCGGTTGGATTAAATATAGGTCAGCGGGCTCCGGAAATGGAGTACACTTCACCTGAAGGACAATTACTCAAACTATCCTCACTCAGAGGTCAGCTGGTTCTTATCGACTTTTGGGCAGGTTGGTGCGGCCCCTGCAGAAGAGAAAATCCTAATATAGTGAATACCTATCATGCTTTCAAAGACAAAAGTTTTCAAAATGGTGAAGGCTTTACTATTTATTCTGTATCACTCGACAGGACAAAAGAAGATTGGATGGACGCCATTGCACAAGATAAACTGGAATGGAGATATCATGTAAGTGATCTCAAATATTGGTCATCTGAACCTGCGGCAATGTACCAGGTTAGAGGAATTCCAGCTAGCTTTTTAATTGACGGAAACGGAGTGATTATTGCAAAGAATCTGAGAGGCGAAGCTTTGGGCGCCAAGCTGAAAGAACTATTGAAATAAGAAAAATTACATACTTAAGCCGCTTCATATTTTTGGAGCGGCTTTTTTTGTGCCCTGAAATATTATCAAAAAAAAAGCTATATTTACCTAAACTATACACATATAAAGTAGCATGGGGAGCCAATTAAAAGGATCAAAAACTGAACAAAATTTAATAAAGTCTTTTGCTGGTGAATCACAAGCTCTAGAGAACTGTCCTGTTTGTTTGCACCCTAAAGCTTTTATCCAAGCAAAAGAATAGAATACTTAAATAAGTTTGCCGCCAGGGAGGAAAAAACGTGTCTCCTACCCTGCTGTTTTTTTTCGGTGATCCAAACCGCTGCAGAAAGCCTAAAATGAAAGTATGCTTTAAGCTAAAATCAGTAAAATTTTTCAAAGGACGAAATATAATATTATTTATGAAACTCCCTGCAATGACTAACGTATAAATTGTTCTGCCGGACTTTTAATTTGAATGGTTAACCTCCTCAGGAGGAATGTATTTTTGTAAGAATAATAATTTCATAAAATTATTTTAAATCATAATGCATCAATCTGAAATTAAAATAATAGTAAATCTTCTTGAAAAACAGAGAGGTTTCGACTTTTCCGGCTACCGGGAAGCAATGTTGGAACGACGAATTCAGAAAAGAATAAATGCCACAGGTTGCAAACATTCTGACGAATATATTGAGTTCCTGCTTCAAAATCCTGATGAGTTTGACCTTTTGATTGATGTTTTCACAATAAATGTTAGTCGCTTTTTTAGAAATTCTCTAACCTGGGAATATATAAGAAAAATAATAATCCCGAATTTATTGAATTCCAAAATAAAAGCCAACGATTCAAGTCTTCGTTTCTGGTCAGCCGGATGTTCCTATGGAGAAGAACCTTACTCACTTGCTATTATCTTAAAGGAAATCCTTTCTAAAGAAGATACTTCTTATAATATCAACATTTTCGCAACCGATCTGGATAAAAAAGCCCTTGAAAGAGCGTCTGCTGGCATTTATGGATTTGAAAGCCTTAAAAAAGTTCCATACGGTATCTTAAAAAAGTATTTCACAAACAAAGGAGATCAATATGAATTAGACTCTGAAATCAAAGAAATGACAAATATCTCTTTCTTTGATTTATTGGATAAAAAACATTTGGTGCCGCCCGATAGCATATACGGAGGATTTGACATCGTTTTTTGTCGTAATGTATTGATATATTTCAATATTGACACACAGAAAATCATTTTTAATAAGCTTTTTAAATCTCTGAAGACTAATGGATACCTGGTGCTGGGTGATTCAGAAATGCCGGATGAAGATTATAAATATATATTGAAAAGGGAAAATAGTTGTTGTAAAATTTATAGGAAGGTAGGAGGCTAGCCTGCAAGCATTTATTAAATGCTCATTTCTGTTCAGACCTCCAATGCTGAATGAAAGTTAAATGCTAAAATGAAAATGTAGTTAGTAATACCAACAACCCGGAGCAAATACAAAAAATATAACATGAAAAATCCTTATAATATAATAGAATCGGCTCCTTTAATTGACATTATTCCCATTCCAATCTGTTATGTGGACAAAGAGGGTGTTTTTACATTCAGAAATAAAAGATTCATTGATGTTTTCGGTTATGATGAAAAGGACGTGCCCACTTTGAAAGAGTGGTGGCTTAAGGCATACCCAGATGAAGATTACCGAAAATGGGTTACTATTAATTGGGAGTTAGCAGTTAATAATGCCGCAAAAACAGGCTCCGACATCCAATCTGAAGTGTATAATGTTACGTGCAAAAATGGAATTGTCAGAAATATCATAATATCGGGGTCAACTATTAATGATGAAATTCTGGCCACCTTTTTTGACATCACTGAGCTCAAACAAGCTGAGAAAAACCTTCTTGCTAATGAAGAAAGATTCATACTGGCTAATAAAGCATCAGATAATGGGATTTGGGACTGGTTAACCTTAGAGAATAAAGTGTATTACAGCGACCAATGGAAGGCTCAATTAGGATATAAACCCAACGAAATTGCTAATGAATTTAAAAGCTGGGAAGATTTATTGCATCCGGATTGTAAAGAAGATATGTCACAAAAATTAAGGGAATTTTTGTCAAATCCTACTGATTTTTTTATAGCAGAGTTTCGGATGAAGCATAAAGATGGTTCGTATAGATGGATAGGCAATAAAGCAGCCTCGGTAAGAGATGAAAACGGAAAGGTAATTCGAATGTATGGAGCTCATACAGACATAACAAAACGAAAGGAGGCGGAGATTGAACTTCTGGAGAAAAACAATTTCATTGACAAGATCATTGAGGGTTCTGCCATTAGTATATGGATATCTGATGATAAAGGAACCCTGATAAGGGCAAATCCGGCTTGTCTAAAATTCTTTGGAGCAACAGAAGAAGAGGTAGTTGGTAAATATAATCTATTTGGCGATAAGGTTATTGAGGAAAAGGGATTTATTCCTGAAATTAAAAAAGTATTTGAAAAGGGAGAGGTTGCGGATATTCTTGTTGATTACGATTTAAGTGCTGTTGAAGTGGTAAACGTTAAAAACGCCACGCATAAAATAGTAAACTCAATATTTACTCCTATTTTTGATAGAAATGAAAAGGTATCTAATGTTATAGTACAATCAATAGATCTTACTAATATTAAAAAGGCAGAAGAAGAGCTAAAGAACCATCGTGATAGTCTTGAAGAATTAATTAAAGCAAGAACTAAAGAATTAGAAGATAAAAATAAAGAACTCGACAACGCACTATTGGTATTTGTTGGCAGGGAACAGACCATTAAAAAGCTTGAGGAAAGAATCAAGGCTTTTGAAGGGAGGTAGGTGAATGATGTGTGAGAATTGAAAGCTCTGGTAAGTAAAGAATAAGAGAGAAAAAAATAATTATAAAAATGCGTGAAACTGAATCGACATTTGAACCTGTAAACATCTAAAAACACCCAATCAATTACTTAAAATACTCAACAACTCATTGCCCCAATGAAACCAATTAATTTCAAATCAATCAAATCGCGCCTGACCTTCTGGTTCCTCCTGTTATCACTAGGACCATTATTCATTGGCATTCTGATAACTTTTAGCCAACAAAGGCAATTCATTGAAAAAAGAGCCAATGATAAGTTAACCGCTATTCGTGATTTAAAAACACAGCAAATAAACAATTGGCTGGATGAGAGAGTAGGAGATATTCGTGTAATGGCACAAGATTATGAAATAAGGGAACTGGAAAATAGCATTAATAAGGTTGCAAAAACTGCAAATGATTTTGAAAAAATTGGGGCATCAAGAGAGCTGCTTCGCAGATATCAAAAGAGTTATAATGATTATGAGGAAATATTTATTATTGATGCAAAAACAGGCTTGATCATTCTGTCAACTCACCAAGAATTGGAAGGAGAAAATAAAACCTTCGATCCCTATTTTACCGTTCCTCTAAGTACAGGTAAAGTTTATATTAGGGATATTTATTACTCCCAAGCTTTGGATCGACCTCAAATGACATTATCAACTCCAATATACTGTTTTGAACATAACACCCACATCCTTGGAATTTTGGTAGCCAGAATAGATCTGGATAATTCGCTATATAAACTGCTGCAGAATCGGGTTGGATTGGGTGAAAGTGGTGAAACTCTTTTAGTAAATAGTGATGTTATCGCATTAAATGAGTTAAGGCATTATGAAAACGCTCCTCTTAGTCTCAAAATTGAAGCAGAACCGGCTGTGAGGGCAGCTTCAGGTGAAACAGGAATAATCAAAACGATGGACTACAGAAATATAGAAGTTCTTGCAGCATATACCTATATTTCCAGAACCGGTTGGGGTTTTATCTGCAAACAGGATATGAATGAACTAAACACACCGATTCGTAAACTGCTGAAAAAATATATTATTCTATATTTAATTTCAATCATCGTAATTGTATTAATTGGCCTTTGGATTATAAATATAATCTCAAAGCCTATTGTTGAAATGAATGTTGCAACTCAAAAGATCAAGAGTGGTGATTATAAGGCCCGGGTTAAAGTAAGTTATTCTGACGAATTGGGTTCTCTGGCAAATTCCGTTAATGAAATGGCAGCTTCAATCGAATCCAATAGTAATATCCAGAAAGCGGTTGTTGATATTTCATACAACATGATCAAATTATCTTCTATGAAGGAATTTGCCTCGGGCTTACTTAAACAATTAATCAAGATTACCGAAGCCAATATGGCTGCTTTCTATATTTTGAATGAATCGAACTCACAATTTGAACATTTTAACTCTATCGGTTCAAACGAAAAACTTATGAGATCTTTCAGTTCTGTGAATCCCGAGGGGGAATTTGGTTATGTTATTTCAAAAAAAGAAATCGTTTATCTTCAGGATATCCCTGATGATACCCAATTCCATTTTAAAACTACTGCAGGCGATTTCGTTCCTAAAGAAATAATAACGATACCTGTTTTAGTTGATAATGCCGTTGTCGCAGTCGTTTCATTGGTAAATATTCATAAATTTCAAAAGGAAATTTTTCAAATTATTTTACAATCGTGGACCAGCATAAATTCTTCCTATGCTAATTTATTGGCAAATGAAAGAACCCGGGTTCTGGCTGAAGGTTTGTCAAGGTCAAATCAAAGACTTGAAGCCCAGTCTGAAGAACTACAGGAACAAGCTGAGGAGCTACAGGAACAAACACATGAATTACAGCGTAATGCCGAAGATTTACAAACTCAAAACCTCGAGCTTGAGGCTCAAAGAAATCAGGTTGAAGAAGCCAATCGACTTAAAAGTGAATTCCTTTCGAATATGAGTCATGAATTAAGAACACCCCTTAACTCAATAAATGCCCTATCGCAAGTATTAATTACTAATGCAAAAAACAAACTCGACAAGGATGAAAATAGCTATCTGGAAATTATTGAACGAAATGGTAAACGACTTTTATCATTAATCAATAATATTCTGGATCTTTCAAAGATTGAAGCAGGAAAAATTGATATTATGCCACAAGCTGTTTCGATAAAATCATTGCTCGCAATTATTAGAGAAAATATGTATTCTATAGCTTCAAAAAATGGTATTGAAATTAATCTTAATGTGGAAGAGGGATTACCTCCTGTGGAAACAGATGAGGGCAGATTACACCAGGTTTTATTAAATATAATTAGTAATTCGGTTAAATTCACGGAAAAGGGATCTGTTACCATTTCTGCAAAGCAAGAAAAAGACAATGTTATAATTGAAGTAAGAGATACCGGAATTGGTATTTCAGAAGAGATGCTCCCCTATATTTTCGACGAGTTCAGGCAAGGTGATGGGTCTTCTTCAAGAAAATTTGAAGGTACGGGCCTGGGACTCGCCATTGCTAAAAAACTCATCACAGTTCTGGGTGGAAGTATCAGGGTAACAAGTAAACTTGGTGAAGGCAGCGTTTTTATGATTTCAGTTCCCTTAAAATGGGAGATTGGTTTTAATCCAAAAAATGCAATAATCCTGAAATCTGTTCAACCCGAAACTTCACAAAATACAATACTTGTTGTAGACGATGATCCGAAAATTGTAAAAAACATATCAGAATATCTAAAGAAATCCGGTTATAATACAATTAGCGCATCAAACGGTAAAGTTGCTTTAGAACTGGCAGAGCAATTTCAACCTTTCGCCATCACTCTCGATATTATTATGCCAGAAATGGATGGGTGGGAGGTATTACAGAAATTAAAAGCTAAATCTGAAACAAAAGATATTCCGGTAATTGTTATTTGTGTTTCAGAAGAAAAAGATACAGGTTTCGCCCTTGGGGCAGTTGGATATCTTAATAAGCCGTTGAATATGAGCTCATTAAAATCTGAGATCGTAAAGCTGAACCGAAAACCTGAAGTAATAATGATAGTAGATGATAATACTGCTGAACTTAAGGAAATGGCTTCAGCTATTGAGGCAGAGAATATTAGAACAATATTAGCTAATAGTGGTGAAGAATGCCTGAAACTAATAAAAGACACTATCCCCGATCTTTTAGTACTGGATTTAATTATGCCGGGTGTGGATGGCTTTCAGGTCCTCGATGAGATTAGAAGAATGACAGAGACCAGAGACATACCGGTAATTGTCGTTACAGCAAAAGATCTTAATGAAAGTGATAAAAAGAAACTTAGTCATAAAATAACAGCTCTTATAGCAAAAAGTGAGAATACCCGGCAAGATTTATATAATGAAATTACCCGTATTCTCAACGGTCTGGAGGTCGCCCAAAAAATAATCCCCAAAGTGGAAATCTCTCATAATTCACGCATCCTTTTGGTTGAAGACAATCCTGATGCTATAGTTCAGATGAAATCGATTCTTGAACGAGAAAAATACATTGTTGACGTTGCCATGGGCGGACAACAAGCCATCGATTATATTCAAAAAACTATTCCTGATGGGATTATTTTAGACTTAATGATGCCGGGGGTTGATGGATTTGAAGTGCTGGAAAGAATAAGATCTTATGAAGCAACGAAAAATATCCCTGTATTAATCCTCACAGCGAAAGACCTGACTCCTAAAGACTTTTCGCGATTAAGCGCAAATAATATTCAACAACTGATTCTAAAAGGTGATGTGGATGTAGAAGGCATGATTTTCAGGGTGGGGATGATGCTTGGAGACCAACAGAAGATAAAGTCCGGCTCTCAGGATACAAAGATAAGCAATAAATTGACTGATAATACAATAGCAGATAAAAAACAAAAAATAACAAAAGATCTGGCAAATTTATTATTAGTTGAGGATAATCCGGATAACATGACTACGATTAAGGCCATCTTAAAAGGGAAATATAATATTTATGAAGCTCTCAATGGGGAGGACGGTTTATTATTGGTTCAATCGCAAAAACCTGATATTATCCTTCTGGATATGTCTTTGCCCGGAATGGATGGAGAAGAGGTTGTACAGATCCTTAAAGCGAATGAAGAAACAAAGAATATACCAGTAATAGCGGTTACCGCTCAGGTAATGAAAGGAGATAAGGAAAGGATATTGAATTTTGGCTGCGACGGATTTGTTGAAAAACCAATTAGTCAGGATAAATTGTTAAGAACCATAAATGATTTATTAGAATATAAGTAATCGTAAAAAAACAGATCTGTGACAAATAATAGATTGGAAGGGTTATATTGGCATTTAGCATAGAGCACTCAAATTATAAAAATGTAAATATGTATAAAATCCTCGCTATCGACGACCAACAAGACAACCTAACCACCATTAAGGCTGTCTTAAAAATCCATATTCCGAATGCTATTGTTTTTACGGCAACATCCGGACAAGAAGGCATTGAGATGGCAGAAAAAGAACAACCTGATGTCATCCTACTCGATATTATTATGCCTCAAATGGATGGTTATGAAACCTGCAAAAGGCTCAAGTCTCAGGAGCAGACCATGCTCATTCCTATTGTGATGGTCACTGCCATCAGAACTGATTCAGAAAGCAGAGTTAAAGGACTTGAACTGGGGGCGGATGCCTTCGTATCTAAACCAATAGATCCCATAGAACTTTCAGCACAAGTAAAGGTTATGCTCAGAATTAAGGAGGCTGAGGATACATTGCGTGCCGACAAAATAGCTCTGGAGGAAGTTGTATTGGAAAGAACGTATGAACTAAAAGAAAGTGAGCTCAAATATAAAGCCTTGTACATAAACGCACCCTTATCGTATCAATCACTGAACAAGGATGGCTACTTTCTCGATGTGAATCCAATGTGGTTGAAAATATTAGGTTATGAAAGAAATGAAGTTATTGGAAAAAACTTCTCAGATTTTCTACACCCTGATTGGGCTGCAAATTTTAATAAATCATTCGCATTTTTTAAAAAACAAGGATTTATTAGTGATGCACAATACAAAATCAGGCATAAAAAAGGCCATTTTTTAGACATTTCATTTGAAGGCGCAATAGCTTATCATCCAGATGGAAGTGTTAAGCAAACCTATTGCGTATTTCAGGATATAACAGAAAGTAAAAAAGCAAAAGAGAGATTAATCGCAGCTCTCGATAAAGCCAAAGAATCGGATCGCTTAAAATCGGCTTTTCTTGCAAATATCAGCCATGAAATACGTACTCCCATGAATGGAATATTAGGCTTTGCTAATTTATTAAAACAACCCGAACTAACCGGAGAAAAAACCAAGCTTTATATAGATATAATTAATAAAAGTGGCATGAGAATGCTCAATATTATTAATGCAATAATTGAAATTTCTAAAATTGAAGCCGGTCAGATGAAAGTCACAATTTCTCCTACTAATGTTAATGTTGAAATTGATGAGGTGTTTGATTTTTTTAAGCAGGAGGTTGAAAAGAAAGCCATAGATTTTTCATATAGCAAAGCACTGCCTGATACTAAAGCAATAATTGAAACCGACAAACAAAAACTCTGTGCTATTTTAATTAATCTGGTTAAAAACTCGATTAAGTATACTGATAAAGGAAGTATAAAATTAGGTTATGAGTTTATAAAAGTAAAATCTATTGCAGAACTAAAATTTTACATAAAAGATACAGGAATCGGAATCCCTGAAAATCGTCAAGAAGCCATTTTTGATCGATTTGTTCAAGCCGATATTGAGGATATGGAAGCTCGTGAAGGTTCAGGATTGGGACTATCCATCGCAAAAGCTTATATTGAAATGCTTGGCGGAAAAATTTGGTTGAATTCAGAACCAGGAATTGGAACAGATGTATATTTCACTATCCCTTATATAACTATTCCCTCCAAACAAATTGAAATACCTGAACCTGAGATCATAGAAAAACCTGAAATGAGTAAAAATAAACTAAAAATTTTAATGGTTGAGGATGATGAGGTGGCTGCTTTTTACCTAAGCGAGATTCTGGAAGATAATGCAAGCACCCTGCTACATGCAAAAACCGGCTCGGAAGGAATTGCACTAAGTAAGCAGTATAATGACATCGATTTGATCCTAATGGATATTAAAATGCCTGATATGAATGGTTATGAGGTTACCAGAAGGATTAGAGAGTTTGATAAAGATGTTGTTATAATAGCACAAACAGCATATGCCCATATCAAAGATAAACAAAAAGCACTGGAGGCAGGCTGCAATGATTATGTGTCAAAACCTATAATTCGTCATGAATTGGAAGCGAAAATTAAAAACTTAGTGACCAAATAGTAAATTCTGAATCGCACTGATGTCCATTAGATTTTAAAGCATTCAAAATCTGAAAATCGCACGCATATAAAATGATTACGAAGGTTTAAAAGAAAGTTAATAAGCCATTCATATTATAAAGAACCAGAATTATGAAATTATTTTTAGTCATTATTCTCACTTTAAGTTCAAACCTGATTTACGCTCAAAATAGTGCCAAACCCAAGGAAACTCTGCCCGTAAGAGGATTTTGCATTGCAGCTCCAAATCATGATGATTTTAATGACTTTTTAAAATTCGTGGTTAAGGATCTTGCCGTAAATAATGTGAATACTCTAATACTCCGGATAGATTTTAATTATGAGTATGAATCATACCCTAATCTGCGCAGTAGGAACCCAATAACAAAAGATCAGGCTAAGAAGTTGGTTAAAAAAGCTAAAAAACATCATATCAGAATAATTCCGCAAATAAATCTTTTGGGCCATCAGTCATGGGAAACTTCTCTGGGAAAGCTGTTGACTGAATATCCTGAATTTGATGAAACTCCAAATGTAAAAATCCCATCAAGCTATTCCTGGCCCAATGCAGATGGTTTGTATTGCAAAAGTTATTGCCCAGGACATCCCGATGTCCATAAAGTGGTTTTTGCTTTGGTTGACGAAATTATGGATGTATTTGAAGCCGATGCCTTCCATGCAGGTATGGACGAAGTGTTTTTTATCGGCCATAAGGATTGTCCCCGATGCAGGAACAAGGACAGGTCGGTTCTTTTTGCCGATGAAGTGACCCTGATTCGTAATCACCTTGCAGAAGAAAACCGGGAATTATGGATTTGGGGCGACAGGTTAATCGACGGGAAAACTACGGGTCTGGGGGAATGGGAAGCAAGCATGAACGATACCCACCGGGCAATTGACATGATTCCAAAAGATGTTGTTATTTGCGACTGGCACTATCAACGGGCTGAACCAACGGCAGTATATTTTGCCATGAAAGGATTCCGGGTTGTAAGCTGCCCATGGAATACTCCCAAAGTTGCAGAAAGACAATACGATCTGCTAATCAGCCTGAGAGAAAATTCCAGTCCTCAACTTTCAGATAAATTTATTGGCATGGTTCAAACTATTTGGTTTAATCCCAAACAAATAATAGAACAATCTAAAAATAATATTGAAGGAACCGGTGAAGAATACCGGGAAATAAATACATACAGAGCCTTATATCGAAAGATAAATGGGCAATAATTTCCACAATAAACATTGAGCAGAAATAACTCTGCCCTGTACCTGACAAAATTCGGAATCCAAATAGTAAATTTCTCAATAAAAATGACACTTGAGACAGGTTTTCTCTGCCAAAATGTCCCTATGCCATTAATGGCAAAAAATTTGCTACCCTTTTTATCGCAAAATTTAAACTTAGAAATATATGGCAAAGAAATCTTCTGGCAAAACAGCAGAAAAGAATCAATCGACTAAAAATAAGTCTGTTAAGACTGGAAATGATATGAAAAACGAAAAGTCTGCCCCGAAGGCAGTTGAAGAAAAAGAAAACGAGCTTGCTAATAAAGTAATTTCTCTGGAAGAAAAAGTTAATGAACTGCAAGATAAGTATCTTCGTCTGTCAGCTGAATATGATAATTACAGAAAACGTACACTTAAAGAAAAAGTGGATCTGTTAAAATCGGCCGGCGAATCAACCATTGTAAAGTTCCTTCCTGTAATGGATGATCTTGATCGTGCCATGTTGTCGTTGGAAAATGCGAAGGACATTGAAGCAGTTAAGACCGGAATGGGACTTATTTACAACAAACTCAAGGATACTTTTAGTCAGCAGGGTGTTAAGGAAATTGAAGCTGTAAAACAGGATTTTGATACAGACTTGCACGAAGCCATTACAAAAATACCTGCACCAAAGAAAAATCTCAAAGGAAAGGTTGTTGATGTAATAGAAAAAGGCTACTACCTGAATGATAAGGTCATTCGGTTTTCAAAAGTTATAATCGGAGAATAAGAGAGGAATAAAAGAATGTCGAAAAAAGACTATTACGAGATTTTAGAAGTACCTAAAACAGCTACTCAGGAGGAGATTAAAAAAGCCTACCGTAAAAAGGCTATTCAATATCATCCGGATAAAAATCCTGACGATCCCAAGGCTGAAGCCATGTTTAAAGAATCGGCCGAAGCTTATGAAATACTTTCCAATCAGGAAAAAAGAGCCCGCTACGATCAGTTTGGTCATGCAGCTTTTAGTAATGGTGGTTCAAACGGATACCATTCAGGTGGAATGTCGATGGATGATATTTTCAGCAGTTTTGGAGATATATTCGGGGGATTTGGCGGATTTGGCGGGGCTCAAAGAGGAAGAAGGGTCAGTCGTGGCTCTGATTTACGGATAAAAGTAAAACTAAATCTTAAAGAAGTTGCTGAAGGTGCTGAAAAGAAAATAAAAGTCAAAAAATACATTAGCTGTGATAGTTGCAGTGGTACCGGGGCCAAAGATGGAACCTCATATTCAACTTGTAGTACTTGTGGAGGGGTTGGACAGGTAACCAGGGTAACCAATACCTTTCTTGGACAAATGCAATCGTCTTCAACCTGTCCAACTTGTGCCGGACAAGGGAAATCAATAACTCATAAATGTAATACTTGTTACGGCGAAGGAATTATTGCAAAAGAGGAAACCATAAGTTTCAATATTCCTGCAGGTGTTGCAGAAGGAATGCAATTAAAAATATCGGGTAAGGGAAATGCAGCCCGAAGAGGTGGAATAAATGGAGACCTGCTGGTTATTGTAACCGAAGAGAAACATCCTGATCTTATCAGAGATGGAAACGATCTCCTTTTTAATCTGTATATTAATCTTTCGCAAGCTATACTTGGATCTACTGTTGAAATTCCAACCATTGACAATAAAGTTAAAATTAAAATTGATGCCGGAACACAGCCTGGCAAGATACTTCGCTTAAGAGGCAAAGGGCTACCAGATGTTAACGGGTACAGAACTGGCGATCTTCTGGTGTCAATAAATATATGGATCCCAAAAGAAGTTACCAAAGAAGAGGCAAAAATCTTTGAAAAGTTAAAGGATTCACCTAATTTTATTCCCAACCCGGGAAAAGACGATAAAAGCTTTTTTGACAGAATGAAAAACTTCTTCCAATAATAAAATACTATGGATTTCTTATCAACGCATAACATCGTTAAACAATATTCAAATCATCTTGCTCTTAATAAGGTTTCAATAAATATTCAGGAAAATTCAATATTCGGATTGCTTGGCCCCAATGGTGCAGGTAAAACGACTTTGATACGTATCATTAATCAGATTACCGCTTATGATGAGGGCGAAGTTTTGATTAAGGGAAGGAAATTAAAGCCCGAAGATGTAAATTTCATTGGATATCTTCCTGAAGAAAGAGGCCTGTACAAAAAGATGAAAGTTGGAGAGCAGGCTTTATATCTGGCTCAATTAAAGGGCTTGAGCAGGTCTGATGCGATGAGAAAAATTAAATACTGGTTCGAAAAATTTGAAATTACCGGTTGGTGGGATAAAAAGGTTGAAGATCTTTCAAAAGGGATGCAACAAAAAGTTCAATTTGTAACAACCGTTATTCACGAACCAAAACTGCTTATTTTTGATGAGCCATTCAGCGGATTCGATCCCATTAATTCAAACCTCCTGAAACGCGAAATTCTTGAGCTTAAAGAAAAAGGAGCCACCATTATTTTCTCAACACATAATATGGAATCTGTCGAGGAATTGTGCGATCATATTAGTCTTATTCACAATGCTGAAGTAATTCTTGAAGGGCAGATTGAAGAAATAAAACAAAAATATAAAACCAATATTTGTGAGGTTAAATATAATGGGGACCCTGAATCTTTAAAGGCTGCGCTTACCAAAGATTTTGAACTGGTTGAGGAGAAAATAAATCACCATTCCCACATTGCGCAGATTAAACTAAATGGGAACACTAATAATTCATTACTAAAAACCATTCTTCCAAAAGTTGAGGTTGAAAGTTTTAGTGAATTAATACCAAGTATGAATGATGTTTTTATAAGAGTTGTTGAAGAAACGAATAAAAATAAGACAGATAAATAGGTTTGAGGCGCTGCACTGAGCTTGAGGTCACTGAGCTCGTCGAAGTGCCGAAGTGTTTCGGGTTTGAAGATGAGGATTTATAGAAATTTTTGACCTTCATCCTTTCAAAATAAAAAATACAACCAGAAAAATTAATTTAAGGCAAAAAACTAATTCGAGAAAGTGCTAATCTTTTAACTTTTAAAAACCTTATCCAAATAAATAATAAGCATGAATAAGATTTTCCTGATCATTCAAAGAGAATATTTAACACGGGTTAAGAAGAAATCATTCCTTATAATGTCTATATTGGGACCTCTCCTTTTTGCAGCTTTTTTGGTTGTGCCCACATGGCTTGCCAGCATGGAGGATACCGAACATAAAACCATTGCCGTAATTGACCAGTCGCACTTAACCTACGGGGTACTTGAAGAGTCGGAGTACTTAAGTTTTGTGTATCTCGAGGATGTTCCCATCGACAGTGTTAAGAAAGATTTCAAAAGCAGCGATTATCAGGGAGTTTTGTTTGTACCGACCAATATTCTGATCAGCAATTCACCCATCTTATACTCCGATAAACAGCTGAGTTTATCAACCCGGATGCAGATTTCAAACTCAATTAAAGATGAAATAGAAAGGCAGAAACTAAAAGCGGAGAATATTGAAAATCTGGATGAAATTCTTAAATCGGTTGAAACAAAAATTAATCTTCGCAATATTACATGGAACGATGCAGGTGAAGAAAGGGAAAATAGTACTGAGTTCGCAATGGGTATAGGTTACATTGGCGGATTGCTGATTTATTTCTTCATCTTTTTATTTGGCGCAATGGTTATGAGGGGTGTGATTGAGGAAAAGACCAATAGAATTGTTGAGGTAATTATTTCTTCCGTTAAGCCTTTCCAGCTGATGATGGGAAAGATAATCGGTATCGGGCTTGTTGGCCTTACTCAGTTTGTTATTTGGGTGGCGTTTACTCTGATTATAAGCACTGTGGTTCAGAAAACCATAATGGATGATAAAACCTCAACCCTAATGGAAAATATGCAGTCGCGCGATATTTTAGCTGACACACCATCAATTGATGAAAATACCGACTCGGGTGATAATTTGCAATTTGTTGAAGAAATTTTCTCCTCTCTTCATACTCTTAATTTTCCATTGATTATAGGCATGTTTATTTTTTATTTTCTGGGAGGTTACCTGTTATACGCTTCCTTTTTTGCTATTATCGGTTCAGCTGTTGATAATGAAACCGATACCCAACAGTTTATGCTTCCGGTTACCATCCCATTGATTATTGGAATATTTGTAATGATTAACACTATTCAGAATCCTGAAGGTCCTATTGCCTTTTGGTTCAGTATAATCCCTTTAACTTCACCTATTGTAATGATGGTGAGAATACCTTTTAATCCACCTGTTTGGGAAATTTTATTGTCTGTAGTAATACTCGTTCTCACCTTCATAGGATCTGTTTGGATGGCTGGAAAAATTTACAGAACAGGTATCTTAATGTACGGTAAGAAAGTTGGATATAAAGAGTTGTGGAAATGGTTCAGGCTTAAAAATTAAACTAAATTTTAATTGGAATCCGGTCATATCAATATGAGTCATCAGTCCACAGTGCTAAGGATTTTCTCTTAAAGGATGTAAATAAATTTAAAATTCATGAAAATTGCTATAATAGATTTTGGCACCAACACTTTTAATTTACTTATTGCTGACACCACTAATCCAAAAAAAATTGAATACTTACACAGCTCCAAGCATGCTGTAAAACTAGGTAAAGGAGGCATAACAAAACATATTCTTACTGAAGAGGCCATAGATCGGGCAATGACCGCCCTGAAAATACATTATTCGACTATTAAGAACTATGGTGCCGAAAAAGTTTATGCCTATGCTACATCGGCAGTACGGGAAGCAAAAAACGGAAAGCATTTTCTAAATCTGGTTAAGGAAGAATTCGATCTTTATGTAAATATTATTCCGGGCGACAGGGAAGCAGAATTAATTTATAAGGGGGTAAGGCAGTCATGTAAATTTACCGAAGAAAAATTCCTTATACTCGATATCGGAGGAGGCAGTAATGAATTTATTATTGCTGATAAAAATAAAATTTACTGGAAAGAAAGTTTTAAGCTGGGTATGGCAAGATTATTAGAAATTTTCCAACCTGAGGACCCAATTTCACTTGCAAGCATTGAAAAAATTAAGGAATATTTGAAGCAAGAACTTCCTGAACTTTTAGAAGCAATTAAAATTCACTCTCCCAAAGTCCTTGTTGGGGCATCAGGCTCTTTCGAAACCTTCAACTCCATTCTTCAGCATAAAAAGCCGGAAAAATATTCCACAAACAATCTAAATAAGGAAATTTATATGGACGATTACAGAGAAATCGCCCGGGAATTAATCCTGTCATCGGTGGAAGAACGGAGAATAATGCCGGGTATGGAAGAAGTAAGAGTGGAAATGATAAATCTGGCTGCCATTTTTGTTAGCTTTACCATCGATTCCTGTAATCTGGAAAAAATATATCTTTCCGAATTTGCTCTTAAAGAAGGGGTTGTTGCTGAATTATTAAATATATAGACATTAGGATGGCGAAAATACTGGTAATTGACGACGAAAGAAGCATAAGAACTACTCTGAAGGAGATTCTTGAATATGAAAAACATGATGTAGCCCTTGCCTCCAGTGGGCCTGAAGGATTAGAGTTATTCTACAAAGGTGGATTTGATATTATTCTGTGTGATATAAAAATGCCTGAAATGGATGGTCTTGAAGTGCTTGAAAAAATATTTGAACACTCATCTGAAACCCAGGTAATCATGATTTCAGGACATGGGAATGTTGATACTGCTGTTCAGGCTATCAAAAAGGGAGCCTTCGATTTTATAGAGAAACCCCTCGATTTAAACCGAATGCTTATCACCATTCGCAATGCAATGGATAAGACCCATCTTCTTACTGAGACAAAAGTATTAAAGAAAAAAGTTCGGAAGTCTTTTGATATGATCGGCTCCTCGAAGGCAATTGAACAGGTTAAGGAAATTATCGAGAAAGTAGCTCCTACTGAAGCTAGGGTTTTAATTACCGGTAGCAACGGGACAGGGAAAGAACTGGTAGCCAGGTGGTTGCATGAAAAATCAGAAAGGTCTTCTATGCCTTTTATAGAAGTTAATTGCGCAGCTATTCCTTCAGAATTGATTGAAAGTGAGCTCTTTGGTCACGAGAAAGGCGCCTTTACTTCAGCTATCAAGGATAGAAAAGGGAAGTTTGAACAGGCCGATGGCGGTACCTTATTTCTCGATGAAATTGGAGATATGAGCCTTTCGGCACAGGCAAAAGTACTTCGGGCCTTGCAGGAGAATAAAATTACCAAGGTAGGAAGTGATAAAGATATAAACGTTAATGTCAGGATAATTGCTGCCACTAACAAGAATATGAAAAAGGAAATTGAGAATAATATCTTCAGGGAAGATCTCTATCATCGCCTGAGTGTTATTTTAATTCATGTTCCTTCATTAAATGAAAGAACTGAGGATATACCTGAGTTGGCTGAGCATTTCAATGAACTTATCTGCGATGATTACCGCATGCCCAAGAAGGAAATCACAGCCGATGCTATCAAAGAATTACAAAAAATTAACTGGACAGGGAATATACGGGAATTCAGGAATGTTCTGGAAAGACTCGTCATTCTTTGCGATAAGAAAATTACCGGCAAGGATGTGATTGCTTTCGCGGCACCCATCTCAAAGTAGATTATTTCGACTTTGCTCCATAAGCATAGCTCTATAACCGAAAACGCCTTTCAAACATTGCTGAATAACCATTGCTAAGCCAAGGATTAGTTGGCTAAGGTTAAATTAATCGAATAGTTATTCTTAATAATTCCATCTTTCTGATACAGTTATCAAGCTGAAATCTTATTTTTGTTTTACTGATGAGAAAGGCTGAAGACAAATACTATACGCTTTATATCGCAATAATTTTGCTATTGCTAATTCCCGCCTTATTTCTAAATCTGGGAATGTTGCCTCTTATTGCCGATGAGGCTACCAGAGCTATTGTTTCACTGGAAATGGAAATATCAGGGAATTTGATTGCCCCAACTATAAACGGAGAGTTCTATTTCAACAAACCACCGCTGTACAATTGGATACTGCTGACCTTCTTTCAATTGAGCGGAAATCATTCCGAATGGATTATCCGTTTACCGGCAGTAATTTCGCTTATTCTTTTTGGAGGACTCATATATACTTCAGTTTCAAGATATACCAACAGACGCATTGCATTAATAAGCGCTCTGGGGTTTATTACCAGCGGGAGAATTCTTTTTTACGATTCAATGCTCGGGCTTATTGACCTTTCATTTTCACTACTTGTTTTCCTGAATTTCATTTTGATCTACCAGTTTGCTAAAAAGAAAAACTACCTGATTTTGTTCTTCCTTTCCTATTTTATAGCCGCAATAACCTTCCTGATGAAAGGACTGCCGGCTGTTTTATTTCAGGGAATCACCCTTGTCACTGCATTGATATATTTTAAAGCATGGCGAAAACTTTTTAGCTTTCCTCATCTATTGGGCATAGCAGTATTTGTATTTTTTGTTGGAGGATATTATTTATTGTTATGGAATGAAAATCCTGATAGTAACTACTTTCAAACCTTGCTTAGCCAGTCAACCAAAAGAACCTTTGTGGAATACGGGATTTGGAAAACTTTCAAACATTTGTTTACTTTTCCGCCGGAACAATTATATAATCTTCTTCCATGGTCACTACTGCTTGTTTTCTTTTTCAGGAAAGGCTTTTACTCTAGCCTGAAGGAGAATCATTTTCTAAGTTTTTTGGCCTTGATATTTATTGTAAATATTCCTGTGTATTGGATTTCGGTAGAAAGCTACCCAAGATATCTTTTCATGCTCTACCCTATTTTAATCATACTTTTTGTCAATCAATATTATTCCCTGAAAGAAAATGACAAGCAGGTAAAAATCTTTTGGACAAGTATCAGTCTCGCTATTTTCATTCTACTTATAGCCGGCTCCCGGTTATATTTTAAACACAATTTTGAATTAAAGCCAACTATATTAATTTTAATTCTGATCATTGGAATTTGCTTTGGAACTCTCTTTATACTTCGAAAATTTCAGGGCATAGCTATGGAATTGTTTATTATCTTTTTGCTGCTTATTAGAATAGGTTTTAATCTGGTTATCCTTCCTGAGAGAGAGCGTACAAGCTCCACCACTATTCATAAAAAGGAGGCGCTTGAGGTCGCAAAACTTACAACAAATCATAAAATTATTCTTCACCCAAACACTCCCATTAGCGTCGAAACTGTGTATTATATAAGTCGTGAAAGAATGGATATCCTTGAAAAAAGCAACAAGCATGCCGCTACGGGAAATTATTATATTTTTGATGCCCGTGATCCCCTGCGTGAAAAGGAGAAAGTAATTTTTACTTTCGAAACCCGCTGGAAAAACAGAGAACTAAGACTGTCACAATTTGAATAAAGCAGGATATTTTAAGCTTTCAAAATCATTATTTTACATTAAAATATTTTGAAATGCTAAAAATCGATCGGGAAATTATTGAATAATGAAACGCCTTGCTTATTTTCAATAAAAACGTTTGAGTTTTCAGGTTGAACAAGGATTTCATCTACGCTTATGTACTTTCCATTTACCTCAAGCCTGTAAACAAATGAATCTGTAAGGTGAATGGTTTCGTCAATTCTCACCCAATTGCCATAAATATTGTGCTCTTCCCTGTTATTCCATTTATTCCTTTCTATCTGATTACCATCCTTATCGTGCTTATAAAATATTAACTCGGGCATATTATCTGTCCGGGTGTCTACAAAAAGCCAAAGAGAAACTTCATAATCACCCTCAGGTAAAGCATTAAATTCATCACTGCTTAGCAAAATATGATTCTCTTTTTTCTGATAAAATGCTCCGGAGCCATTGAATATTGCATAGGAATCGGTTAGCTTATCAAAATCTTTGTGTATTATCATGTCTAACAAAGTATCGCTGCGCACTTTCTCAAGACCGGTCATATTCCTGATTTTAGAGATAGCCTCTGTTCTCCAGGCCTTAAAACTTTCATTATATGTATTTATATCAAATTCCGCAACACTAACATTATCGTACTTTAACAGCGGTTTGGCATTATTAAACATCCATTCTTCCTGACTGGTAAGAGCTTCATTGGTTCGAATTATAAGCAATGGCTTTTCATTCATATCCTTTAAACGGGTTTTTTCGATAGCCGGATCTCCCAGCATTTGAATGCTCGACAGTGCATGGCTGAATGAAAGCCGGGGGGAAAAACTATGAATAATCGGCAGTCCCGTGTGATTCGAACATTTCATAGCCTGTGAGAAAGCATTCATACCTTTGGTGAACAAAAGTTTGTCGCCGCAGGTATTTGCATAAGGCAGGAAGAATATTGCCTGATAATTGGCCGGATTAATTTCAGCGTCGGTCAACATTTTCAGGTATTCAGCGGAAGACGATTCGAGTAGATTATTTGTATTCAGCAGTCCTCTTGTTGATCTTTTAATATTCACCCCTGCGTCTATGGACCAGTATCCAATAAAAAACACCATAAGAATGAAAGCTGCCGTTTTTTTTCTGCTTCTTTTCAATCTTTTGAAATGCAAATAAACCAAATGAGCTGTAAATATGGTAAAGGTATAATAGAAAATCCAGCTAAACCTTCCCAATGCACGAAACTGCTTTATTTGAGGAATCCAGTCTTTTAGAAAAGCAAATCCATATTTAAAAGGAAAACACATCGAAAAGAGCAATACAATTACCGAAGCCATAAGAAAGACATTCAGTTTTTTATTTGGGAAGAATGTACTCCAGTTAAATTTTTCCCTCGTAAACAAAGTGTAAACTCCTGTAAGTACTATGCTTATTGCAAGTATGGTTGCCGGTAATCCAACATAAGACCTTCCCTCCCATTGAAAATTCATAAAAGACGGATCGCCCAGAATACTCTTTAAAGGAGAATAGTTTGGCAGAAAGATGCTGAAAATATTTGAATGGAATATAAAAAAGCCCCAGGGATTATCGGGCCGGTCGTCGACCCAGTCGGTTATGGTAACCAGACCCTTCACAATAAGCAAAGGAGCCAGGGCAATTAAAAAAAGGTAAAATGCTGTCCAACGATACGCTTTGAGATTTTTTCGCTTATTCCAGATTTCCACTAATATAACTGCCAGTATAAGAATAGTATACAAGGCAGCATAGTATGCACTTGTGAATCCGCCAACCAAACCAGAAACTATTAATAATCCAGCCCATAATCCAGGATTTCTATTTTCCTTGTAGCGAATCAGGAAATACCAAAACATAGGTATAAAAAAGGCGTAAACCATCTCAAAATGCCCGTGAATACGATCGAATTGGGGAGAAAGATAAAGAATGATTACACTTACAACAATGGAATACCACAAGGGCAGAGCATACTTCCTTAAGATCAAAAACAAGAAAGGCAAAGCAAGCACAAGGGAAATGATCATGCTTAAATTCAGGATGCCCACTCCGTAATTCGAGAGCGTAAATAAATGATTATCAACAAACTTAAGAATATTTACATAAAGAGGATGAGAGTTGATGTATTGAAGATGGTCGCCGTAAGGATAATTGATTCCGTCGTGTTTTAAGCCATTATCATACTTCAAATAATACGAAAAATTAAAATAGCTCTTTACTGCGTCTCCATCCAGGGAGAAAAGATATGAGTTCGGATTCTTCAAAACCGGATTAAACAGATAAAAACTTACAATCGTTCCAATAACAAAAAGTATAATTATTCCTATTGCATTTTTCTTCATGAGCTATTGTATTTAATCGGTCGGCTAAAATTAAGAATTCTAAAATTGAAAATAGATAAAAGGAACAATATCTGAACTCCATGCCTGATATATAATGAAAATAACCACTATGGTGATGATTATTTTAATTCCAATTGAGGTATTTATAAACCAATTGCGGTACGTATTTTTAAATCCTGAAGGCAGCCAATGTACCACATATCCCAACAGCATTACAAGGAAAACTTTATAATACGAAATCACCACATCCGATGCCATACTAAGATCCAGACTTTTCCATACCTGTGTAAGAAACTGATTTGCCTGAAGCATAGATTCAGACCGGAACCAGATTCTGGTGAAGGTAATAAAGTTAAATGTCAGAAATACCTTCCAGAAATGTGCAAGCCAGTGTTTGCTGTGTTCGTAAGGACTTATTCGTTTCCAGTATTTATAGGTCAATAAACCTATGCCGTTAATTCCTCCCCAGATAACAAATTCCCAACTGGCACCATGCCACAGTCCGCCAAGTAACATGGTAATCATAAGATTAACATTTGTGCGAAACTGTCCATTTCTGTTACCTCCCAGAGGAATATATAAATAATCCTTTAGCCAGGATGAGAGTGAAATATGCCATCTTTTCCAGAAATTTCCTACATTATCTGCTTTATATGGTGAGTTGAAATTCTTGGGTAACCGAAACCCCAGAAATAAAGCAATTCCTATGGCTATATCGGTATATCCAGAAAAATCGCAATACACCTGTAAGGAATAAGCATAAAGTGCCGAAATATTCTCGAATCCTGAATAAGACAAAGGATTTGCAAAAATTCTGTCTATAAAATTTACGGCGAGATAATCGCCAATGAATATTTTCTTTACAAGTCCGTTCAGTATCAGAAACAATGCATAACCAAACTCTGCATAGCTTAAATTATATCTTTTATAAAGCTGTGGCACAAATTCTGAGGCTCTCACAATGGGTCCTGCCACCAGTTGCGGGAAGAATGAAACATAAAAACCAAAATCTATAATATTTCTTACCGGCTTCACTTTCTCTCTATAAATATCTATGGCGTAAGAAATGGTTTGAAATGTAAAAAAGGAGATACCTACAGGCAGACCAATTACTGCCACATCGAAGTTTGATCCGGAAATTGAATTTGAGATAGCCGCTAAGAAATTAAATACTTCAAAATGAGTTCCAAACCATGTATTAATCGTTTCTGTGACGAAGTAAGAATATTTGAAATAGGAAAGTAAACCAAGATTAACAATTATGCTTGCGGCAAGGAATAACTTTTTTACTGATTTTTTTTTAGCATGGTAGTTCCCTAATCCGAAAAAATAACCTGCAATGGTAGAGAAAATCAGTAGAAGAAAAAACAATCCACTTGTTTTCCAATAAAAAAACAAGCTGGCAAAAAACAGAAATCCGTTCCGGGCTGCCTTGGAAGGATAGATGATAGAATAAATAGTAAGTACTATACCAAAGAAAATCCAGAAATACATCTGTGTGAATAACAGTGGCTTTTCCGTATTAAAAATAAATATGTCGTAAAAATTATTCAACTAATTTAATTTTATCAATAATATTTTACTATACCCCTATATTGGTGCGGACGTAGCAAGAAATGTATACAGGACGTTGCTTGAAATGTCCACAGGACGTTGCTTGCAATGTCCTCAGGACGTTGCTTGCAATGTCCACAGGACGTTGCTTGCAATGTCCCTACTTCCCTTCCAATTCCCATAAATTATACTCATACATTATGGCATTGCACATCATTTCCGCTATTATTTTCGCTCCTTTTGAGTTAAAGTGCACAAAATCAGAAATGGCCAGAGGGGGATCGGCAAAAACCCAGGAAGGCATTGAATTCTTCCCTCCCATGGCTTCATACATATCCCAAAAAGCACATCCCGAATCAAGACTTGCGTTTCTTATTGCATTTCTCACCTTTTCAAGACTTGGGTAGCTAACATATTGTCCCTTCTCCTTTATTGACATGTCTGAAGGTCCCACAACCAAAATGGCAGCATCAGGGCAAACCGATTTTAGCACCTTTAATTCCCTTTTCAGTATCCCCTCATAGTGTTTAAAATTCTTCATATAAGGAACTACATTCCCTCCAAATTGCAGGATGATTAAACCCACATTCATATCATCGTACATTTTTCTAAGCAATAGGGTATCTGATTTACTGAATACCAATCCGGCGCTTCCCCTTAAGGGGATATTATCCATGGCCAGACCCCATGAATTATCGAAACTTATCCCATATAATTCAGGTGATGACTGTCCTTCAAATTCCAAACTGAATTTATTCGGAGTTTGATTAAAATTCCAGTTTATCTTATAATAATCCACAGATTCCTTCAAGGTTTTGACCTCTGCCAATGAATCATTCACAAATGATTTAATTGAAAGATAACCTGCATCGCTTTTAGCCATGTATAAGGAGATTGTATTGAAGTTGCGTGCTGTGGTGTAAGCAATGGTTGAAGGCCGGAACTGAAGACTGGGGCTGCTATTTTTCTCTGTTGATAATGGGTTATAGCTGCAATAAGAAATTAATGCACCGTAGCGGTTGTGAGCTCGTGTGCTGTCAATTATTCCAAAGCCGGTATAGCGATTCCAATGATTTGAGTTCTCCTGCCGGATAGACATTTTACCGTTAAAAAGTGGTACCGGAGGTATCATTCCCGGACCTGATCCTCCAAAACGTTTTTGCAAACTGTTTCGAATATAACCGGTCATGCGATCTGTTTCTATCTGTGAATCCCCATAATGCAAAATCCTCATTGTTGATTTTGTTTTTCTGAGATTTTCAAGTTTTGAGAAAAAACGATAAAACTTTTTCTTGCCGTGTGCAGGAAACTCTATTAAGTGGGTTATTCTTTTAAGGCTATCTGCATTTGCCTTTATGGTATTTACTGCAATAAGGTCATTCAGAGCAGAAATAATGGCAAGAGTATCAACTTCAGAATCTTTCTGCACTCCTGAATTCTCTATTATATTTGAAATATCGGCATAGTTTTTTTTATCTGAATTAATAAGTTCGTTAAAGCTTAAAAATTTCAGGTTTATATCTTCAGAAATTTTAATTCCATTTTCAGGAAAAATAAGAGATATTGTAAAAAGGACAATAACCGTGCTTGTAAAAAACAGAAGTATTTGATAGGGTTTCATTTCTCCGGCTACTGCAAATTAATAATAGCGGAAGATACTAAAAAAACTTAATTGTCAGATTTTTTTCTTAATCTTCAAAATTTGGCCGGGTTGGATGGTTGATCCATAATTAAGATTGTTCAACTGGCTAATATCGTTATCACTGACACCGGGAAACTTTTTTGCAATTTCCCATAAACTATCTCCCGATTTCACTTTGTAGGTTACATATTCTTCCTTAGAACCCTCGCTAAGCGCTGGTGAACTTTGAGTTTGCACAACAGTCTTCCCTATTCGCTTTTGTTTTTCAGTAAAACTTAATTTATCCACAGGCTGATAATACTCGGCTTTGGAATTAGGTACATATATTATAAGTTTCTCTCCTGCCCTTATTGTATTCGACCTGATATTATTCCAATACCTCAAATCTGAAAGCCTGACATCATACCACATAGAGATATATCCAAGGTTATCTCCGGATTGCACGGTATATTTCAATGCAGTGTATTTATCTGACGGTAATACAGGCTTTTTATTATTTAAAGCTGTTGGATTAATAATATGGTTGTTATTATTGAAGAAGACAGAATCCTGATAATTAAAAACCGAATCTTTGAGATCGATGAAGGAGATAATGTTTTCCTTTGGGAGTCTCAAAACATATTCCTTATCGTTTGGAATTATATCGTTCTTATACTGTGGATTCAAATCTCTCAGTTGATCCATAGGGATATTTAGGACATCAGATACTTGTTTAAGATGAAGTTTATCAAAAATATGGACGGTATCATTATTCAGAGCAAAATCGACAGGAATGGGTTTTAAATTATGGGAATCGGCATAATTCATCACATAAGCAGCAGCTATAAAAGCAGGCACATAGCCTCTTGTTTCTCTGGGAAGGTAATAATAAATGTCCCAGTAGTTTCTTTTCCCACCTGCCCTTCTGATGGCTTTATTTACATTTCCGGGACCACAATTATAAGCAGCGATTACAAGAGTCCAGTCATTATACATCTTATAAAGATCCGCCATAAATTCTGCAGCTGCTATTGTAGCCATATATGGATCCCGACGCTCATCAACCAATGAATTAACGGTAAGTCCGTAATGCCTGGCAGTATAATACATGAACTGCCACATTCCGGTAGCTCCGGCCGACGAAACCGCCCTGGGATTCAGGGCAGATTCAATAACGGCCATATATTTAAGCTCATAAGGAATCTGATAGCGGTCAAAAATCTCTTCAAAAAGCGGGAAATAGTAATTCGACAAATTAAGCATTACCCTTACTCTTTCCCTTCTTTTGTTGGTATAGAGTTTTATGAAGTTGCTTACTGTTTTATTATAAGTCATATCCACCACAAAGGGCAATCTCTGTAATCTTTCAATATATACAGAATCGGGATAATCGGGCAGCAGGGTATCGTTCTCGGGAAGATAGGCCACATCCATATCGTCTATACTTAACTGCTGTTCCACATACCAGAGGTTTAATAAGCTGTCGAGATTATCGTTAAACCCGCTTATTATTTTTTCACTTGGAATATCGATAGTATCTATAATCGATATTTGGCCGTAATTTGTTTGAAAAGCCATTGCAAGAAAAAACCCCAGACTAACTAATCGTCCCTTCATAATTAAAAATTTAGGATGTAAAAATAATTTAAAAAGATAAACTAGCCCTCAGACCCAGGGAATAGTTATCAAGGAATGGCCCGGGAAGACTTGTGGGTCCGATTTTCAACGAAATATCTTCATCCACATTCCAATTATACATATATGCATCAACTGTTGCATCAAGTATTTGTAAAACATAGAATCCGACTGTTCCGATAATACTCATATCGCGCCACCGTTTAAAAGTATCCTTACCATTTGTAAGCTGATCATCAGTGAAATCGCCCTGAAAATATTTCAACTCATAATCAGGATCCATTAACTTAGATTTCAAATCGATATAATATCTTTGATTACGATCAATAAAATAAACAAAGGTTCCAAAGCCTGCATAAATAATGGGAACCTTCCATACTTTTTTATTATATATCTGGCCTAAACCCGGAAGAATTGAAGAATAAAGCACTGCTTTTTGTGGATCGTGGAACAGAGTATCCTGAACATCGGTATCAGGCTGCCCTTCCGAAACGACAGTTTCTTTTTTCATATTCTCAGATTGGGCACACAATTGTCGTTCTGACACTATTCCTGCCAGTGAAAGCAAAAAAATAAGCTGGAAAGATTTTCTGATTTGACTTAAAAATTTAGGCATTAAGCTTGTCGAGTATGGCAATGATTCTTTCAAGATCTTCATCCGATTTAAAGGAAATAACGATTTTACCTTCTCCTTTATTGCTTCTGCGAAAATCAACATTTGCACCAAATTGTTTAGCCAGATGTTCCTGCAGATCTTTGTACTGCAGATTATTTTCAGCGGGGGCTCCATCCGTTCGTGAGGTTTCCAATTGCATATTCCTGACAAAATCTTCGGCTTTCCTTACAGAAAGTTCCGATTTAATAATTTTGTTATAGACACTGAGCTGGCTTATTGGATCTTCGAGTGTGACAAGGGTTTTAGCATGGCCCATACTTATTTTACGCTCTCTGATTCCAAGTTGAATTTCAGCCGGAAGTTTGAGTAAACGTAAATAATTGCTGATGGTGGATCGTTTTTTACCTACCCGTTCAGAAAGCGTTTCCTGAGTAAGTTTACATTCTTCAATGAGCCTCTGATAACCGATGGCTTCCTCAATAGCATCAAGATCCTCACGCTGAACATTCTCAATCAGAGCCATTTCCAACATATTAACATCATCAGCACTTCTGATGTATGCAGGAATAGTTTTCAAACCAATTTTTACAGAGGCCCTAAACCTTCTTTCACCGGTAATTAACTGAAAATTACCGTCTTCCATTAAACGAACAGTTACTGGTTGAATAATTCCAATTTCTTTAATGGAATCAGCTAATTCATCCAGGGCTTGTTCATCGAAAATTGTCCTGGGCTGCCAGGGATTAGCAACTATCTTACTAACAGAAATTTCATTGATAACTGAAACGTTATTTTGGGCCCTTTCCGGGGAAGCGTCTTCGATAAGCGCTCCCAACCCTCTTCCTAATGCGTTTTTTTTGGCCATATTTTATTCAATAATTTTTGCTTTGTTACTAATCTTTGTCTCATCATTGTTTTGCAATATCTCTCTTGCCAAATTCAGATAATTCACTGAACCCTTGGCTTCTGCATCATAAACAATTACAGGTTTACCAAAACTTGGAGCCTCGCTGAGCTTAATATTTCGCTGAATGATGGTTTCGAATACCATATTCTGAAAATGCTTTCTGACTTCCTCAACAACCTGATTTGATAATCTCAATCGTGCATCATACATAGTAAGTAAAAACCCTTCAATTTCAAGTGAGGTATTTAGCCTGCTTTGAATAATTTTTACAGTATTTAGCAGTTTCCCAAGTCCTTCCAATGCAAAATATTCGCACTGTACCGGAAGAATAACTGAATCGGCTGCTGTTAATGCGTTAACTGTAATTAGCCCTAAGGATGGCGAACAATCGATGAGAACATAATCGTAATCATCCTTTACTTTATCTATTATCGTTTTTAAACGAAATTCACGATCAGGAATATTTAACAATTCAATTTCAGCTCCAACAAGATCAATATGCGATGGGATTAAATCCAGATTCTCGATCTCGGTATTGAGAATAATGCGCCTTGGATCAGCATCATCCACAAGACATTCATAGATACTCGTATTTATTTTCTTCAGATCGAATCCGCAACCAGATGTTGCGTTTGCCTGAGGATCAGCATCAACAATTAAAGTCCTTTTCTCCAAAACCGCCAGGCTGGCCCCCAGATTGATCGCTGTTGTTGTTTTCCCTACTCCTCCTTTTTGATTGGCAATAGATATTACTTTACCCATAAATCTTCCTTTATATAAATTCCTTTAAAAATAAGGGACTCAAAGTTACTATTTTATAGCACAGTCCTCTTTTTGGAGCTTTTTTTATTGTAAACATTCAATTCGTAGTTATTAACAGGTTATTAACAATTGTGTTCTGCCCTCAAAAATAGAATTTTCATTTAAATATCATCAAACTAAACAGGAATATTTATCTTAGCAGCGAATTATATTTTTAATCAAATACATTTCGTAATTTGAAAAACTGGATAGCAATTGTAAATCCTAATGCCGGGGGAGGTAAGTGCAGAAGAGACTGGCCAATGATTGAGAGCCTTCTTATCAATTCCATGCTTAAATTCGAGTACATTCTTACCGAAAGAAAGTTTCACGCCATGGTTCTCACGCGTAAATATATTTTACAAGGCTACAGGAATTTTATAGTGGTTGGTGGTGATGGCACTTTAAATGAGATAATTAATGGGATATTCGCACAGGAAAGCATTAAAACCTCCGATATTACCATAGGCATGATTCCTGTTGGAACGGGGAACGACTGGTCGAGAATGTTTAAAATTCCGCATAATTATAAGGAAGCTATCCAGACACTGGTACAAGGAAATACTTTTACTCAGGATGTTGGCCGGGTATATTTTACCCGTAAAGACAAAAAAATAAGACGGTTTTTCATAAACATTGCAGGAATGGGATTTGATGCCATGGTGGCTCAAAAGAGCAATGATTTGAAAGAAAAGGGCAAGAGTGGCAAATTGTTGTATTTCTGGAATATTTTAATCGGATTATTTGGTTACAAGCATTTTCCGGCCTGGGTAACTGTTGATGGTGATATTAGTGAATGTGATGTTTTTTCAATGAATATTGGCATTTGCCAGTTTAGTGGAGGTGGGATGAAACAAGTTCCTAATGCCATTGCCGACGATGGTATTTTTGACCTCACCATTATAAAAAAAATCGGGCGATTCGACGTAATCAGGAGTCTGCCTTTATTATACAACGGAAAGATTGTTAATCACCGAAAGGTAATGGCTTTAAACGGAAAAAATATAAAAGTTGAAAGTCACGAACAGGTCTTTCTGGAAACCGATGGTGAAAGCCTCGGTAATTCTCCTTTTGAATTTGATATTTTTCCGCGCAGTATACAGGTCATTACCGCTTCTTAAGGTTTGGGAATAAGAATATATTCAATCCCCATCATCCTCAGTTCAGGTTTATGCCGAAAGGGGCGCTATGAAAAATAGAACCCTTTATTTCTTTACAAAATCAACTTCGTAAATTTTGGGCCAGTATTTTCCGGTTACAAAAATTCTTTTGTTTTGCTTATCGTAGGCAATCCCATTAAAATAATCTATTCTGGGATGTTTATCCTTTGCATCCAGAATGCCTGTCATATCAATTTTACCCAGCACCTTACCGTTGGTGGGATCAATCATTACAATCTCATTTGTTGTATAACGATTGGCATACAGGACACCGTCTATCAGCTCAAGTTCATTTAACAGATTTACTTCTTTCTCATTATCAAAAACTTCAATTTTTTTGTCAACACTGAAATAAATTGTATCCATAAAATATATAATATGTGTACCATCACTCATAAGAATATTCACACCATCGTTGCAAAGGCCCCATCCTTCCTTATTTTGATAAAAGATTTTTCTTTCCTCCTCAAAACTATTTTCATTATACACAAATCCAACTTGTGACCGGTATGTTATCTGGTAAATCTTATTGTTGATGAGGGTAATACCTTCTCCAAAAAATTCGGAAGACAAATCTCTGTACTTAATAATGTCTCCTGTTTCCAGATTTACTTTTCGGATGGAAGACTCTCCGTTATTTCCGGTTCCCTCAAACAAAAAGCCTTCTGAATATTCCAATCCCTGGGTATAAGCACCTTTATCATGCGGATAGGTTTTCTTAACTTTATACGTATAGTTCTCAGGAATAATATCCGACACAAACCTCATATTTATTGGAAGAGACTCGGTTTTTCCACCGGCAAAGGTTTTGATTTGCATTCTTCTCAATCCCGGTGCAAAAGATTTAACATCCAGGTTTGCTGCAAGCTTATCGTCAAATATTTTTTGCAACAAAACACCATCAATTCTAACTTCAGCAGAATCTAAATAAATACTGTCGTTCAGTTTCCCGATGCTCAGATGTAAAACTTCAGCCGGATTAATATATTTTTGATTTTGCGGACTAATAATCCTGAAATTTGAAGCTTCCTTAACCGGTTCTGAGGAATTATTGTTTTCGACAGTTTGGGTTCCGCTTTTTTCAGAATTACAGGAATGGCCGGAAAACAAAACCAATGCCGGAACTACCAGAAAAAATAATTTTCTCATTAATTAAATAATTTTTTTAGAAGACTCTTCTTTTTTGAGTTCTTAAGCATTCTGAACTCCTCTTCCAGACCTGGATTCTCATCCGGGTGTAGCATAAAATATATTTCTCCCCATCCCGGAAACCCACCAATATTTCTGTCGTCGATAAAAATATCCGCATTTATCTTTCGTGAAACCTCATTTTCATCGAACACTTCTTCGGGATAGTTTTTATTTACTGCATAAAACTCCACCCCGTTTTTCCGGCAAAACTCAACGGCTTCTTCCAATTCCTTCCCGACTCTGATTGTCCATAAAACCAACAGATGCCCTTGCTTCTGAAGTGCTTTTAGAGTGTCGAAGGCAAATAACATTTCCTTACCTATTTCAGGATATTTATGCTCAACAATGGTGCCATCAAAATCTATAGAAATCTTCATTAATTGCTTAATTTTTAATATGTTTTCAAAGATAAAAAAAATGTTAATATTTGCAGTGTAAAGACAAAGCTCATTGCCTAAAACAAATCATCGACAGACAAATATCTCTCTCCGGTATCGTATGCAAAAGTTAAAATCCTCGATCCGGTTTTAAATTTAGACAAAGATTTAGAAATTGCCGCCAGTGAAGCACCCGTTGATATTCCAATAAAAATCCCTTCTTCAAGAGCAGCTCTTCTGGTAAAAGAATAGGCCTCTTCCTTTGTAACTTTTATGCTTTCAGTTAAGATTGATGTGTCGAGATTCGCCGGAATAAAACCTGCTCCAATTCCCTGCAAAGGATGCGGTCCGGGGGCTCCTCCGCTGATTACTGCAGATAATTCAGGTTCTACGGCATAAATTAACAGCTTAGGAAATTTCTCCTTTAATACTCTCCCCACTCCGGAAATATGACCGCCGGTACCCACCCCGGTAATAAGGTAATCAAATCCCTGAGGAAAATCACGAATGATTTCCCGGGAAGTTGTTTTTTCATGAGCTGCCGGGTTAGCCGGATTATCGAATTGAGATGGAATCCAGGCATTTGGTGTAGCATTCTTTAATTCATTTGCTTTCTGTATCGATCCCTTCATTCCTTCCGCCCGGGGGGTAAGAACAATTTCTGCGCCATAAGCTTGCATTATCTTTCGCCGTTCAAGCGACATTGACTCAGGCATAACCAGAATTACCCGATAATTTTTCACTGCACAAACCAAAGCCAGACCAATACCGGTGTTCCCACTTGTCGGTTCAATAATCACCGAATCCTTATTCAGCAATCCATCCTTTTCAGCCTGCTCTATCATATTAAGCGCTATTCTGTCTTTAATGCTTCCTCCCGGATTACTTTTTTCAAGTTTAATCCACACTTCATAATTTGAAGGGAAAAGCTTTTGAAGCCTTATATGGGGTGAGTTTCCTATTGTTTCTAATATTGTATTTGCTTTCATGTTTTAAATGCTAAAATTAATGGGCTCTGTAAAATCTTTATTATCTCTTATGGTAATTTTATGTTGACCATAAACAACAGAATTTGGAGCAACCGATTGGGTCAGCCAAACATTTCCACCTATAATGGTATCGTGTCCAACAATGGTGTCGCCTCCAAGTATAGTGCTTCCCGCGTAAATAATCACATTATCTTCTATGGTGGGATGGCGCTTGCTATTCTTCATTTTTTTCTCCACATAAATGGCGCCCAGTGTTACCCCTTGATAAATCTTAACATTATCTCCAATTACGGCTGTTTCGCCTATTACTATTCCTGTTCCGTGATCCATGAAAAAGTTTTTTCCTATTTTTGCTCCCGGATTAATATCTATTCCAGTTTTTCCATGAACATATTCTGTCATCACCCGTGGAATTACCGGAACCTTTAATTTGTAAAGCAAATTTGCAAGTCGGTATGTGCACAGACTATAAAACCCCGGATAGCTTAAGATTACTTCCTCAACACAACTCGCTGCAGGGTCAGATTTATATAATGTATCTGCATCTTTAAGCATTATTTTATACACTTCAGGGACTTTAAGAAAGAACTCTGCCGAAATCTCAGAGGGTTTCCTCATTAATTCTTTTTGCATAGGAATAAGAAGTTCCTTCAGCCTCAGTTGCATTCTTTCCATCCTGATTTCTATTTCCTGCAAACTAATATACTTATTAATTCTAATGGGAAACAGAAGATGTATCAAATCGTCAACAAAACTATGCGTGTCTACCATCGAAGGAACTTCACTGCAATAGCTCTGATTGATACTGTTTAAATATTGGGGAAATGATTCTTTCATAAAAATGTCTTTTCAAAATTTATTTTATTTAATACTGACGCTTTATGACAATTTATATTTCCTTGAAAATCTCATTTCAAGTCAGTATTGCATAAAACATAGAAACTTTGTCAGATTTATTAATTACACAATTAGGTTTCAATATATACTATAAAGTGCCAAAAACTATACCAAAAGCTGATAATGCACTATATTCTGTATATTAGAACAATTAATAATGCATTAAAGTTATTTTTATTTCTAATTGATGGATTTTAGGATAGTTGATTTAATTTTTTCAATTTTGGGAAACTTTTTAAAGCTATGAAAAAAAATCTGCCAAATGCCATCACTATTCTGAATCTGGCTTCAGGAATTATGGGGATACTATTCCTCCTTCAGGGTAATATTTCTTATGCCATTTATATGATTCTGTTTTCGTCTCTCTTTGATTTTCTGGATGGTACTGCAGCAAGATTATTGAAAGCATATTCTGATATTGGGAAAACCCTTGATTCATTAGCCGATGTGGTAAGTTTTGGAGTGCTTCCCGGTTTAATACTTTATTCCAGTTTGTCGACTGCCGGCGCCGAATCAGGATATTCAGCTTACCTGCCTTATGCCGGAGTTTTAGTCCCTGTTTTTGCGGCTATACGATTGGCAATTTTCGATAATGACACCAGGCAGAAAGAAAACTTCAGAGGACTCCCTGTGCCGGCAAATGCATTATTCATCGGAGCCATGGCTTATATTTACGTTAATATACCTGATTCATTTTTACATTTCGACACAAGAAGTTTTGTTTACCTATGTATAGGAACGAGCATTCTTCAGGTCATAATGATTCCATTCATCTCCTTGAAATTTAAAGGAATGAATATTAAGACCAACCTCTATAAGTATTTAATTCTTATAATATCTATTCTGTTCATTGCCATCTTTAAATGGGAAGGCATTGCTCTTTCCTTAGGCTTTTATATTGCATTTTCAATCATTGCTGCCAAAAAAGAACCTGAACATCAGTTACCTGAAGAACAAATGACTGAAGAATAAGTCTGTTTTGTCTATGTCACGATTTCAGGTTTTGAGCGTCGCAAATTACTTGGAGCCATCAGGGAGCACGCAATAAACAAGGCTTCAGCCCAATGTTATGCTTATGTCAAACCTGAACCCTTGTTATTTCATAATATAGGTTGACGTAAAGTTTAGTTGAAAACTTTCGTAAATTTAGGAATTATGAGAAGACAACAAAAAATTAGCAGGACATTTAGTACTGCTTTTAAAAAGGA
>JAIOZM010000039.1 GCA_021740585.1 Bacteroidales bacterium
AGACAAGTGAAGCACTCCCCTTCCATGCACCATAAACCTGTCTTCCGATCCGGTATCATTTACCCTAAGCGCCAGATTTTTCTCTGTCTCCTTGTATAATCTGTCTCTTATATGCCTGGATGTCACTAGTTTACCTTCCTGACCGTAAAATGGGGAGTTATTTATCAGGAATAACATGCTCATGGTTGGCTCATCAATAGAAATACGCGGTAATGATTCAGGATGCTCAAAATCGGCAACAGTGTCTCCAATATCAAAATCCTCAATTCCCACAATGGCACATAAATCACCGCTTCTTACAGTTGTAACGCGTTTTCTGCCCAGTCCTTCAAAAACATATAGTTCTTTAATCCGTACTTTATTCTTTTTACCGGCTTTCTGACAAATGCTGTAGTCTTTACCTTCTTCAATATCTCCCCGAAAAACGCGTCCAATAGCTATCCTTCCAACAAAACTTGAGAAGTCAAGAGAAGCAATCTGCATCTGTGGTGTCCCAACCTGATAAGGAGCTTCCGGAATTTCACTTATAATGGTATCGAGCAAAGCGGTAACATTGTTGGTTGGTTTTCTGAAATCAGTACTCATCCATCCTTGTTTCGCCGATCCGAATATGGTCTGAAATTCGAGTTGGTCGTCACTCGCGTCCAGATTAAACATCAGCTCATATACATCCTGCTGGGCATCTTCCGGACGACAATTTTCCTTATCAACCTTGTTTACAACCACAATAGGCTTTAAACCAAGTTCTATGGCTTTGGTAAGCACAAAACGGGTTTGAGGCATCGGTCCTTCAAAAGCATCAACCAATAATAGCACCCCATCAGCCATTTTAAGCACTCTCTCTACTTCCCCACCAAAATCTGCGTGTCCCGGAGTATCGATTATATTTATCTTAACTCCCTTGTATTGCACTGATACATTTTTTGAAAGAATGGTAATTCCTCTTTCTCTTTCTAAATCATTACTGTCAAGTATCAATTCACCGCTGGGCTTCCTTGAGTCAAGAGTATTACATTCGTATATGATTTTATCAACCAGGGTTGTTTTACCGTGGTCAACGTGTGCTATTATTGCAATGTTTCTTATTGATTCCATCTTTTTAAATTGAGCCGCAAAAGTATGAAAATTAAAGGAGAATATAGCTTTTTGGGAATCATATTTTATTGTGAAGGTATTTAAGACTAATATACTAGTGTGCGGATTGTGCTTAACCGTATGATTACCATATTCATAACGAGCTAAAAACATACTATTAATGCCTTTTTTATAGTAGCTAAATAACCCCAGCCCCAATATTTTTGAAGTCCATAAAAAATCAAGTCTCGGCTTCACTTGAATGTTGATATAAAATCCTATAAGCCTGAAGGGCTTAAACAATAATAACCACGGGTAACACCCGTGGTTTGGACTCCTCTCCTAACCCCAGCCCCAATATTTTTGCCGTAGGCAAAAATATTGGGGCTGGTTCTGTTGGGCGTATACTTAACCACGGGCTTCAACTGTGGTTACTAATATATTGCCCCTTCAGGGCAAATAGCATAAACAAAAATTATAGATTCCTGAAAAAAAACTTAAAAATAGTAAACCCTATTTTAGTAAAATTCTTAAGGCTTTCCTAAAAGATATTACAAAATTCAATTATTTATACCTACCTATTCTACTATTCGTGCATAATAATCCCAAGCGATATCCGCATAATTGAATTTCTGCTTTTCATTATTCGCACCCCATGGAAAGAAGGATTTAGACATATAAACTTCTATTTCCGAACTGTCGGCTTCGAAATTATGATTGTAGGCAGTACTGGTAAATTTTATCCGGTATTCTTTTTCGCAGCTGGTTAAAAAACTAAATCTGTGTAGGAGAATTCTATAGAATGCATTGATATAATATAACTGAGCTTCAGTGCTTTTTAATCTGTCCAACCTGATTTTTCTAATCTGGAATTCTTTCAGATCTTTTTCATAGCTAAACCAATGCAAAAGCTCCGGTTCCAGATAATGCATGTTATTTTTAACATAGTACTCGATTTTTTCGGCAAAAGAAGGTTTTATCTGAAAACTGCCAATGGAAAAGTCAGGAGCACCGGTACTCACATAAGCTAACTCCAGGGAAGCAGTTTCAAAATAATCCCTTATCATAGAGTACCTTATGGCTTCAGGGAAGACAATACTTGAAATAATTAATGGATCGTTTTCAAAGGAATTACACACGGTTGCAATTAGCTCTTTATTTTCTTCGATAAACTCCAAAGCTTTGGTGTAATCGTCACAAAACAGTTCTTTGTAATTGATATCCTGGCTAACAAATAGCAATACTATATAAAGGATAATTCTCATTTGTTTTGATCAAATTCTCCGTTTTTGTATCTATGGAAGTACTTTTTTGTTTCTTTCACCACATGAGGTGATAAAAGGATAGCAGATAACATGGTAGGGAACGCCATAAGCGCATATGCACTATCAAAGATACTAATGACAACTTTCAGGGAAGAAACTGCACCCAGACTAATACTGGCCACATAAAGATATTTATATATATTTCCATATTCAGCTCCAAAAACAAAAGAAAATGCTTTGGTTCCGTAATATGGAAATGCAAATAAGGTAGTGAGGGCAAAGATTGTGACACAAACAATAAGGATATATTTACCAATAAAGGGTATTCCTATTTCAAAAGCTTTCGCAGTTAAACTTATCCCCTCTACGGAACTGTCCTTCCAAACACCTGTAATAATTATTGCCAGGGCGGTCATGGTGCATACTATTATGGTATCAATGAACGGACCTAACATGGCTACCAATCCTTCTCTTACAGGTTCTTTGGTTTTTGCGGCTCCATGTGCCATGGGTGCGGTACCAATTCCTGCCTCATTTGAAAATGCTGCTCTTCTGAATCCCATTATTATCAAAGACCCCAGCGCTCCTCCCATTACAGCTTTGCCGGTAAATGCATCCTGAAAAATTAGTCTGAAGGATGGGATTATTTCACTGGAATTCAGAAACAGAATACTTAAAACAGAAAGAATATAAAGAATAACCATTACAGGAACCAGACGCCCGGCTACTTTCCCTATTCGTTTTATGCCACCAAAAACCACCAGAGCCACAATTACTGTGATGCAAATTCCAATTATAAGATGCAATGTAAAACTATCCTTTACTCCATTGGGAACCAGTGCTATATCAACAAATGCCTGAGTCAGCTGGTTGGCCTGAAACATGGGTGATACGCCCACCATCGCTACCAAAGAGAAGAATACTGCAAGTGGTTTCCAGTTTTTTCCAAGACCTTCAACAATAAAATACATCGGGCCTCCCTGGAGCTCTCCTTTGCTGTCGTATCCTCTGAACATTACTGCCAAGGTACAGGTAAAATATTTTGTCATCATTCCCAGCAGAGCCGAGATCCACATCCAGAAAATGGTGCCGGGACCACCCATAACCATAGCCAGAGCCACACCGCTGATGTTTCCCATCCCAACCGTTCCTGCCAGCGCCGTAGATAAAGCCTGATAATGAGATATTTGTCCGGGTTCGTCTGACTTATCATATTTCCCTCTTAAAATGGCCACTGCATGTGAGATATACCGCAGAGGTTTCAATCTTGAGTATATAAAGAAGAAAACGCCACCGATAAAAAGCAAAATTAACAAAGGAGTACCCCAGAGAAAATTACTGAGGTCTATAAGCGATTGTCCGAATTTACCAGGCATAGGAAATTATTTCGGGTAAAACTAGGGAAAATTTTTGGAATTGAGTTTCTGGTTGCTGGTTGCTTCCTAGGAAGAATATAACTACTATTTTGAAATATGAAGATACTTGCTGGTTTTGATTGATTTACGAAGCTATATGAACAACTTTCCTATGCCCGGAGGGCATAAACTTAAATGACCCCAGTCCCACCTGGGGTTAAGAAAATTCAGGATTCTTCCAACCCCAGCGTGGGTTGCACTTTATATTTCTATTTAATCATTCCACTAATTAACTATTTAGCTAATTCGAAAGTGCAACACCCTCCGGGGTTGTGACCTATATTCATATTTAAAACCTCAGGTGGGACTGGGGTTAATCAAGTTAGAAGCCTCCGGGTTCAAGTTATAATAAAATATAAATCCTTTAATATACACCAAACCCTCATTTCAACGATTTACTAAAATCCTTCTTAAACTTACTTAACTTAGGAGCTATTACTGCATTGCAATAGCCCTGATATGGATTTCTTGCGTAATAGTTTTGATGGTATTCTTCTGCGATATAAAAGGTGTTGAATTTTTGTATTTGCGTAACGATCTTATTTTCAAATATTTGCTGATTTTCAAGTTCCCTTATTAAGCTGTCAGCAACTTCCTGCTGCTTGTCAGTATGATAAAAAATTACAGATCGGTATTGAGTGCCAATATCAGCGCCTTGTCGGTTTAAAGTTGTTGGATCATGGGTTTTGAAAAAGATAAACAGAATCTCTTCGAAACTAATTACCTCAGGATCGAAGGTTATCTGAACCACCTCTGCATGTCCGGTAGTACCGGTTGATACTTCCTTATAACTTGGATTTACTGTCAATCCGCCGGAATAACCAGAAACTACCTTGATAACGCCTTTTACTGATTCGTAAACTGCTTCAGAGCACCAGAAACAACCGCTTCCTAATGTAACAACTTCTTCTTTCATTGAATTTATTTTTTTATCTTGAGCTTCCACCATTGAGAAGCTTTGCAAAAATAGGATAAATATTAATATTGTTTTCATAAATCATAAACAACGGGGATATTCTAAATGTTTAAAAATTTATTTTTCACCCTTCAAAATTCTTACATTTGTTTGTAATGCAAAGTCCGGCAAAATATTTTGAAGTTCTCGATGGCGAAAGAATACGGTGTGTTCTTTGTCCGCATTTTTGCATTCTAAATGATGAAGAATACGGCAAATGCAGGGTAAGATGGAATAACAATGGGAAATTGCTTACCGATGTATATGGTCAGGCAAGGGCATTGCATATCGATCCTATCGAAAAAAAGCCCTTGTACCACTTTTATCCAGGTTCTCGCATCCTTTCTTTAGGCACTCCCGGATGCAATTTACAATGTTTCTTTTGTCAAAACTGGGATTTGTCTCAAACGGGAATAAAAACTATGCAAAAGCCTCTGCTTCCGGATGAGATTCTGAATTTGAGCATGGGGGATCCGGCAAACATCGGAATTGCTTTTACCTATAGTGAACCTACTATTTTCTACGAATACATGTACGATACAGCGGTTTTATTCAAAGAAAAAGGACTTAAAACCTGTATGATTTCAAATGGCTTCATCAATCCAAAACCTTTAAATGATATTATTCCAATTATGGATGCCTTCAATATAGATCTGAAGGCTTTTTCAAATACCTTCTATAAAGAATATACGAAATCGCGTTTAAATCCGGTTTTAAAGAGTTTGAAGATCATTCGGGCAAAAAACAAGCATCTGGAATTGAGCTTTTTGGTAATACCCGGATTAAATGACGATGAGGAAGAATTTATAGAAATGTTAAATTGGATTACAGATAATTTAGGAAAAGATACTATTTTTCATTTAAACAGGTATTTCCCTAACTTTAATGCAAAAATCCCTCCTACTCCGGCAGAAAAGCTGGAGGATTTCTTTGCTCTGGCCGAAGAAAAACTGGATTATGTGTATATCGGAAATTTTTCGGGAAATATCGGTCATAATACGCATTGTCCCAACTGTGGATCTATTCAAATCTCCCGAATTCATTATCAAACTAAATCTTATCTGAAAAGTGATGGAAGATGTTCTGAATGTGGACATAGTATTCTCAAGAATTTTGTAACTTACAAAGCATGAATAGAACCATACGTACTCCTTTTGTATCTGGCAGTTTTTATCCGGGAACAGAAAAAGCTATCAGAGATCAATTGGAGAATATCAAAGTGCAGCTTGATTTTAATTTCCTGAAAGAAATTAAAGTTGGCAATATTTTCGGATGTGTCCTCCCCCACGCCGGCCACATCTATTCAGCTTATCAAAGTCTGGCTTTTTTTGAATTAATCAGGCTAATTAAACCAGATTTTGAAAGTTTTGTCCTGCTGCATCCTTTACATCATGGAGGCTATCTGGATTTTGCCAGTGACAGTCATGACTATTGGGAAACGCCAATGGGTACACTTAAGGTTGACAAGCAATTTGTTGATGCAATGGGGATCGAAACATCTTCAGACATGCTTAATGGAGAACATTCAGCAGAAGTCATTCTGCCCTATATACAGTTTTATGATTTTAATGAAAAGCTGATTGTTCCGGTTGGAATTGGAACCCAGAATCCTGTGGTTTCAAAAAAGTTGGCTGATATGATAATAAAAGCCCAAAACAAGACCAACCGCAAAGTATGTGTTATAGCTTCGTCTGATTTCTCACATTTTTTATCTCCCCGGGAGGGATTTAAACAAGATCAATTGGTTCTTGAGGCTGTCCAGAAAAGGATGATTAATCAGGTTTACCATTCAATAATACAAAACAATATCAGCGTTTGTGGTTATGGTCCTATAATGGCACTTATGGAGTATTCAAGACTTATGAATCCTGAATATGAAACTAAAATTCTTGCACGAGGACATTCGGGAGAAGTGAGGAATTCGGATAGAGTTGTTGATTATATCTCTATCTTGTTTTATGAATAAAAATAGTTGGAATGGATCAGAATTATACAGACTTCCTTAGTGAAGCAGAAAAACAAAAATTATTGGAAATTTCAAGAGAGAGTCTGATCCATTTCTTAAAGTTTGGCAGTAGTATGGAAAATAGTGATAAGAATATCTCTGAAAATTTGAGAATAAAAACCGGAGCATTTGTAAGTATTTATGTTAAAGGAAAATTGCGGGGCTGTATTGGAAAACTATCCGCAGATATTCCATTATTCGAGCTGATAAGGCGAATGACCATTTCTGCCGCAAGTACGGATCGCCGATTTAAGTCCTTAAAATATAGCGAATTAGATAATGTTAAAATTGAATTATCAGTTTTAACACCGATGAAAAGAATATATGATATTTCTGAGTTTGAACTTGGCAGACACGGTATTTATATAAGTGACGGATATAACTCAGGTACTTTCCTACCTCAGGTAGCGGAACATTCTGACTGGACTAAAGAGGAATTTCTGGGACATTGTTCTCGTGATAAGGCGAGGATAGGCTGGGATGGCTGGAAAACAGCAGAACTCTATATCTATGAGGCAATAATTTTGAAAGAAAAATAGGGAAAGAAGATTGTGATATATATTGTACTAAGCATATCTATCCAGAAAATCTTTTGTTATATCTCTGAATTCGTCATTTAGAGAAATTTGGGGGTAATCTTTATTGGCTTTTTTGTACCAGAACAATGCATTATCGGGATCATCTTCCTTCCGGTGCAGGTATGCATGAACCCAGGCCGCATCCTCTCCAGGCAGATTCTTCACAAGGTCATGAGCGATTTGCCAGGAGTTTTTCCTCTCCCACCACATGGCTTTCAATACATCATGAAAGTTTTCGGGTGGTTTCGCCATGTCAAGTGTATGGTTAAATTGAAGATAGTCCATCTCTTTAAAATTTAGCTTATGGTTCTGAAAATTAGCTCTAATCAACTAATTAAAGTACATAACAGCGAATTTTACCAAAAATACAAAATTCAGGTTTAATTATCTACTTTTTAGTTTGAGTTGGAATATGTTGTGCATCATAGGATGGCGTAATATTGTTGTGAGTTAAAATCGGCGAAAAAGACGATACTAATATAGCCAGTTATAATTGGCCACCAGTCTCAGCTTAAAGGATGTTAGCAAAAAGATGGCAGAGACACTTAATTTAACCTGCTATTCAATTATTAATTTACAATCAATTACTTGACTTTGTATTTCAATTTGCTTAACTTTCTGCAAATTATGCTCCTCACAGTCAATCATTTATTGACCAACCTCTTTGCTTCAGCATCCTTAATTAGTTTAAACCTGGTAATCATGAATAGAAATTTTCAATCTCCAGCCTTTCATTTCTTTTGCTCCTCCATTTCCTCCTCTCTTGCACTTGCCATAGGCATTGTTTTACTCGCCTGTCTGAGTTCCTGTGACACAGGTTCAAAAGGACGATACAAATTCAAGTCAGAATCTATGCACTGGCTGCAGTTCAGAGGGCCCAATTCTTCAGGGATCGCTCCAGCAGATGCCAATCCTCCCATACATTTCAACCCTGACACAAGCCTGCTTTGGAAAACTGAGATACTTCCCGGATGGTCCTCTCCCTGCATTGTCGAGGACAAGATCTTCCTTACCGGGTTCAAAAAGGAAGATAGCACGCTTCATACCTTTGCAGTGAACCGCGAAAACGGGGAGATGCTCTGGGATGATTCTGTTAAGCTCTGGTGGATTTATAATCTGCACCCGATCAATTCCTACGCGAATCCAACTGTGGCAAGTGACGGGAAGAAGGTTTTCTCGCACCTGCCCGGGTACGGACTAATTGCTTATGAGACAGATGGCACTAAATGCTGGGAATTCAAACATCAGCCCCTTGGATTCACTATGGCAGGAGCAAGCTCCCCTATCGTTAAGGACAGCGTGGTTCTTGTGAATATTAACTCAAGGGGGGATACAAGGATAGTGGCTTTGGATTGTGAAACCGGTGATTCCCTTTGGGTCCTCAATGATCCCCTGCACATAAAGTCTCTGGTTGCAAGAGCTTCCAGTCCGGTCTTATGGGGAGATCTGCTAATCATGCATCAGTACCAGAATGTGGTGGCATATAATACCCTGACAGGAAAAGCAGAATGGTGGCTGGCCACGCCGACCACGGGGGTATCCACCCCGGTAGTTTACGGGGATGTGATGTATTTGGGGTCATGGACAAATTTTGGCGAAAAGAGTGGCATGGGACTTAATTTTACTTTTGATGATCTTCTCAGGGACTATGACAGGGATCATAATCAAAAACTGGAACAATCTGAGATGCCCGATACGCTCATGATCTACTCCAGGCCGGAAAGCTCCGGTGAACCACTGTCGGATATGCCCCTGGACGATGACCGGGTTTACCAGGCAGTAGATGGAAATAAAGATCTTGCTATAGACAGTCTTGAGTGGGCGGCATTTCTACAAATGCTAATACCCTATTTTGAACCTCACGGGATGATGGCTTTACCAGTAACCGGATCCGGTGAACTTTCAGCCTCTGATGTTCTCTGGAAAGTATCTGATAATACCCCCGAAACCCCATCCCCCCTTGTGGTTGGCAATTCTGTCTTCTTTATCAAAAACGGTGGGATCATCACGGTAATTGACCGGGAGACAGGTGAAGTTGTAAAGAATGAGCGGGTTGGAGCACCTGGAGCCTACCTTTCTTCCCCCATGTTAGCCGGAAACAGAATCTATACCTGTTCATACAACGGGACAGTTTCTGTACTTTCAGGGGATGATTTCAGCATCCTTGCCAATAACAAGCTGGAAGGAAAGATTGGTGCATCACCCGTTGCTGTGGATGATGTGCTTTACGTTAGGACGGATAAATACTTGTATGCATTTCGTGAGCAGTGAGCCATAGAAACAGATCAACCAGACCAGTACTCAATCGAAATAGCCCTAGGGTATCCTCATATACTTATGTGCTTGTAATGAAATTCTCCATTCTGGATGGTTTTTAACATATTCCACAATGATTGGCATCATTTCTTTATGCCGGCTCCACTCAGGCTGGAGATATAAATGACAATTCTTATTTACCTTTTTTGAATTTTCCACAGCCCATTCAAAGTCGTCTGATTCTGCAATAATTACTTTGAGTTCGTTAGCTTTTTCATAGTAAATTTCGCGGGTAATGGAATGCTTCTTTGGCGAAAGACATACCCAGTCCCAGGTTCCTGAAAATGGATGAACACCGGAAGTTTCAATGAAGGTTTCCAGATTTTCTTCCTTAAGTCTGTCGCACAAATAATCGAGATTAAACATCATTGGTTCGCCGCCGGTTATTACAACCGATTTCGCCGGACAATTTTTTATGTTCTCTATAATAGTTTCTATTTCAATGGCAGGATGTAATTCAGGATTCCATGATAATTTGGTGTCACACCAGGAACAACCTACATCGCATCCCCCAATCCTCAGGAAATAGGCCGCTTTGCCCATATTATGACCCTCCCCCTGAAGGGTGTAAAACTCCTCCACCACAGGTAATTTCTTACCTTTATTATATTTTTCGGCATCTATTTTCATCGGCACAAAAGTAGGGAAAAATTGGGAGGAAGCAAGGGGTATTCCGACTGTGTGCGAAAAGCCCTGATCTAAAAGTTAAGCTTAATAATTGCTATTTAAAAAGTACGGCTTAATAAATGCTAATTTATAAGTATTTCTGTTCAGGCATTTGTTTTAGATAGATATTTATTTCTGATAGGTATTCTATCATTTATGGGAGTCGAAATGTCTGAAAACCATAAATCTAATAAATCCTTACTAACAATAAATTTCTAGTACAAATAGAATCCCAAACGTAATTCAAGCCTGTTGTATATATCGGTGTATTGATAATCTTGTTGCGACCAATCGTTGTATTCTGTATATTTTATCTGCATATAACGATATAAGACATTCACATCCCAGGCAAATTTTTCTTTGTTCTTTATTTTTAAACCAACTCCCATTGACCCGGTAACTCCGCCCATATAGGCGGTAGAATAACCATAAATGTTTTTTTCACCACTAGTAGGTAATGCATATCCTCCTCTTAAAATAAATACGGTGCTAACTTCATTGTCCGATGTAAAGTATTGTAAATCAAAAAGTACAGGAATGTGATTAATATTTAGAAATTCAATACCGGTTGCAAATCCTGTGTAAATCTGTAATTCATTTTTATATCCAAAGGAAGAAATTAAGCTGAAGGGTGCAATCTGATTGCTGGTGTTCGATCCGGCGAGAAAACCTATGGAGGTCATATTTCCCCATCCTGTAAGAAATGCATCTGTTTTAATTTTTTCACCCTCTTCAATTTGTTTGATTTTTTCAATTTCAGTCATCTTAAAAACCCAGGTGTTTCCGGCTAAATCATTAATTGTTACTTTGCCCTCAGGGATTATCTCAATTATTGATCCTCTGATAACAGAACCGCTCTTTAATGTTATTTCATCCATTTTTTGTGCAGAAACAGAAAGTATGGGGAATATGAAGACTAAGATAAACAGGGCAATTTTTTTGTTCATGATGCTAAAATTTGTGGTTAGGATTCACCTCTGAGATGAAGTTATTAAAAGAAAGGTTGCGTTCGACGCAACCCATAAAGACAAACAAGCATCTTAGAATAAAATTTAGAGAATGAGAAAAAATAAACTCTTCGGTTTTAGCCTTATAATCCTTGCCATACTTTTCAATTCATGCGAGGACAAGAAGTTTCAGACTTATACGGCAAATGTTCCTGTTTACCTTTCCTATGATGAATTACGTGAATCTGTGAAGATTGAAGAAGCTGTTCCATTAAAAGAACCGGGTAAAATATATTTCAAGGGTAATTATATTTTTATCAATGAATATATGAAAGGTATTCATGTAATCGACATAACTAATCCATCAGATCCAAGCCCCCTTTCATTTATTAATATCCCGGGCAACGTGGATATGGCAATAAAAGACAATATTCTATATGCCGATAGTTATATTGATATAGTGCTTATCGACATTAGTATACCTTCGGCTCCGGTTGAGATAAACAGACTCGACAGTATATTGAGCTATACCCTCCCATCTTATAATAACAAATATCCCATGGCAACAATCGATGCTAAAAAGGGAGTTGTTACCGGATGGAAGGTTGAAGAATACACTCAGGAAATATACAATAATCCTCATCCATGGGGAATTTATTATGAATACTCGTATGTGGATGCCATGAGTTCGTCCAAATCTCCTTCTTCAGTTGGTGGAGCTGTTTATGGGGTGGGTGGTTCAATGGCACGATTTGCCACGTACGACCAATATTTATACCTGCTCGAGCAGACAAGTAAACTAAAAGTAATTGATATAAGCGATGTTGACTCACCGGAATTGAGTTATGATAAATATGTAGGCTGGGGACTGGAGACCATGTTTATTTATGAGGATTATATGTATCTGGGAGCTACCAATGGCTTACATATTCTGGATCTTCATTTCCCAAATAATCCTATTAAAACAGCAGAATACAATCATATTACAAGCTGTGATCCCGTTGTAGTAAGCGGCAATACAGCCTATGTCACTTTGCGTTCAGGAAATATCTGTGGTGGAACAGCCGATCTTTTGGAAGTGGTAAATGTGACAAATAAATCGAATCCGGTTTTGTTAGCCTCTTATCCAATGAATGAGCCCTATGGTTTGGGGATTTCAGGAAATACACTTTTTATATGTCAGGGCGACAATGGTTTAGTCGTATATGATGTTCTTGATAAACAGAATATTACAAATCACAAGCTTGCAGAATTTTCGAATATTCATGCCATCGATGTAATACCTCTCGATTCACTTTTATTTACCATCGGAAATAATGGATTTTATATTTACGATTATTCTGATGTAAATAATATCTTCCTACTTAGTACTATAGAGATTAGTGAATAATAGTAAAACATTTTTAGCGAAGATCAGAGAATTTGCGCCTTGCTTTCTGAGTATGCCCAAAGGAGTCCATCAGCCGTGGGAGTGATTTTTCTTCCTTCCCTTAAAACGACCAAATCACCCGCTATTCCCAGACCTTCTCTATGGTTCAATCTCCCACAGCGATGCTCGTTTAATACTTCTCTCATTGGTGAAGAATACCTTTCCCTTTTCGTCGATATAAATAGCTTCTGTCTGGAGTCCGCGGTGATTTTTGAGCATGAGTTTAAATTCAGCTTGGGGTGAAGCATTTTCCCAGTTGTAGCGATAAATGACCGGGTAATAATTATGATAACCGATTAGCCATAGTTTATCATTCCGCATATCGTAAGCTGCACCGGTGACCAACATATCGGGTTGAATTTTTCCTTGTTCGCTAATAGTATAGAATCCAGCCTCTGTCGGTAATTTATAAATCCGTGACGATTCATCCTGCCAGTTTTTAGAAAACAACCATAAACTGTCGTTTTTTACAATGCATGCCTCGCAATCGAATGGATTTTTCCAGCAATTAAAAAAAGCGGGCGACTTTTCAGCATAGGAATATCTTATTTTCTCAATATGAGTGATCTTAGTAAACAGTTCGTCCTTCTTCAACTTGTAAACAGTGAGTGTATCCCTGCTTCCAAAATTATTCCCAATATCTGCAATATACAGGAAAGTATCATCCATACAAATGTCTTCCCAATCGAAGTTTTTTATTCCCGGGATAATGATTTCATGAATACTGTCAGGACTCTTCTCCTTGAACGCATAGAGTGCATTTTTGCCCCCGCTATCGTTGAAGCTTAGGAAATAGTCGTTGATTTTTAAAAGTCCGCTGCTTTCTTTCAGTTGCTTGGGTAATGGAAAAATAAGTCTTTCTTTGAGGGATTCATATCCCTGAGTATCCTTATAAATTCTGGTGGTTCGACATGACATTAAAAAAAGGAATAAAACCAGAATAAACAGTTTCATTCCCATTAGAAAAATATATTTAAGAGGCACTCTATTCAGCATCAAAGCCATAAAGTTTTATAAATCTCGTGAAGAAACCGGTATTGTCAAAAATCCCGGTGAATAATTCTGCTCCTGATCCATAAGCAAAAACAGGAACCATAATTGAAGTATGTCCTCCGGTAGCAAATGTGGCATCTGAGGTCAAATAATCACCTGATTTAGAAGTCAGAGCCATCCCACCTGTTTCATGATCAGCAGTTACCACCAATAGTGTATTAGGATTTTCATTGAGGAATTCAAGAACCACGCCGATAGTACGATCAAAATCGAGGGTTTCTTCCACACTATATTTGGTATTGTTAGCATGACCTGCCCAGTCTATTTGAGAGCCTTCTATCATTAGGAAAAATCCTTTTTCATTTTTACTCAATATTTCCAAAGTTTTTTTTGTTGCCTTTGGAAGCATATCCCCCCTGCCTTCCGAATACCTCGGTGGATGTTCATCATAAAGTAAACCTGCAAGTTTGTTTGAATCAGTGGATTCCACATCTTCTATAGTGGTTACAATCTGGTATCCATGATTTATAAGACTGTCGATATAATTTAAACTGTCAGCTCTATGTGCAAAATGATTATAGCCACCACCAATAAACACATCAATATCGGTGGAAAGGAAATCAGCAGCAATTGCTTCATAATCATTGCGGCTTAACTCATGAGCAATAAATGAAGCAGGAGTTGCATGTGTTATAGCTGAAGTTGAAATTAGACCCGTAGCCAATCCGTGTCTTTCGGCAACTACCAATATGCTGGAGAATTCGTTCCCCAGCGAATCCTGACCAATAACTCCATTTTTTGTCTTCTTTCCGGTCGCAAGTGCAGTACCTGCAGCTGCTGAGTCAGTTATTTTTTTGTTTAATGAAAATGTCTCTGCAAATCCAATATGCTTAGTTCTTTCCATATTTAAAGTGTATTCAGAGCTTGACATGGCGGCATAAACCTGAGCCACTCCCATTCCGTCACCGATAAGAAATATAATATTTCTGACCTCCGGGTCTTTTTTTTGAGATAAGTCGTTACTACAATTTATAAACAAAAGAAAAGATGCAATTGTAAGGAGAAATAAGTATTTTTTCATAAAATATTTTGAGATTTACGAGAGTTAAACAAAACAGTATGATTCCTTTATTATAAAAATCCAAAGTTAATAATTATAGATTATTACAGACTAAATTTGTGTCTTATGCACAAGTCTTTTTGTTAAAATATTATTACAAAATCCCGCATAAATAGTTGCAATATTAAACGATATAAAAAAACCGAAGAACTGTATTCAATAAGGAATTTTAATTCAGGAATGATACAGTGAAAAGTGAAAAAATTAGGACTAACAGATAGTTTTTATAAATTTGCAGGCTTAAAACAAAAAAGGAAAAGAATGATTAAGCCAATAAAGACAGGTATTGCATCCTTTGGAATGTCGGGTTATGTTTTTCACGGACCTCTCCTCCATTGTAATAATGGATTTGAAATAAAATCTATCATAGAACGTAAAAATAATACCAGTAAAAAGGATTATTCTTATGCAAAAATATTACGGAGCTGCGACGAATTATGTGAAGAAAAGGATATTGAATTGGTTATAGTAAACCTTCCCGATTATCTTCACTTTGATTTCGCAAGAAAGGCTTTGTTAGCCGGAAAGCATGTGGTAATTGAAAAGCCTTTTACCCAAACCAGTGAACAAGCCGATGAATTGATAGAAATTGCCAAAAAGAAAGGACTTGTATTATCTGTTTTTCAGAATAGAAGATGGGACAGCGATTTTTTAACCGTTCAGAGGCTCATTAAGGAGAAAGCGTTTGGCACATTAGTGGAATATGAAGCACACTTTGATCGCTATAGGAATGTAATTGCAGAAGGAAGCTGGAAGGAGTCTAAAGATTCAGGTGCCGGTACTCTTTTTAATCTGGGATCACATTTAATCGATCAGGCATTAGTACTTTTTGGCTGGCCTGAAACCATTTTCGCTGATATCCGAACCACCAGACCAAACAGTACTATTGATGATAATTTCGAGCTTATTCTTAGCTACCCCGGTCTGAAAGTAAGTCTTAAGGCAAGTTACCTGGTAAGGGAACAAGGTCCGAAGTATCTTGTGCACGGAACGGAAGGAAGCTTTATAAAATACGGGATGGATTGTCAGGAAGATGATTTAAAAGCCGGTTTGTTACCTGTAGGAAAAGATTGGGGAAAGGAAGATCCGCAATTTTGGGGAACACTGAATACCAATCTAAACGATAAGCATTTCAGAGGAAGTATAGAATCAGAACATGGGAATTATATGGCATTTTATGATAATATTTATCAGGCCATCAGAAACGGAGCTGAACTTGCTGTTAAACCCGAACAGGCCGCTGATGTAATAAGAATAATTGAAGCAGCATACTTATCTGACAGAGAAGGCAGGATAATCAGACTTTGATCGGAAGCTGATGCTCTGAGTTTGCAAACAGGAATTTTTTCAAAAAAAAGTTGCGTTACTTTAAAGAATAACGCAACTTTTTTTTGTTTTTATTTAGTTAGTGCCTGAAAGAACCGAGTACTCGGTTCTTGCAGAGGCTAGTTAAGAGTTTTAATTTTAATGCTTTGGAAAGAAACCTCATTGCCATGATCCTGCAACAGGATATGTCCGGATTCAGCTTCACCAAAAGCCGGCCAATCTTTATATTTACTTTCAGAAACAAGTTTTTTGAACTCTTCGCTTCCCCGTTCATATTCAAGCACTTTAAAGCCATTTAACCAATGTTCCACATGATTATTATTCGAAATAATTCTAATGTTGTTCCATTCACCAATATTGTTTCTTCTTACATTTTCGGGGCTGATAAGGTCATATAGTGAGCCAAGTTTCCTTATCCCTTCCGTTCTCCCAAGTAAAGCATCAGGATGTAAAAAATCGTCTAAAATCTGGAATTCCAAGCCAATAGCTGACTTATTGTTACCTTCCTCGGCCTCTGTAACAAAATACTTTACTCCCGAATTAGCCCCCGGAGTATATTTTGCCTGTAGTTTAATATCAAAATTTGAATATTCATCTATGGTAACAATATCACCACCATTTTGTGACTCTGCCCCGTCTGATGGCATTACAGAGATCATACCATTTTCAATAGACCAACCTTTTTCCGGAAAAGCATCAGCGTATGCTTTTCTCCATCCTTTGCTAGATACACCATCAAACAATAGTTTCCACCCCTCAGCAACTTCATCCTCTGTTAATTTGTTTACTAAATAGGACCTCTCGGGTGCAGTGGTTTCTGAGCTGTATTTTTCGAGATCAGTGGTTAAAATTTTTATATCTCTCCACATCACTTTATGCCCTATATCTGCAGAATCTTTAATGGCATGTACCTGAAGAGCAATAAATCCTTTTGCTGTCTGCTCGTCCAATAAATTTGAAACAGGTACTCCATTTAACCATGTTTTAATACTGTTTCCAATGGCTTCTATTCGAACCTTATTCCATCCTCCTGAACGATATGCCGATTGGGCTTCTTCGTTTCCTTCCTCGTTAAGAGCATAGAGCCACCCGGTTCTTGCTTCATCATAAATACCACCGGAAAAAGCCCTCTCACTTGGATCCATTTCAAATTGATACCCATGTACTCTCCCATCCATATACGCTTCATTAGAAAGACTTCTGAACTGTATGCCGCTGTTCATTGGGTTTACTAACATATATTCCATTTCAAGAATAAAATCGGAATATTCCTGTTCTGTACATAAAAAACTATTCGGAGTACCCCAGACTGTTACTCCAAGAATTACCGATTCTCTTGCTTCAAATACCGCATTACCCCCTCTTTGAACAAAACCAGAAAGGTCAACTCCATTGAATAAAGACACCCAGGGTGTGGTATCTGTCTTTGTGTTGGTGCATGAAGCCAAAAGTATAGCTGCTCCCAGGAGTGATAATAATGTTTTTCTCATTTTGATTGCGTTATTGTGATTAAATATTGTATAAGTTCAAAAATAGCCCGAAATTTTAAAAAATGCTAATCAGAAATATATTCTTTTAGCCAAAGGCGGAATTCGTCACCAATATCCTTCCTTTTGAGGCCGTAAACTACATTGGTTTTCAGGAAATCGAGTTTGTTTCCTATGTCATGACGTTTCCCGTCGAATTTTAATGCATGCCAGGGTTTATGTTTTACCATAGCCTGCATGGCATCTGTAATCTGAATTTCGTTATTTTTTCCCGGTTTCACATTGTCGAGGAATTCAAATATTTCCGGGGTGAAAATATAACGTGAGGCAATGGCAAGATTAGAAGGGGCAGTATTAATGTCTGGCTTTTCTATAAAATCCTTAACCTTAAATATGTCCTTATCAGTTTCATCGCCATCGATAATCCCGTATCTCGATACCAGCGAGGGATGAACTTCCTCTACAGCAACTACAGAAGAATGATACTTATTATAAACCTCCATCAATTGACGGGTAACAGGAATGTCATTGTTCGATTCTATCAAGGTATCTCCCAGCAAGACAGCAAATGGCTCATTATTAACATGATATCTTGCATAGCTGATGGCGTCACCAAGTCCATTGAGTTCTTTTTGGTAAATGAAATGAATATTGGCTAAAGAATTGATCTTTCTCATCATTATCAGATCTTCCATCATATTTTTTTCCAAAAGTTGTGCTTCAAGCTCAAAATTTCTATCGAAATGTTCCTCAATAGAACGCTTTCCTTTTCCAATTATCATTAATATGTCGGTAATCCCCGATTCTACGGCTTCTTCTACCACATGTTGAATGGTAGGGGTGTCAACAATGGGTAGCATCTCTTTTGGTTGGGACTTTGTCGCGGGCAAAAAACGTGTTCCAAATCCCGCGGCAGGTATTACAGCTTTTCTTATCATAGTGTTGTTCTTACTATTTTTGGTTTAAGGGTTTCAACACCCACATAACTCATTCTTGTTTTTAATTCTTCATACATAACTTCATTTTCATAGGTCCCGATGATGGCTCCTCCCGAACCAGTGAATTTTGCGCTTGCTCCCGTCTTTCTGGCAATGTCTATCATCTCCTGATTTTTAACAGAAATATTCATAACTGATTTTCTGATATCATAGTTTGTATTGATGACCTGACCCAATCCCTCCCAATTTCCACTCAGCAACATTTCATAGGCTTTATCGCTTAAATCTTTCCATTTTTCAATAGCGTCTAGTACTATCTTATCGCCTAGTAAATACCTTTCTCTCAGGGTATTGTGGACAACTTCCGATCCTTCTGACTGATCTTTTCTGTAGGAGATATATAAAGGAGGGAATTTCACATCCTTAATCTCCTTGTAAACGCCATATCCCCTTTCTTTCATGGTTTTTTCGTTAAAATCCATAAATATCGGATACTCAAAGGCTTGAGCTACCCTGTCTTGTAAGCCAGCTGAAATGGATAATTCTTCCTTCTCGACAGATAAAACCAAATTGGCTAATATTTCCCGTTTGATTTTAACATCGAAAAATTGCATCATTGCTTTCATGCTGGCAGTAATAATTGCACTGGAGCCAGCTAGTCCCAATCTAAATGGAATATCAGAATTATACCTTATGGTAAAATTACGCTCATCGAGGGCAATATTATTTTGCATACAATACTCATAAAAGCGCTTAATTGCCGCTTTCAATAATCTTACTCCGCCATAATAGCCGTAAAGATTGACCTCAGCAACCATGGCTTCCATACTTTTAAATATTGTACTGTCGGTACCTTCAGGAATAATTTCCAGTTCCGGACTTTCATAGAGCAGAATTTCTGCGTGAAAATTGCTGAACAGAAAGGCTATTGTTTTACCGTAATATCCGTCTGAAGGATTTCCGATTAAGGCGGCTCTCGGATAAGATATTTGCTTAATTATCAATGTAATAGGTGTAAAATTAATTTATTATATTATTCATTAGACAAAATGCATAATACTATTTTTTTCAAAACTTAGTCTGCAAGCTCAAATCTAACATATAATATTAAATTATTTAAGCATTTTTTGTACAGACTTATCTAAAAACGGAGATTTCCATTTTAAAATTATGCTATAAAGTAATAAAGATGAAAACATACCAATTACAGAACCTGCCAACACATCGGCCGGAAAATGCTGACCCAGATAAATTCTGGAGAAACCAATTAAGCTTGCCAGAAGCAATAATGAAATTTTTTGCCAGGTTTTAGTAAGAAAGAATGCAAGTCCGATAAATACAGCAAAAGCTGTGGCTGTATGCCCTGAAGGAAAACTATGGAAAGCATGAATCTCAATCCCAGGAACTTCATAAATATTAATGCCTTGTTGGGAGAAGTAGGCAAAAGGTCTTAATTCTGAAGAAAAAAGAAAACGTTTTAAAAGCTGGGTAATGAGACCTGAAAACAACCAGCTAAGCAATAAAAAAACGCTTATTCTGAATTTATAAAATATAAAAGCAGATGCAAAAAGCACAGCAAAAATGCCATCCCCAAGAAAAGTAATCCCTCTCATTAAAACATTCAAACTATCAGTATGACAGGAATACAGACTTAGGAAAGAATCGGCTTTTCCTTTGAAAAGTATAAAAATCAAAGTAATAAGGCTTATAGCATAATAGCTATAGAACATTGAGCGGGTAGATGAATTTGGAGCCTGCATGTAATCTCAGTTATTTTAAAAGTTCCCTGCCATTGACTTTCCCTTTTTCCATTGCCGGTACTCCTTCACTCATCCATTTTGGTTCAGGGGCATCTTTCAGATAGTAATCAAAAAATTGCATCATCCTAATTCCAAGATCTATGCGATTAGGCCATTTTGTAAGATTATGTTCTTCATTGTTATAGCTGAGCATCCATACCGGTTTATCCAGTCTTCTCAAAGCAACAAAAAATTCAATACCCTGATACCATGGAACGGCGCCGTCTGAGTCATTATGCATCATTAACAAAGGAGTTTCCACTCTGGGAGCTTGAAATAAGGGTGAATTTTCAATATATAACAGTGGTTTTTCCCATAAAGTTCCTCCGATACGACTTTGGGAATGTTCGTATTGAAACATTCTGCTCATCCCTGATTCCCATCGTATTCCACCATAAGCACTTGTCATATTGCTTACCGGGGCTCCCGCCATTGCAGCTGCATAAATGTTGGTCTGTGTAACCAGATAGGCAACCTGGTACCCTCCCCAGCTTTGTCCCTGGATTCCAATTCTATCTTTATCAATGAAGGAATTATTTTCTGTCATAGCCACTGTACCTGAGACAATTGCATCGTAGGCACTTTCGCCCGGATACCCATCGCGATAGACAATATCGGGTACAAATACCACATAATCGTTACTTGTACACCAGGGGATGTTAATGGTGGATCTGGATGGTGAAGGTATTCTGTGATTATGAATTCCATCGGAATTCTTTTCATAAAAATAAACCAGCATGGGATATTTTTTAGTTAAATCAATTTTTTCAGGAGTATACAATAAACCGTCTAATTTGTCCCCGTTGAAAGATATCCATGAAACAAGTTTTACATCACCCCACAAATAGTTGTCAGACTGTGGATTAGTTGCGCTTACTTTCTTATTTAATTTAAATTTAGAGTCGGTCAGATAAATATCTGCGTAATCCTGAAAGTTACCTTTCCGATAAGCAAAAACTTCAGCATCTTTTGCTTTAATTAAGGAATGATAATCATTTCCTGATGACGTCAAAATCCTGATTTCGCTGCTGTTTTTTGAATTAAGTTCTGCTATTCCTTCATCCTTATTAATTTCGTTAGCAAAAGTAAAATACAGCTTCTTTTGCAAGTCAATATAATACTCATCTTTTTGAAGTCTGACATATCTCAGCCTGACTTTATTTTCTCTGCCATAGGAATTTGTAAGGCAAACGGGCGACTTTTTGCCATTTGGATCAAATTTCCAGACATCGTATCTGTCATAAATTAAAACATATTCATCCCCTTCGCTAAAGCCAATGTAACCGTAATTGCCGGGCAATTGAGGCATGTCGTTTTCCTCATTATAAAAATTAACCTCCAGCGAGCTGCTTAGGTTCACTGTTTGCTTGCCTTTAATATTATAACAGAACCAGGCACTGTCTTCACTAACATAATAAATTATATAATTTCCAAAAGGGGATAATTCCTTTGTGCCTGAGAGTTTCAATAGCACAAGTTCCTTGTCCCCGGTATTCATATCGATGGTATAAACATCCCTGTATCTAATTCCTTCCCATGACAGGCTTTTCCCGTACTGATCAGAAGCAAAACCTATGGCTATGTCACCATTGCCCTTATGCATGGTTTCAACATCTTTAACAACAGGATCAGCCAGCTGTATAAATTTCTCAGAACCAATAGAATAATATCCCAAATAGCTCCTTTTTTGCTCATCCTTTAGCCTTTTCAGCTGCATTGGTTGCAGGTATTCATCATGCCAGTTCCATACATCAACTGATGATTTCTCTTCCTTTAAAAGCGTGTCTTTTGGCTGTATTTCAGGAATCTCAGAACTTCCAAAGTACAAACGGTCACCTGATTCTGAGAAATATATTCCCCCATGTTTATTTATTCCCCATGAATCCTGAAGTCCGATACCCAAACTGTCTATCAGCTTAACGCTAGCCTTGGTTCCGGGTGTCCAATAGTATAGATCGAGCCCTGAAATCCTTAAGGTATCATTTGTAAAAAGAAAAGCCGATTGTTTGCCCTGTTCATCAGAATTAAGCGAGGAAACGATTCCTTCTCCCTCAAAAATTATATCCAGACTTTCATCTCCCGTATTGAAGGAATAAACCACCGATCTCTGAATACTGTCTTTGGCGAATTGATGAAATAATACGCGCTGGCCATTTTTATTCAATGAATAGCCTGAAACATTTTCATAACTGTATGATTTTCCCGATTCAGGATTCAAAATGGTCAAATCAGACAATTTGTTTTTTGAGGCTATTTTAGAAAATTTCTTGTCCGTTTTCTTGTTGTCTTTTTTATTCCCATCCTTTTCTTCATCATCCTTACTTTTTTCATAGGCTGTATGGTAAACAATCCAATTGGAGGATTTTTCCGGAATCATAAAAGACCTTATTTTCTCATACTTCTTCAGGATATTGTTTTTTAAATCATATACAAAAAGCGAGTCCTTAGGCTGCTCATCAACAGATTTCTTCTGTCTCTTTGCACTAAGGGTGATTTCCAGTTGGGGTTTTATTTTTCCAACTACAAAACGGGAATCTTCAGTTATTTTTGCATCGTATGCTCTTGGTATCTTAAATTCATTTTCTGAATTTACTTCCCTGATATATAGGTTTCCATCCCCCAATTGTGGATTTATTTCAAACAACAGGTAATCCCCGTTATTTGATATCTGAATATTCTTCAGATCCTTCCAGTCCTCATATACTGAGTGATCCAGAGGAATTTTGTTCTGGGCTGACAGAAAAATAAATATATGGAGAAGTACAAATAAGAGGCTAAATTTCTTCATAGCAGCGGCTGATATTAGAGATAAATTTTAAATTAAAAACCAGGTGTTTTTGAAATTTTTTTATAAAGGTAAATTTTTTAACGAAAATTTAAAGAATGCTTGAGAGGCAAATTCCTTCCACAGAGCCCAAATCCAAGACTGCTTTTCTAGTACTCCCTATTTAAAATGATTCCATATCTTTTTTTAGTATTTTTATTTTTTTTAATTTTTAAGCTAATTGAAATGAAATCTAATGAATTAATTCATGAATTTGAAAAAATTTATGGCTATAGCAATGTCAATATTCGAGTATTTTTTTCTCCCGGGAGAGTAAATTTAATTGGTGAGCACACCGATTATAATGGTGGTTATGTATTTCCTTGTGCTCTGGATTTTGGGACACAGCTTGTTATCAGGAAAAATAATTTAAATGTCTTTCGCTTTGCAACAACAAATTTTGAGGACAAAGGAGAAATAGTAGTTTCAAGCAGATTAACAAAACACGGAAATCATTGGTATAACTACCCTTTAGCTGTAATAGATCAGTTTAATAAAAAAGGTCACATTTTTGAAGGAATGGATTTTCTTTTTTCAGGGGAAATTCCCAATGGAGCCGGATTGTCATCCTCGGCTTCTGTTGAAACAGTTACCGCTTATGCATTAAATGAAATGTATGCTATGAATTATGATCGGTGGGATTTGGTAAAATTGTCGCAGAAAGCTGAAAATGAATTCGTTGGGGTGAATTGCGGGATAATGGATCAGTTTGCCGTTATGATGGGTAAGGAGAATCATGCTTTATTTTTGAATTGTGCCACACTCGATTACGATACTGTTCCCTTAAAAATGGACGGACATAAACTTATTATTTCAAATACGAATAAAAAACGCGGGCTGGCCGATTCAAAATACAATGAAAGAAGATCTGAATGTGAAACTGCTGTTGACATGCTGAGCGTTAAGAAACCCATCGAAAACTTAAGTGTCCTTAATTATGCAGAGTATATGGATATGAAAGAGCTGATAAGTGATCAGCTTGTATTCCGGAGAGCAAAACATGTTATAACTGAAAATAACAGGGTTTTAGAGGCTATTGTAGCCTTAAAAAACAATGAATTGGGTAGGTTTGGTGATTTAATGAATCAATCGCACGATTCGCTTAAAAACGATTACGAGGTTACCGGTAAAGAATTAGACGTTTTGGTTGAAGAGGCCAGAAAGCTTGATGGTGTGTTAGGATCAAGAATGACCGGAGCAGGGTTTGGAGGTTGTACGGTTAGTCTGGTGAGAGAAGATGTGGTGGACGAATTTAAAATCATTGTAGGAAAAGCATATTTCGATCGCACAGGCCTTATTCCAGAATTTTATGTCGCGGCTGTGGGTGAAGGGACGAGGGAGGTTTGAGGGGATTCGGGACGCTGCACTGAGCTTGAGGTCACTGAGCTCGTCGAAGTGCCGAAGTGTTCCGGGCGCTGCACTGAGCTTGCCGAAGTGTTCCGGGTTCCGGGTTCCGTGTTCCGGGTTCCGGGTTCCGGGTTCCGGGACGCTGCACTATGCTTCCCGAAGTGAACTGTAATACTTTGTCAGGCTTGGTGCAACTATTTAGTGCCCGAAAGAGCCGGGTTTACGAGCTCATAAACTCGGGTCTTGCAGAGACTATTTAAAAAGCGACCACAAGGTATTAACAGCTAAAATTCCAGAATCATTCCCGTCTTAAGCTGTTGAAATTCAAATTCCTGATAAAATGCTGCAAGTGCAGGTAATTGGGTACAATGGGATGGGAAAATCTGGTCGATTTTCTGCGATTTAATGTATTTTATGGTCTCTTTGGTTTGCAGGTTGTTTAGTTTAAGATGAAATCCACCCAATACAGCTTTAAATTTATTTAAGCCGGTAATTTCTTTGGCATATTCCATCATATTGCAAATTCCGGAGTGAGCACAACCGGAAATAAGAATAATTTCATCCTTTTCCACCAAAACCAATCCTGAATCGTCAATTATAAAATCAGCTTCCTGATTCTCCAGCACAAAAGCTGTAGTTTTGGATTCAAAAACAGTATTTCTCGGTATTTCACCCATATAAAAAATACCGGGTTCTATCTCAATCGGTTTTGCTGAAAGCTGGATGTTGAAGGCAGTTTCCAGTTCAGAAAGGTTCACCTTTATTCCAATATTTTCATTTTCGCCCTTTCTGTAACGTGTTTGGAAAATTTCCGGATGTGAAATAAATTGTACAGCCTCTCCCCTGTCTGAATGCAGTTTTGCCCCCGGATTAATTGCTTGATGAGCAGCAAGCAATTTGGGAAGTCCATCGCCATGATCCCAATGTCCGTGACTTAAAACAATAGTATCAGTATTTTTTAATAAGTCAATTCCCAAAGTTGATGCATTCCTCAGAAATAAATCCGTGTGACCCGTATCAAAAAGAATACGTTGACCATTATGTTGAATATAATAGCTAATCCCATGTTCTGCTCCGAACTTTCCACCGGGCATATTCTCTGTTAACACATAGATTTTCATACATTTATAATTTTACTAAATATGGATATATATTTGTAGTCCGGTAAAAATATGAGATTGCTTCGCTGCGCAATGACTCAATGAACATGCTTTAAAGTCAGAATCTTTTAAGATTAATCAATCGCAAAAAAACTTTTGTGCTCTTTGCATATTCCTTTCCATTTTTTTGGTTTCCAGTCATTCCCCATCATTTTTTACAATTCAGCTTATAAATAAATAATAATGAAGAACTTACTATTACAATAAACAGCACGAAAAATGCCGGAAACCCATAATTATTAATTATCCAAGCTCCCAAGAGAGGAAAAATAGCCGGCAAAATATTTCCTGCACCGGCTATACCTGTATACAAACTTCGGTTTTCAGTACCAGACACTTCCAATAGTACCCCATTCATAGAAATGGAATACAAAGAATATACAATTCCTCCCAAAATAAAGAAAGGCGTTACAGGAATTCTGGTGGCGAAGATAAGTATTAAAACCGGTGCAATTATAGCTAGTAAAACATTAAGGTTTAATATATTACGATACTTAATTTTATCTCTGAAAAGGAAAATTGCTAATCCGGCCAACACGGTGCCTATAACTTTAAAAAGAAGAAACTGCCCTGTTTGATTTACTCCTCCATCATTATGTTGCTTTGCATAGAGTAACAGAAATGGCATAAGACTAATCACAATTCCCTGAGTATTCACATAAGCCAGAAAATGTTTCAATCGATCATTTTCCCTTAATTCCTGTTTAAAAAAAGCAATAAAATGGCCAAAGCTTTTAATTTTAAGCCTTGAAGGAACTACTTCCTTAATTTTCCAAAAGCCCAAAGAAGCGATACTCAGAGTAAGAAAACCAATAAAAAACATTCTGGTATAATTATCAGGATAACCGGCTGAAGCCAATACTTTTCGGGCGAGTAATGCGGAGAAAAAAACTCCACTTCCGATAACAACCTGTCTGATGGAGAAAAATGTTTTCCGCCTTTCGGCTAAAACAGACTTTCCAAAAATATCGGTATAACTTACATTAGCAAAAGCTCCTCCAATAGAAAAAATGGAGATTAACAGAAATATTAGGTATAAAACCTGCTTGTCTCTCAAACTGCTTGAAAACAATAATAAAAAAGCAAGTCCCAATACTGCTGACATCCTGGCATTTATACCAAAAAGCAGGAATTTCTTTTTATAATTGTAATTGCTGATTATCGGTGCAAAGAATAATTGGGTTATACTGGCTCCCCCGAGCATAATGGCCGTAAGAATTCCCACATGCATTGCCCCACCACCCGATTCGATGAGCATTGCGGGCATTATGGTGTCTACGTCCATAAAATTTTGTGCAAAAGCGAGAAAAATGCCATGCCACAAAAAGGAGAAAAAATTATGCTTTGAAATATTGGCTGTAAGCTCCATAAAACATTAATCAAGAGATAAATTTATTCCCAATCCCGTCCGTTAACCGGACTAAAAGAATTCTTTTTATTTTTAAAAGATTCTTCAATTAGTTCAAGACGTGAAGATAATAAGCTTTTTATTTCTAATGGCTCTTCCCCGGAAATAATTATTGGTAAAAAGTGATCTTTTACCATGGCAATGTTTTTCCCAAACTGTTTGGCTACAATTACATCTATTTTTCTGTTAATCAAATATTTAATAATTCGCTTGCCTTTTTGGGGATCACCATGTGAATTTTCTTCAATGTGGTTTTTTAACAGATTAGGTTCTGTCTGAACAAAATAAATTTTATCCCCGGCAGTTTCATAAAAGATAAATTTATCAGCATCTCCAAAGTGTTCATTTGTAAATTTATTATCGCTATTAACGGCAAATGCAAAGCGTATATTCATGTTTTTCATATTATCTAAGCTAATTTACGAGAATATAATCCCATATTTTCTTCAATACTTTTGAGCTTTTGGCTTCAGGATACAATTCAACTATAGACTTTCCTTCAATCATGGCTTGGGTAAACATTGTATCAAAAGGAATTTTACCAAGGAGGGGAATGTTGTTATTCTTTAGGAATTGTACAATTTCATCAGTTAGTTTATTACTTATATCATGCTTATTTATAATAGCATACGACTTTATATTAAAGCTGTTAATTAAGTCAAGCAGGCGTTTTGCATCATGCAATCCTGACATGCTTGGCTCTATAACCATCAGCACCCCAGATGTGCCGGTAAGCGATGAAATGGCAGCGCAGCCTATACCCGGAGGGCCATCATTTAAAATAAAGTCATAATTCAGACTTCGGGCAATTTCACGGGCTTTTCTGCGAACCACCGTAACCAATTTTCCTGAATTTTCTTCACCTGGTCCCATTCTGGCATGCACCAAAGGACCAAAGCGGGTATTAGATACATACCAGAAATTATTTTCGTTTTTCACCGAAACTATGGCCTCTGCAGGACAAAGTCTTTCGCATAGTCTGCATCCTTCGCATTGAAAGGGATTTACTTCATAAAATCCTTTATCTGTATGAATGGCGTCAAATCTGCATTCTTCCTTGCATATATTACAATCAATACATTTTACCGAATCGATAATCGCCTTATAACCGCTATCGAAGCGATAGCTTTCCTTCACTTCCGGCTTGAGAATGAGATGAAGATCTGCTGCATCCACATCACTATCGCAGAATACGGCTCTTTCAGACAAGGAGACCAATGCAGCTGTTATGCTTGTCTTCCCGGCACCACCCTTACCACTTAAAACAGTTATCTCCTTCATTTTAATTTAGCTTCTCTTTTAAATTCATTACCAGATTTCTATAAAAGCTATCCTGGGTTTCATCTAAATTGTTTAATATTTTTCCTGTTGCATAATTTGCTGCATATTCTTTGCTAAAGGCAATCCGACCAATGATTTCAATATCTTCTGCTTCAAGGTATTTCTCCATCGAACCATCCCCAATGCCGTCTTTATTAATAATGACAGCAAAAGGCTTATGAATCTCCCTCATTAATTCTATGGTAAGTTGCAAATCATGTAAGCCAAAAGGAGTCGGTTCCGTCACTAAAAGTATAAAATCGGCATCTGCTGAGGTAGTTACAACCGGACAACTGGTACCCGGAGGGGCATCCATAAGGACAATCTCTGTCTCCGGATTGTATTCTTTTATCACATCTTTTATAAGCATAGTTTGCATGGATGAACCTATTTCCAGTTCTCCTTGTATTAAGCCAAGTCCAATGCCTAAATCGAACTTTTTAATCTCTCCAATTTTATGATCATATTCCAACATTGCCCCATGTTTGCAGGCATGGAGACAGGCTCCACAGGAATGACATAAACTTGCATTTACTTCTGCAAATTTCACAGTTGGGATGACTACTATGGCGTTAAATTCGCAATATTCAACACAATCGCGACAATAGGTACATTTGGAATTATCTATTTTCGGTACCTGCTGATTCACAACATTGAAGGATTTCTCCCTGGCCTCCGGGAAAAAGATAAGATCGTTAGGTTCCTCAACATCGCAGTCCAGAAGTTGAACTTTATCTGTCCAGTATTTATGAATAAAATAATAAAGATTTACGGAGACAGTTGTTTTTCCTGTTCCTCCTTTTCCACTTGCAATCGCTATTTTTTTTAGCATATTTTCAACTAATAAAAATCATACTCCCTCACTACTTGCCCTTCAAAGTCTCAATTATCTCCCCCACAGTCCTGTTATTATCCGGTAATATAACCATCTGAATATTAAAACGTTCAAGAATATCTTTGGCTTTTGGGCCAAAATCGCCGGAAATAACCTTTTGTACACCCAGTTCAACCATTTTTTCCGAAGTTTTTGTTCCCGCACCTCCCTGATCGTCTGCATGTTCATTCTTCAAAAACTCTGTTATTCCAGATTCTTCGTTGTAAACACAAAAATATGCTGCACGCCCAAAGCGTAAATCGAATACAGAATTCATTTCTGCACCTTCAGAACTAATAACTATTTTCATTTTTTTTGATTTTTAATATATATTATTTATTTACTCCTAATTTTATATTCACTGATCCGCAAAAGGCGCAACGTTTATTCCCATTATCAGTATTTAATGTAAACCTGGCGGAACAGTTATTGCAAAAAGACCAGCTTTCATCAATGGTTACATTGCCAAAAACCGCTTTAATCTCTTTAATTTCAACCAAAGCCATAGATATTTTCCTTCTGGCACTCTCATAAATACGAGCAAAAGTAGCCCTCGACACATCCATTAAAGCGCTTGCTTCCTTATGACTAAGCAGATCATAGTCGGCCAGTTTAATGGCTTCATATTCTTCATAAAGTAAATCAACACTTCCTGTTTCTCTACCTGTTACACCTATAGGTTTAAATGATTTAAATCTGGGAGGAGATACAATTTTCCTGAGATGTTTTTTTCTTGCCATGCATTTTCTTGCAAATATAATGAGAATGTTCTCATAATTAAAATTTAAAGGATGAAAATGTTTATTCAGATTCCTTGTCAGAGTTTTTTAATAAAATATGTGCTTCCCAACTGTTAAAATAATGCTCAGAAACCCATTTTCATTAGTGGGGTATTCTAAATAAGAAGGCTGTTTAAAAACCTGATTTACAAATTTATCATCATTTTATTTCTAAATAAGAAGGGTAATTATAATATATTGTTATATTTATAACGTAAATATTATATAACTAATTCTTATCACTAATTAACTCATTTCGATTATGGACAAATCTCCTGAGAAATACCACATTAGCTTTTTTGTACCAACCACAGCAAGGGCTAAAGCTAACAGGAATATGGTATTATGGTTAGTTTCTATCTGGTTTATAGCCATTTTTGGATTTCAAATTCTGCTTCGTGTTTTGGAAAAGCCAATCCCTGAAACTACATTTTCTATCTTCCAGTCTGTTTGGGACAATACAATAAGTGATTCCCCCGGCATTGTTGAACTCCAGGAATTCGGAAAAACGACTTTGTCGGTTTTAGGGAAAGTTGCCATTACTGACTCTGAAAGAGCGGTTTTAGATAATGCACTTTCATGGTCTTTGTATCAACTTACAGCCGATTCTTTAAAAGAGGATCTTGTTATTAAAATTCAGGCATTTGAGAAGATAAAACTTGAAATTCAAACCATCTCTGATCCAAATTACATTAAGGCAAAAGAGTTATTGTCTGCAGAATACAGTCCAAGTCTGAATCTTGATCCATTGGATGTTAGAACAACCATCCTTCCTCTTGAGCTGGTGTCTGAAAATATTTATAAGCTCACAGAAACGGCCAGAGAATCTGTTCCTTCAATAATGGAGAAGTATTTGATTCATAATCAGTCGTTTCTTACAGATACAAAGTTTTTAGGTTTTCCATTCCACTATTTTTATACAGCAATTTTTCTGTTGGTATTGTTTATTGGTCTTTGCCTGATTTACTGCATTAAAACCGATCAAATGAACAGTAAGTTAAGTATAGAAGATTAATGATTACTAAGCAAATTCTGAAAAAATGAAAAAAATATATATTCTAACATCATTATTGGTTATTCCTTTTTTATCACATGCCGCATCAGCTGCTTCTCAGCTTGAAGGGAGTTTTAAAGTTGGTCCTGCCATAATTTTAATATCGATTCTGGTACTCTTTGTAATGGTTGGGATTCTCTTCAGGGCAAAAGATACTACTGACTTCTATGCTGCCGGCAGGGGGATTTCAAAAGTTGGTTCAGGGATGGCGATCGCCTCAAACTGGATGAGTGCCGCATCTTTCCTCGGAATGGCAGCTCTTATGTATGGAACCGGTTATAATGGTCTGGCTTACGTGGTTGGATGGACGGGTGGCTATGTCCTTTTATTAATTCTAATGGCTGGACAAATTCGTAAATACGGTAAATATACCGCTGCCGACTTTATTGGCGACAGGTATTATAGTCAGTCACTGCGAGCTGTTGGAGCCATTATTGCGATTCTTATCTCTATTTCTTATTGCGTGGGTCAATTTGCAGGTATCGGCCTTATGTTTAAATGGGTAATGGGTATTGATTATACCTGGGCAGTGATTATCGGTGGATCTGTTGTACTTTGCTATACGCTGATTTCCGGTATGTTGGGAGTAACAAAAAATATGCAGATACAATATGTAATCATTATTATCTCATTCCTCATACCTCTCTTTATCTTAAGCTATAAATTTGATTATTTCTGGCTTTTACCTCAAATTGGATATGGTTCGGCTGTTTCAGATGCTATTTCAGGTATTCCCCTTGCCGAAACAAATCAGCTTGTAAATTCATTGGGAAACAGCTTTGCCATTGTTCCGGTACCGGAGTTTGCCATGCCCTGGGATACTGCCACAGGGAAAACCTTTTTTCAGTGGGTAGCTATTGCATTCTCTTTAATGATTGGAACCGCCGGTTTACCTCACGTAATACAAAGATTCTATGTGGTGCCTAAAGCCAGTGATGCCAGATGGTCGGTGGTATGGGGACTGTTCTTTATTTGCATTCTGTACTGGAGTGCTCCGGTTTACGCTGCCTTTGGAAAATTGCTTTCTGCAAATCCGGAGGTGGGTCAGTTATCCCCCGATGCCATTGTGGTGTATACAGCCCAGCTTGGAAGTGTTCATCCTCTTATTGTTGGGTTATTGGCTGCTGGAGGTATCTCTGCTGCATTTTCCACGGTATCAGGGCTTTTGGTAGCAGGGGCATCTGCATTTTCTCACGATTTATATGTAAAAGTTATTAATCCGGATGCTTCACCAAAACGTCAATTATTATTTGCCAGATTGGGAACTGTTTTAATGGCCATAATAGTTACAATAATAGCTCTATTTAAACTTGCTTTAATTGGTCAGCTGGTTGCAGTGGCATTCTCTTTAGCGGGTTGCACCATATTCCCATTGTTTTTACTGGGCATTTGGTGGAGCGGTTCAAACAAACAAGGCGCCATTGCCGGACTTATTGCAGGGGGAACAGTTTCGATTATTGCATTAAGCTATTTTATTGCAGGAAAAATGGGTGTATCATGGCCATTGCATGAATTTGTCGATTATTGGTTGGGAGCATGGTATTTTGCCTGGATTGGAGCTCCGCTTGCAATTCTTGCGAATATTATAGTTTCAATGTTATCCAAAGAGACCCCATTGGAAATACGTAAATTCCTCATTGAAAATGTTCATTCCTAATGATTGTTTTCAAAAATAAAAACACAATAGCACTCCTGGTAATCATGGGTGCTATTGCGTTTTGCGGACTTCTTATTACATATATTTATTATAAAAATATAAATGATTCTGTCGATCCCAGGATTCTCGAAGCCCGTACATTGTATGAAAAATATAATGGATACGCGCAGGAGAATGAATATGAAGCTATTTTTTCACTTATGGATAGTATTGAATCCATTTACCATGCAAACCTTCACTATAAGGATTCTTATGAAACCGGGGTTCTTCATAATAACCGTGCGGCAGCTTATCTGACAATGGCGCTATATTCAACTGATATTGATAGCCTTACACAAGATTCTCTATTTGATTTGGCTGAAATATCGGCTAATAATAGTATTGAAATATACTTGAATTGGCTGGAACTATATCAACATAAAACTATTCAGGAAATTCAAACCTTAATCACAAACGATTTTTATGTTGGATTAGAAAAATACGATGCTCATAAAAAAGCTAAGTTCCTAAAAAGCAGATTAAAGGAAATCATTGATTCACAAAAGGAAACAGAAAGAAGATTATCAGTATCTTATACAAATCTTGGTATTATTTATCGTCATAAACTAAATTACGAAATGGCTGCAAATTCCTATCTAAAAGCACTGGAATTATGGGAAAACAATCTCACGGCCGAAAATAATTTAAACGCTCTTTTAGGCCGGGCGCAGAAGAAAAGAACTATGTTACAAAAATTATTTCCTCCTGAAAAATAATAGAGGAATATATAGAATATAAAATTTACTACTATGAAAAAATCAATTTTGATCCTCTTTACGATTGCTTATTCATTTTTAAATATCCAGGCTCAGGATGAAAAAGCCAATTTTGGGATTAAATTCTCTGGTTTTGTAAAAACCGATTTCTTTTTCGACTCCCGGCAGACGGTTAATGCAAGAGAAGGTCATTTTCTATTGTGGCCTGCTGCAGAATCATTGGATGCTAACGGACAGGACATTAATGCAAAATCAAGCTTCAACTTCCTCTCTCTTCAATCGAGATTAAGTGTAAATATAACGGGACCGGATGCCTTTGGCGCTAAAACCTCCGGACTAATTGAAGGTGACTTCTTCGCACAGGCTAATGATAACATTAACCTTCTCAGACTCAGACATGCTTTTGTCAAATTAAAATGGTCAAATACAGAACTCTTAACCGGACAATACTGGAATCCATTGTTTGTAACGGACTGTTTCCCAGGTACTGTTTCATTTAATACTGGTACTCCTTTTCAGTCATTTGCCCGCAATCCACAGATAAGAATTAGTCATGACATTGGAGACGTAAAATTATTAATTGCTGCACTTGCACAAAGGGACTTTGCTTCCAGAGGTCCGGATCCTTCAAATAATAACAATACATTGATAAGCTCAGATTTTTTGCGTAATTCAACCATCCCCGATCTGCATTTTCAGGTTCACTACAATTTAAAGAATGAAGAATCAGAAACAAATATTCTTTTGGGAACCGGTCTTGCATATAAAACAGTTGTTCCCAGATTGTTTTCCTCTGATGGTACAAATAAATACAAAGTAGATGAAAAACTTGGTGGATTAACAGCTCTTGGGTTCACCACCATTACTTTAAAGCCAGCAACTATAAAAGTGATGGCTCGTTACGGCGAAAATATATCCGATCTTCTTTCAATAAGTGGATTTGCAATAAAAGAAATTGAAGATCCTGTAACCGGAGAACAGTCGTATACACCTTTAAAAAACCTATCCTATTGGACAGATATTCAATCTAATGGCAAAAATATTCAAGTTGGGATATTCGGTGGATATCTAAAAAATATGGGTACTAAGGAAGAAATGTCGGCTCAAACAAATAATGTGTACGGCTTAGCAACAAATATTGAGAGCTTATTCCGGATTTCACCAAGAATAATGCTTATTTCAAACAAAACCAAGCTGGCTTGTGAGGTGGAATACACATCTGCTGCTTACGGTAGTGCTTATGATGTAAATTATATACCAGCCAATACCACCACGGTTTCAAATCTAAGATTATTGATGAGTGTCATTTATTCATTTTAAATCGAGAATAGTCGATTAAACACTATTTCATAAAATTCCTGCTTATATTTGTTAATCAGAAGTTTTTATATGACTGAAGAATTTGAAAAATATAAGCAGCCCTTGCTAAGCGAATGCAAATTTACCAGCTCCAGAAGTCAGGGTCCGGGTGGTCAAAACGTAAACAAGGTTAATTCCAGAATTGAACTAAGATTTGACATATCGGATTCAAATACTTTAAGTGAAGATCAGAAAGGGCTATTAATCAAGAAATTAAAGAATCGCATTTCTACAGAAGGCTTTCTTATTCTGGCCTCTCAGCTTACCCGGTCACAATTAAAAAATAAAGAGGACGTAATAGATAAATTCCTTCTGTTAATCGAACGCAGTCTCAAAAAACCAAAAAAGCGAATCCCTACCAAAGTCAAACGCAGCGCCATCGAAAAGCGCATTTCCAACAAAAAGAAAATATCTGAAAAGAAATCAAATCGCGGACGAATTGATAATGACGCTATTTAATAATAAATATCGCAATGAATCCTTTAGAATGCCAGGGTGGGATTATTTGGGGAATGGGTATTATTTCATTACAATGGTAATTCAAGACCGAAGATGTTTATTTGGAAAGATTGAAAATGATAAAATGATATTTTCCGTAATTGGACGAATTGCACAAGAAGAATGGGATAAATCATTCGAAATACGAAAGGAATTATTTTTGGATGAATTCATATTTATGCCAAATCATATTCATGCAATTGTTATAATAAAAAATAACCATAAATCCGGAAATTCATTCGGTTTGGATGGGGCACGCGATGCGGATGGGGCACGGCCGTGCGTCCCAACCGATCGCACGTCCGTATATCAATTTTAATTATCTTCGAAAAAAATATTCATGGAAATTAAATCATTCATATTCCCAATTCAAGCCGCGATAAAAGCGGGTGAAGAAATAAAAAGAATATACGAAGCATCCGATTTCGAGGTTAGTTATAAAAAAGACGCTTCTCCCCTAACCACAGCCGATTTGGCAGCAAACAAAATTATTCAAGGTTATCTTGAGAAAACTGATTTTCCGGTTTTATCAGAAGAAAACAAAGAAATTACTTATGCTGAAAGAAAACATTGGGAAAGGTTCTGGATGGTGGATCCACTCGATGGAACCAAAGAATTTATTAATAAAAATGGAGAGTTTACGGTGAACATCGCACTCATTTCCAATCAGATGCCTGTATTTGGAGTAATATATGCTCCGATTTTAAACAAACTCTATTTTGGTGCGAAAGACCTTGGTTCTTTCTGCATGAATGTAGAGCAAACCTGCATGATTGATGAGCAGATACTGGCAAAATCAACCAGATTACCTAATTTTAAAAATGAAAATCCCAAACTCCTGAAGGTAGTGGCAAGTCGTTCTCATTTAGATACTGGGACTATGGAATACATTGAATCCCTTAAGTCCAGAGATATTGAAATAGAATTTGTTTCAAAAGGCTCCTCCCTCAAATTATGTCTAATTGCTGAAGGATCCGCAGATATTTACCCAAGACTGGGTCCTACCATGGAATGGGATGTGGCAGCAGGACATGCAATTATAAAATATTCAGGCAAAACCTTAATTGATTTTCATTCAAAAGAAGAACTGAAATACAATAAGGAGAATTTGTTAAATCATTGGTTTATAGCAAAATAAAATTTTTCAATATGCTTACTATCGAAGAATCCAAGCAACTTAGGTTAGATTTCTGGGCACGTTTTCGAAATTATTCAGCGGTTCGGCGAAAACAAAAGGGGAAACCTTCTCTATGGATCATGAATCACACAAAAATCTCACAATTAAAGCTCAAATTTGAATTTGAAACAAATAAGGCTATTGTAGGAATTGATATTGAAACCAGAAATCTGGACAAAAGGATTGAATTATTTGGAAAACTGGAACAATTTAAAACCATACTGGAAACTACTATGGGAACAGAAATGATGTGGGAACTGGAATATACCTTAACAAACGGTAAATCTATAAGTCGTATCTATGTGGAAAAGACAGGAGTAAGCATTTATAACAAAGAAGACTGGCCGGAGGTCTTTACTTTTCTGTATAAAAACATGATGAAGCTGGAGAAGTTTTATGAGGAATATTGGGAGGGGATAAAAGAGTAATGTGGTGATGTGATGGTGTGGTGGTTCCTGAGCCTGCCGAAGGATGGTGTGGGGGTGAAAATACTAAGCAATGTGTTAAATTCTTTCATTGTTGCCCGTTAAAACTTATAAAAACTGAAAAGATTGCCGCGCTGCGCTCGCAATGACGCTGAATGTCAATTGACTATGGTTTGGGAGGGGGTCGGGTTCCGGCTTTGCCGGAAC
>JAIOZM010000040.1 GCA_021740585.1 Bacteroidales bacterium
ATCTCTAGAAAGGAGGTGTTCCAGCCACACCTTCCGGTACGGCTACCTTGTTACGACTTAGCCCCAGTTACTTGTTTTACCCTAGGCCGCTCCTTACGGTTACGGACTTCAGGTACCCCAGGCTTCCATGGCTTGACGGGCGGTGTGTACAAGGCCCGGGAACGTATTCACCGCGTCGTTGCTGATACGCGATTACTAGCGAATCCAACTTCATGAAGTCGAGTTGCAGACTTCAATCCGAACTGAGAACGGTTTTAGAGATTAGCATCCTGTCACCAGGTAGCTGCCCTTTGTACCGTCCATTGTAACACGTGTGTAGCCCTGGACATAAGGGCCGTGCTGACTTGACGTCATCCCCACCTTCCTCTCGGTTTACACCGGCAGTTTCGTTAGAGTCCCCGGCATTATCCGCTGGCAACTAACGATAGGGGTTGCGCTCGTTATGGGACTTAACCCGACACCTCACGGCACGAGCTGACGACAGCCATGCAGCACCTTGTAGATCGTCCGAAGAAAGACCAGTTTCCCGGTCCGTCGCTCTACATTTAAGCCCAGGTAAGGTTCCTCGCGTATCATCGAATTAAACCACATGTTCCTCCGCTTGTGCGGGCCCCCGTCAATTCCTTTGAGTTTCACTCTTGCGAGCGTACTCCCCAGGTGGATCACTTAATGCTTTCGCTCAGCCGCTGACGATGTATTGCCAACAGCGAGTGATCATCGTTTACGGCGTGGACTACCAGGGTATCTAATCCTGTTCGCTACCCACGCTTTCGTGCCTCAGCGTCAATGTTAGTTTAGTGAGCTGCCTTCGCAATCGGTGTTCTGTGTAATATCTAAGCATTTCACCGCTACATTACACGTTCCGCCCACCTCAACTAAATTCAAGAAGATCAGTATCAATGGCAGTTCTACAGTTGAGCTGCAGGATTTCACCACTGACTTAAAATTCCGCCTACGCACCCTTTAAACCCAATAAATCCGGATAACGCTTGCACCCTCCGTATTACCGCGGCTGCTGGCACGGAGTTAGCCGGTGCTTATTCATAAGGTACCGTCACATTCCTACACGTAGGAATCATTCTTCCCTTACAAAAGAAGTTTACAACCCATAGGGCAGTCATCCTTCACGCGGCATGGCTGGGTCAGGCTTTCGCCCATTGCCCAATATTCCTCACTGCTGCCTCCCGTAGGAGTCTGGTCCGTGTCTCAGTACCAGTGTGGGGGATCATCCTCTCAGACCCCCTAGTCATCGTTGCCTTGGTGAGCCGTTACCTCACCAACAAGCTAATGACACGCATGCTCATCTCTAACCGCCGGAGCTTTAATCACTAAAGGATGCCCTTCTATGATGTTATGGGGTATTAATCCGAATTTCTTCGGGCTATGCCCCAGTTAGAGGTAGATTACAAACGCGTTACTCACCCGTGCGCCGGTCGTGTGTTCAGCAAGCTGAACCTTACCCCTCGACTTGCATGTGTTAGGCCTGCCGCTAGCGTTCATCCTGAGCCAGGATCAAACTCTTCATTGTTATTATAAGTTAAATATTGCTCAGGATTTAATAATCACTTTCAATAAATTGATAGCGCCTCTTTTGACCTTTTTAATTTCTTACCTTTTCAATACCTTCAAAGAACTATTGTTCATTATATTTTTCGACTGCACAGATACAACATTTTGCACTCCCTGCAATCGTAATATTTCGTTATTTAAGAACTTGCTTTTTTAGAAAGCGGATGCAAAGATAGTTATTTTAATTTCTTAATTCCAAATCTTTTTTCAAAAAAAAATTATTTTTTTTCGCATCCTTTTTAAAGAACCTTCTCTGTGAAAAGCGGGTGCAAAGATAAATGAATTAATTCTATAATTCCAAATCTTTTTTCAGATTTTTTAGCACCATTTTCAGAAGTTGTTGAGAACGTTTTTCCCTGTTTGGGGCTGCAAATATAAAAGCAGTTTTTTTAATCACCAAACATATTATTAAATAATTTTAAAATAAATTACAAAGTATTGATTATCAACACTGTTTTTTTGCATTATTTTTCGAACTGATTTTAACGACCCCAAAAAAGTGCCTGAAATGCTCTAAATCGGAATGAAAAATATTTTTTGAATCACCCCGTTTTATTCTCTTTTTTTTCAACAAATGATCCTTCAACTATACATTGACCGATTATTCTTATAGCTTACTTTAAATTACAATACAGACAAATTCCTGGTTCAAACTTTCAATTTTGTATTTTATGAGGGGGGAATTTACTGTATAAGTTAATTTTCTGATATGAATATCCAAGAATAATATTTTCATTGCAGGCCATTTTTAAACCATACCTTATATATATAGAAGACTCTTTTTTAAAAATTGCCCCACACATCCTTCTTTTTGGTATATATATTATATGCTTTCAAGCCAATTTGCTTCTATCGACATCCATGCCAAAGTCAATTTATGAATAATCCATCCAAAGCATAGCCTCAACTTAACACATTTTAACCTTAAAAATAAAATAGATATCGCTCTAATATCTTATCTTAGCACCATAAAAATGAAACTACCTTGAAAGAAAATATTGTAATTATCCCAACTTATAATGAAAAAGAAAATGTGGAGAATATAATTTCTGCCGTTTTCCAACTTAAAACTGTTTTTGATGTTCTCATTATTGATGATGGATCACCAGACGGAACCGGAGAGATTGTTAAGAGTCTTCAGAAAAAGTATAGTGACAAACTATATTTAATAGAAAGAAAGGGCAAACTCGGATTGGGTACCGCTTATATCAGGGGTTTTAAATGGGCCCTTGAAAATGATTATAAGTATATATATGAAATGGACGCCGATTTTTCGCACAATCCTAATGATCTGGAGAAATTGCATGATGCCTGTGCCCTAAACGGAGCCGATCTGGCCATTGGTTCACGATATATATCGGGTGTAAATGTTGTTAACTGGCCCATGGGGAGGGTGCTTATCTCCTATTTCGCCTCAATGTATGTTCGTTTTATTACCAGAATGAGTATCCGGGATTCTACCGCCGGCTTTAAATGTTATTCCCGGATAGTACTTGAAACCATCGAACTCGATAAAATCAGGTTTAAAGGATATGCTTTTCAAATTGAAATGAAATTTACAGCCTGGAAATACGGATTTAATATTGTTGAAGTTCCCATAATTTTTACCGATCGTAAAGAAGGCTCCTCTAAAATGACTGGCGGAATTGTGAATGAAGCCGTTTGGGGAGTGATAAAGATGAAGTTTGGAAGTTTTTTCAGAAAATATAAAAGATGAGTTCATACCTTATTAAGAACGCACTGATTGTTAACAATGGCAAAAGCTTTGTCGGGAACCTCCTGACAGAGAATTCCATTATTACGAAAATTTCTGCCAAAGAAATCCCTGCTCCTGAAATCTGTGAAGTGATTGATGCCTCCGGTCTCATACTTATTCCCGGCGTAATTGATGATCAGGTTCACTTCAGGGAACCCGGACTTACTCATAAGGGCAATATCTTTTCCGAATCCAGAGCCGCCGCCGCGGGTGGAGTTACCTCTTACATGGAAATGCCAAACACTATTCCACAAGCTGTAAATACGGAAGAGTTTACTAAGAAATTTGAAATAGCTGCGAATTCTTCACTGGTGAACTACTCCTTTTATTTCGGGGCTACTAATGATAATATTTCGGAAATAAAAAAGATTGATCCTTCATTTACCTGCGGACTAAAAGTCTTTATGGGTTCTTCCACAGGTAATATGCTGGTCGATAACCGGAAAAGTCTGGAGGCTATTTTTGCCGAATCACCTGTTCTTATTGCTACTCATTGCGAAGATGAAACCACAATAAAACGCAATACGGAGATCTTCCGTGAAAAATACGGAGAAAATCTTCCTTTCAAATACCATCCTGAAATCAGAAGTACGGAAGCCTGTTTCTTATCCTCCTCTTTAGCAGTTGAGCTCGCGAACAAATTCAATTCCCGATTGCATATCCTGCATATTTCAACAGCAAAAGAGCTGGAATTATTCAGAAATGACATCCCCGCCACAGAAAAGAAAATAACCGCCGAGGTGTGTGTGCACCATTTGTGGTTTAATGAAGACTCATATAATACCAAAGGGAGCCTTATTAAATGGAATCCTGCGGTTAAGAAAGAAACCGACAGAAAAGCTCTTTTTGAAGCAGTGCTTTCCGGTAAACTGGATGTAATCGCCACCGATCATGCTCCGCACACGCTGGAAGAAAAACAAAACAGCTATTTTAAAGCTCCCTCCGGTGGACCTATGGTTCAGCATAGTTTGGTTAGTATGCTCGAATTTTCAAAACAAGGATTAATTACTATTGAAAAAATCGTTGAAAAAATGTGCCATACCCCGGCTGATATTTTTCATATTGACAAACGCGGGTATCTTACCGAGGGAAATTACGCCGACATGGTTCTGATAAATCCAAATGCATCCTGGCATGTGGAGAAAAAGAATATATTGTATAAATGCGGGTGGTCACCTCTTGATGGACAGGAATTCTCCCATTCAATAGAAAAAACATTTGTTAACGGAGTGGTGGTTTTTAATAATGGCTTGGTAATAGAATCCAAAAAAGCAATGGCATTACAATTCAATCATTAATTTATTGAAACGGCTATGATCCGGATTTAGGGTCTGACTCCGATTGCAAATAACACGAAGAGAAATACACAATTAGCCACAGATTCACAAATTGGTAAAAAGTAATTGCTAACTTAAACTGTGAATCTGTGGCTTTTTTTATGTGACCCCTTCTGGCAAACAATTCAAGCCTGCTAAATAACATATAATTCGAAAATTCTTAGTAATTTTGATCCTTCAGAACAGAATAAAGGATAGTCTAAACTTCCCTTTAAAATTAAAAGAAGCATAACATGTTAACTGTAGAAAAAATTGGCGGTTCATCCATGTCCAAGTTCGATGAAGTACTAAAAAATATCTTTATTGGAAAACGAGAATTGGGCGATTATTACAACAGAATCTTTGTAGTCTCAGCCTATAATAATGTGACCAATTGGTTGCTTGAACATAAGAAAACCGGGGAAAAAGGCATATATGCTATATTTGAGCAAAATCAGGATTACTCCACTCCGATGGATGTATTGCTGGATAAACTAATTGAAATTAACCGTTCTTTGGAAGCGATTGGACTTGATCGCTTTGAGGCGGACACATTCATTATGGATCGCATTTCTCTGGCGAAGAATTACCTTAAAAGCCTTGGCGCCGTTCTCGCTTCAGGATATGTTAACAGACAAAACATTCTTCTGGCGGCTCGGGAAATCCTTGCGTCCATTGGTGAAGCACATTCTGCCTTTAACTCAGCAAATATTCTAAGGAATAACGGTATTAATTCTGTGTTTGTCGACTTATGCGGATTTGAAGATCCTGAGCCTTTAAGTATAGATGAACGCATAAAAAAGGAGTTTGAAAATATTGATTTTGGAAAGTTTTTACCCATAGCTACGGGTTATACCAAAGGAACTGAAGGAATTATGAGGGAGTTTGACCGGGGGTATTCAGAAGTAACTTTCTGTAAAATTGCAGTTGAAGTAAATGCCGATGAGGCGGTTATTCATAAAGAATATCACTTATCGAGTGCCGACCCAAATATTGTGGGCATTGAAAAGTCTATTCCTGTTGGACATACCAATTATAATGTAGCCGATCAACTTGCCGATGTGGGGATGGAAGCTATTCATCCCAAAGCCTCAAAACCTCTTGAGATAGCCAATATTAACATAAGGGTTAAAAACACTTTCGAGCCGGAGCATCCCGGAACAGTAATCTCCAGAGACTATGTAAATGAAAATTCAAAGGTGGAAATTATTACCGGTACTGATAAAGTTATGGCCATTGAAGTTCACGATCCTATGATGGTAGGAAGTGTAGGATTCGATAAAGGAATAATGGATATTTTTGAAAAACACCGGGTGAGTTATATCTTAAAATCGACCAACGCCAATTCAATTACTCAGGTAATTTGGGAAAAAGATGCTTCAGAAAGTCTTTTACATGATTTAAAAACCAGATATTTTCAGGTCAGAACTCAGGAATGCGCTCTGGTTTGCGCCATTGGCACCAATGTAAGACGTCCGGGTGTAATTGCAGCAGCGACAACTGCCCTTGCCAATCGAAAGATTAACATCTCTGCATTATCACTTTCACTTATGCAGGTGAATATCCAGTTTGTCATTCCAAGAGAGAATTATAAGGAGGCTATTATTGCTTTGAATGATTCTTTGTGTTTTAAAATGTAAAGCCTCCGTGAACTCCCAGCATATAGTGCTGATCTTCTTTACTTAAACCATACTCAATCATGGGGCCTAAATGAATAAAATCTAAATCAAACTCATAGGCAAGTTCCAGATGTTGATCAAATTTAAATTTATTGTCACCATCAAAGATTATAGCCGGATCAATTCCCACACCATAGCCCAGATACAAGCAAGGAGTTATATTATAACCAAGTGCAAGAACAACCGAAGTATGCACATGTTCATCCAACAAAAATTCCAGTCCTGCACCTATTGAAATCCTTTGTTTTTTGTCAATACTTTTACCGTAATGTAAATGAAAACCGGGAGCCCACAGCCCTTCATTTTTAATATACGACATCCCAATACCAGCACCCAACTCGTTTGTTTTCTCAGTTTCAGACTCCACTGAAAATTGTTCCTGCCCAAACATCAGCAGACCGGTCATGACAAGAGGCAAAAGCAAAATTATTTTTTTCATGTTACCCTTCTTATTTGAATTAATAATTATCTATTTGATCATTTTTTTAAAAAAGGTTTAAAACAAATTTCATTTTTGGTTTATCTGTTGCAGGATTTTAAGGATATTATTGTTTTCAGGCAAAACATATAAACCCTAATTCGATTGCTGCGCTGCACGCGAACTGATACTAACAGTCTATTAGTTAAAGACGGTGAAGAGGTTGTAAGGTTTAACCCGGCAATACTCCTTAAAAAATATTGATTCTAATTACTATTTTTAATAAAATTGCGGAATGATCTAACAATCTGAAAGACTTTTGCCTTCGCAGTTGTAAGCCTAAATTCTATAAGCTATATATTTTAATGCAGCTTATTGATTTACCAAAGGTGCGCTGGTTTTTTATATTTTTTGCGTCTATTAGTATTGAACAATAAAAACTAAAATATATGAAGAACGTATTTTCACTACTTACCATCGCTGTATTTGCTTTTCTTATTAGCTGCAATTCAAACAATAAAGCAAATTCTGAAGAAATTTATGAATATGTTGAAGAATCTGCCGAACTAAACGAACAACTTTCAAAAAGAGTTGGCGATTGGATAGAAGAGGGATTAACCTGCTACGGCATCCTGGCTATTATCGATGGCAATGGAGTTATGCAGGAAGGCCAGGTTATAAAAGCAAAGGTAATAAGAATAAAAAGCGACAGTATTAAAATGAAGTCTCTAGAGGATATAAACCTTAGAGAGGTTGAAGGTTGTAATAAATTGGGAATTTCCAACGGGGAAACCTGGTGGGAAACTGAAGGTGACCTTTTTAAAACCATGGAAGAAGCTGAAGATTTTTTAACCAAGGCTTTATTGGAGGCTCAGCTGAAATAAATCTACCTTGTTTCTTAACGGTTTTTGAGTATTCTCCAGCTTTTTCAATTTTTAGTAAATTCTCGTATGAGGAATGCCAGATGAATGATAAAGAATTAATTGAAAAAATTCTTCTTGATAATGATGATGCCTTTAGTCTTTTAATAAAAAAGTACCAGAGATTAGTTTACAATACCTGCTATCGTATTCTCAAAAACCATTCTGACACAGAAGATTTGTGTCAGGATGTATTCCTTGAAGTGCACCGTTCCTTAGTACATCTCAGAAATTCTGAAGATATGTCTGGCTGGTTGTTTAAGATTTCATACAGTAAATGTATAAGTTTTATTCGCAAGAAAAATCCTGCAAAAGCCTCTTCAAATGATGATTTTAATGACTCTATTCATCATCTGGAACAAAATCATATTCATTCCATTAATGAGAATCCCGAGAATATTTTAGAAAAAAAAGAAGCTTCTGTCGAACTTTTTAAAGTTATCGATCAATTGCCCGAGAATCAAAAGAAAGTAATACTGCTGCATAAATTTGAGGGCCATTCACAAAAAGAAATCTGTAAATTAATGGATCTTTCCCAGGCTGCTGTGGAATCTTTAATTTACAGAGCAAAAACATCCTTACGAAAATCCCTGATAACTTATTTTGAAAATAGTTAAACAATGGAAACACAAAAAAGACATAGAATTACAAAATGGCTGAATATCTTTTTATTAGTCATAAACGTCTCTGCTATTACAACTATAATTGGGATGAATAAGGGGACGAGCACTAAAATTGTCAATGATCAATTCAGTTCTGATGAATTCTTAAAAAAAGAATTAAATCTTACCCCTGAGCAATACAGGACCATATCAGAACTCGATGCGAAAATATTCAGATCGTATCAGGCACTACTGGACATGCAATGTGAGGAGCAATTTAAACTTCTTTATGAATTAACCCAGGAAAATCCATCGCCAGAGAAATTAGATTCCCTGGCAACAAAAATTGGTAAAATTCATACCGGAATTAAGCGGCAAACCATAAAACATTTCATAAATATCAAAAGCATTTGCGATGAAGATCAGGAGGAATTGCTTAATAAAATATTGATTGGAATGATGGAGATGGAAGAGCAGTGTAAATATTGCAATAAAGCGGAATGCGACAGGCGCAATCAGATTATAAGTGATAAAAAATAAGTCAATCCAAATACCTGATGTTATTATTAATAAAAATATTTATGTTTTCGCGCCAGATAATTTTTCCTTTGGCGTCTTACTATACATCAAATGAACTGTAACCAAATATATAAGAATATTAATCTTGATTTTTCGAATGAAGAATTCAGGAATCATCTTGAGGAATGCCCAAGATGTAATGAACTGTATTCAAAAGTAAATGATACCATGGCCATCCTTGATGAAATTGTTGAAGTTCCTGATGGCATGACAGAGCGAATATTGAAAAGGAAAAAACAAACCGAACAAATTAAGCTTCGAAAATGGAATATTTCCGGATATCTGCAGCTTGCGGCTGCCATTTTATTTGGGGTTTTTATCGGACATGTTTTTGGACGGAATGCAAGTTTAGACTCAATTCTTCAAAAGAAACAGGATCCTCTCACTGAATATTATAATATCCATCATTTAAAAGTTGATTATTCTGAATTCGATATACGATCACTATAGCTATAAAAAATAATTATGAAAAAGAAAAAAACTACTAACTGGCCCAGAATCGCCATACAATGGAGTGTTATTTTGGCTGTTGTTTATTTAGCATTGCTGGCATTCTTTAAGGATGATTTCATTGCCGATTTTGAAGCCTATTGCCCTTTTGGTGGAATTCAGGCTATTGGAAGTTATTTGCTTAACCAGTCTCTGGCTTGTACCATGACAAGCACTCAGATTGTTATGGGGGTATTGCTTATTTTAGGTGTTTTTCTTTTTAGTAAATTGTTTTGTGCCTATATCTGTCCCATTGGAACCATAAGTGAATGGCTTGGTACATTGGGTGATAAATTGAAAATCAGAATCACAATTAAAGGTGTTTTGGATAAAGTACTTCGTTCTTTAAAATATATACTGCTTTTTATCACCTTATATTTTACCTTCAAAACAAATGAATTGTTTTGCAAAGAATACGATCCGTTTTATGCCATAGTTTCGGGATATGACATGGATGTTACTGCTCTCTATGCAAGTCTTGCCATTGCCATAGTAATTTTGGGCTCTATTTTTATTCGTTTATTCTGGTGTAAATACCTTTGTCCTCTGGGAGCCATTTCCAATATCTTCAAATTCACCGGCTTTTTTGTAGCTGTACTTATTATATATATAGCTTTATTATTATTTGATGTACCTGTACATTACGCCTGGCCTTTAGGTATTGCAAGTGTGGGCGGGTATATTATTGAACTGCTGGGTCAGAAAAGCCGCTTATTCCCCATTGCAAAAATTACACGTAATGAGGATACTTGCACCAGCTGTCAGCTCTGCTCGATAAAATGTCCGCAGAATATTGACGTGGCTAAACTAAAGGTTGTAAACGATGTCGATTGTAATCTATGCAGCGAGTGTATTCTGGTTTGTCCTGAAAAAGACACCATTCAGATAAATAAGAAGAAAAACCTAAAATGGCTTCCTCCCATTGCAATTGCTGCTTTATTTGCAATTGGTTTATTGCTTCAATCGGTTTGGGAAATACCTACCATAGACCAGAAATGGTTCAGTCCGGAGGAAATGGCCAATTCACAAACCTATTCCCGTTCAGGATTGAAAAATATTAAATGCTTCGGAAGCTCTTCTGCTTTTGCTGCTAAAATGAAAAGAGTAAAGGGAGTATATGGTGTTGCCACATTTGTTGGTGATAATAAGGTTGATGTGTATTACGATCCTACTATTCTTACCGAACTCGAAATTGAAGAGATAATATTTACCCCTTCAAAGGTATCTCTGCGTAGTTTAAAAGAAAATGTTAAGGAAGTTAAGGTTGAAACGGTATTATTAGAAAATTTCTTCGATACCTACGATTTCAATTATCTTTCTGTACTCCTCCAGCAGAAAACAGAAGCCTTAGGTCTTATTTCAGAATACGGTTGTCCTATTATTATTAAAATATATTTCCCCGACAGCACCATAATAGATGAAAAGGAGTTAATTGAAATTCTGGAATCGGAGTCACTGACCTATCAATCGGGAGAAAAAAATGTTACCAAAGAGTTAAATTATGAGGTAATGGGAGATATAAAGTCAGAAATTATTTCCATTGGAGAATATATGAGTCTTTTGTTTGATCCATATAAAATGGCTTTCAACAACTACGATACCTACGATAGTACAGTGGTGAAAGTATATAGTGTGGAAATGGGAGAAAACAGAAAATTCAGCAAACGTCTTGCATACCTTGTAAGTCACATTTCAAATGATAAGGGTGTTATCGAATTAAAAACATCATTAAGCGATGACTTCAGGGAAATGATAGAAATCTCTTTTGTTGATTCCATGACAAATTCTGAGCAGATTTTCGAGATGATAAATATGGACACTTTAAACATCTCTTATACCGATGGAACCACATCAAGAGTAGCAAATATGTTCCATTTTAATGAAGAAGGCACTTTGATTGACAGAAAATAAATACTGGCCAACTTGTATACAAAGCCCTGGCCAAATATTAAATATGCATTTAGTTAAATTAAAAACTTAAGCTATGAAAATTTCTACATTCCTGATTTTCGCAATCTTTCTTTCGTATTCTGCATTTGGACAAGTTAGTTTTGATTGGCACACCCAAGAAATCAGTCCTGATAATAATTTGCAGGAAATGAATATTGTTAACGACACTACCACTATCCTGGCAGGTTATGGCCGAACCTTTAGAAAATCGGCCGACCTTGGCATCACCTGGGATGAGGTTAGGTTATTAGATCCAAGCTTCGATTTTGTTGATATCAGTATTAATGCCAATGGCATTGGTTATGCCTGTTCCGGTGACGAGCAGGTTATTAACAATCCAACAGATGGTGAATTAGATGTTTATGCAGAAGGTGTTCTGCTTAAAACTATTGATAATGGTTCAACATGGTCGGTATTTGATATCTCGAAGATCGGACAGGGAATTGAAGATCCATTGCTTAGTCCGAATGCTCCGGGATGCTATTCCCAGCATTTCAGGGCTGTAGAAGTAATAGATGACAATACTGCATTGCTTGGAATTGAATGGTATTATTTCGATCAGGTTATGGAAAACCGGGCCAGTCATGCGGGGGTTTTTAAAACGGTCGATGGTGGAGAATCGTGGGTATGTATAACCAATAATGACAGCTATCCTATGGCCATTGAACTTGCTGTTTCAACCATTTATTTTGGGGGCAGTAATCATTTACTCAAGACTGTGGCCGGAAGCGATGTTGTTACCGATATTTATCCCAACCTCATTGCTGTTACAGGAGGTGACAATACTGTTTTCATTAATGACTTTACCATTGTAAGTGAATCAGAGGTTTATGTGGTAACTTCAACCAATGGTATATATAAAACGGTTGATATGGGTGCCACTTTTACAAAACTTGGAAACGGGGCACCTGAAGGAAGTAATGATTTGTATATTATAAACGAATCGGTAATGCTGGCTTTAGGAAGTTCAGCCAGATCAGCATTAACTGTTGATGGGGGCTTAAGCTGGACGCTTTTCTATCCAAGTGCCGTATGTTATGAAATTGGCGGGGTATTTAACGACACGCTATATGGCCTTGCAACATCCAAGGTATATAAAATTGCTGTATCAGATATAATTGCTTCAAACTCAAAATGGACTTCCCAGACATTAAGCGATGGAAACAATTTACAGAAAATGCACATTATCGATGCAAATAATGCAATAATTGTTGGAAACGGAGGGGCATTTCAGGTTACTTCCGATGCCGGATTAAATTGGGAACAAGATGATTTACCTGAACTTTTTGTTTATGGTGCAGAATACGATTTTTCTGCCGTAAGCACTTCAGGAGAAGCCTCTTACACGAGCACCCGTAGATTTTTACAGTTGGATTATCCAACAAGTTCCATATATGAAGATTATTATGCACATGGTTTGATTTATAAATCACTTGACTACTGGAATACCTGGGAGCTTATTGATGTGGGAACTATCGGCGAAGGTACCGACCCTTCCTTAAATCCGAATATGACAGGTTGCTATGGTCTGAGTCCTACTGAAATTGAGTGCACCAACGCGAACACCGTATATGTTTATGTTACCTGGAACGATACAACCGCCGGAAAGGCAAACAAAAAATACCATTCCAGAGTATTTAAATCAACAGACAGCGGAAGCACCTGGGTTTCTTTAACAGAAGATTTTGGATCAAGGTATGTAAACTCCATTAAGTTTTTAGATGAAAATAATGGCTTTATCGCTGGGAATACTATTTTACTCAGAACGAATGATGGTGGAGCCACTTTTACCGATTTATACCCAACAGTTATTACCGTAAGTGGCGACAGCACCATTTTCATTTATGATCTTATCTATATTGATGAAAACGAGTGGTTTGTACAAACTTCAACCAATGGTGTGTATGCTACCTATGATGGAGGTGCGAGCTATAAAAAGTTCGTGGGAATAGAAGGTGGCAGCGATTTTTACAAGTTAGATGAAAATTCTTATATCGTTCTCGGCGGATCTACAAAATCAAAACTGAGCTGGGATAAGGGTGAAAGTTGGATAAATTGCTATCCCGGATCTTCCATCTGGAGCATTGGGGGAGTTTTAAACGATTCTCTTGTTGCACTGGCAAAAAGCAATCTCTATAAAATCGCACTCAGCGAATTGAAAGCACCCAATACAGAGGCTAATATACTGACCTTTGTTCTCGCTGAACAAACCGGAGATGCTATAATTGATGCAGGTGCACATACAGTTGCCATTGAGGTTGCCACAGGTACAAATCTTACAAACCTGAGCCCAACCATTACACTTTCAGAAGGAGCCACAGTAAGCCCTGCTTCAGGAGTTGCTCAGGACTTTACAAATCCTGTTACCTATACTGTTAAAGCAGAAGATGGAACAACTACTCAGGCCTGGGTGGTTACCGTTACAAAACTCGTTAATACTCCCAAGAATCTGGTTGGAAACATCACGCTGTATCCAAATCCTGCTGCTGATAAACTCTTCCTTACTAATCTGGATAATGTTAATAGAATAAACATTGTATCGATAATTGGTAAATCTGTTTTCAGCAGTGATTCTGATACTAATCGGATGGAAATAAACTTAAGTGCATTTGAAAAAGGCATCTATTTTATTTCTTTCTATGAGAAGGATGGTACAGTAAAAACGAAAAAGTTTATTAAAGAATAATATGGTGTGTCCAAAAAGACTCTGTGTATCCTCTGTGTATCCTCTGTGAAACTCTGTGAAACTCTGTGTAATTCTTAAAAAAATGTTACACTGAGCTTCACAGAGTATACACAGAGGGGCACAGAGAAAAATAACATCTACTTTAAAATTATTTAATACATTTTGAACAGCTTCTTTTAGTACCGAATTAATATTCTAAACATTACTAAAATTTTATGAATAGCCGTGCTTCAATATTATTTCTTTTACTATTTTTTGGATACTTCTTCAATGGGGTTTCCCAGGATTTAGTAAATATTACAGGTAAAGTCGTCGATAAAAAAACAGGCGAGGCTATTATTGGCGCTGCTGTTAATCTGAAGGAATTTGAGCGATGGACGGTAACCAATGATAAAGGGATATTTGAATTTAAGAACATTGCTTCACAAACTTATACGCTTCAGGTTCGGTGTTTATGTTACGAGCTTTACTCCTCATCGGTAGATTTAAATAATGCCGCCAATCAGGAGATACTTGTTAATCTGATTCCTACTTCTTTTGATATGGAGGAAGTAAATGTTCTGGCTAAAAAAGGCAGCAATATTACTACAACCACCAATATTGGGAGTGCGGCCATTGAATATGTTCAGGCAACCAACCTGAACGATATCATGCAATTATTGCCGGGTAATATAGCAGAGAATCCCGACCTCTCAAAATCACAGCAGATTTCAATGCGCGAAATAGGTACGGATGATAATACTGCCATGGGGGTTTCAATTATCGTTGACAATTCCCCGATTTCAAACGACGCTAATCTTCAGACCTTTTCAACAACTTCATCCAGAGAGGATGGTTTTACTACTGTTGTTGGCACAGGTGTTGACTTAAGGCAAATTTCAACCAATAATATCGAATCGGTTGAAGTGATTAAAGGGATACCTTCTGTTGTTTATGGTAATCTTACTTCTGGGGCAGTGGTAGTAACTACAAAAGCCGGAAAAAGCCCCTACGCCATTAAATTAAAAACAGATCCCAATATTAAAGAAATTGCATTTAATAAGGGTATTCAGATTCCTTCAACCAACAGTTTCCTGAATTTCGATTTCGACTATGTTTCATCCTTTGCCGATGTTACAAGCAAATACAAAGGCTTTAAAAGGGCTACAGGTCAAATAGCCTATTCTAATGTGTTTTTGAAAGCTTCAACCCCACTTTCCTTCAATACCAAGCTGAGTTATTTCGGTACTATTGATAATGAAAAAACAGATCCCGATGCACTCGTTGCAAATGAAGAATATCGCACAGAAGACCAGGGGGTAAAACTAAATATTTATGGTTCCTGGGATTTAAAAAAGAAACTCATCTCAAACTTAAAATATACTTTTTCCTTATCCTATTCACATCAGGAAAGTTACCAAAAAATGTATCGCACATCAAGTGGTGGCGTGGAAGCGATATCCTTATCCTTAGTGGATGGTGAAAATTACGGAATATTTCTGCCCACAGAACAGCTTACAGAATTAACCATAGACGGAAAACCTGTGGATGTTTTTGCCCAGATTACTTACGATAAGTTCATGAGTTTTGAAAACGGGATAATCAATAAATTGTTATTCGGCGGAGAATATAGTATGAATGGAAACTATGGAGATGGACAAATTTACAATATCGCCAATCCTCCCTTTATTTCAAACCGTAGCAGTCGTCCGCGCTCCTTCAAAGATATACCCAGTTTACAGGATTTTTCATTATATCTGGAAGACAAGCTTATCGTTCCCATAAAAGAAACAAATCTTAGCATTCAGGGAGGCGCACGCTTAAATAACTACCAACCCTCAGGATTATTTTCGAGTGAAGTAGGATTTTATTTCGAGCCCCGGTTTAATATTCAGTATAATCTGCTTAATAAAAGAAACAATCAGGTCTTCGATCTGCTTAGCTTCAATTTTGGAATCGGAAAGACGTATAAATCGCCTTCACTGGTCTATCTGTACCCCGATAAAGCTTATTATGACCTACCTGTATTAGACTTTTATGTTGCTGATCCAAACATCAATACAGCCGTTTTCAATTCCATGAGTTTCAATACCGAAAATCCTGAATTAAAACCCTATGAGAATCTTAAAAAAGAACTTGGAATGGATTTTACAATTGGCTCTGTCTCAGGAAATATTACTGCATTTAAAGAGAATCTCACCAATGGTTATGAGTTTGAATCTGTTTACGAATTTATAAATGGATATAAATACCTTACAGATAGCATACCCGTTGGAGAAAAGCCCGATATTTCGAAGTTACCCATTGAGTATTATGACTATATCATTTCTTACTCATCACCCATAAATAATCAGAAAACGATCAAATCCGGAGTTGAATTCAGTTTTAATTTCGGAAAAATAAAATCTTTATATACATCTTTCACCCTCGATGGAGCCTGGCTAAAAACTACCCGGTTTTATAGTACTATCGATTATAATTATCTGCCAAGTAGCGCCTCAAGCGTTCAATACTCTAATATCGGGGTTTATCCAGCCGGTGAAAGTAAGATTAGTGAAAGACTGAATACCAGCTTGAGAATGGTAAGTCAGATTCCACATTTAAGGATGATCCTTTCCACAACTATTCAGATGATTTGGTTCGATAAGTATTATTATCCATACTATGATGAGGCTCCTCTTTATCTTTTTGATAAAGACGGAAACACCATTGAATTTACCGATGAAATGCGAACCGATCCTGATTTTATGAGATATGTGGATGAAAGGAGTGATTTTTACTACTTAACTGAAATAATGCCGCCCCTGTTTTTAGCCAATTTCAGACTATCAAAAGAGATTGCGGATAAAATGAAATTAAGTCTTTTTGTAAATAACTTTCTTAATTACAGACCAATGTATCAGTATGTAAGATCGGAAAGCTATACCAGAAGGAATCCATCCATATATTTTGGAGCTGAAGTTAAATTCAACCTTTAAACCGGAATAAATGAAAACTAAAAGCTTGTTAAAAACATTAATTCTCCTTTTTATTTTCAGTTCCTGTGAAATGAAGGAGCCTGATTTCAACAGCTATTCGATAGAACTAAAGATTGAATTCAGTGAAGAAGTCCCTTTAGAGTTCAGAGATAGTGCTAAAGTAGTCTTGTCAAATCTTACCAAGAATTATTCCTTAACAGAATATACGCTAAATACGGGAGAAGTTTTTTTTGACAAAATTGAACCTGGCTTTTATAGTGCCACTGTTGTACATTCATACAGTGAAAGCGGTACGGCTTATTATTTAAACGGATATAAATTAATTGATATTTTCTCTCCACTTTCAGATACCATAATTCCAATCGTCAGCAAAACCAATGCCTTTGTAATTAAAGAATACTATTACAGCGGTTGTTTAACACCAGCCGGTAAAGCTTACTCATCCGATCAGTTTGTCGAAATCTACAATAATTCTTCACTGATGCAGTATGCCGATGGTATATCGCTTATTGAACATGAATCGTATTCATTGGAAGAAAACTACTGGACTTTTTTAAAAGACACTATTGTTGCCCGAATGATCTGGACAATACCCGGTGAGGGTAGCGATGTACCTGTTCCACCCGGCTCCAGCATCGTTTTAGCCAGAGATGGCATAAACCATCAGGATGACTCTCTGGGAAATCCTCTTAGTCCGGTTAATCTAATGTATGCAGATTTTGAATTTTGGGTAGAATCGCCAACGGGAGGCGATGTTGACGCCCCTTATGCTGCAAATTTAATTGAAAACCTGTTTACCTTCAGGGGGTCTGATATAGTTTTCCATACAAGAGGTGGCAGTGCAATAGCTATTGCATTAATACCCGGGGATGCAGAAGCCCGAAAAACCTTTATTGAAAATAATTTAATTCAGGAGGAGTTAACCAGTACACGATATTACGGGAAGGTGCCCAACGAATACATTCTTGATGCCGTTGAAGTTACATGGGATGAAGCTCATGCTATATATAAAAGGTTTCCTGTGGAACTCGATGCCGGTTATACCTATGTTATAGCCGGTTCTAAATCAGGTTTATGTGTAAGAAGGAAAGTGAAAGAAATAATTGACGGCAGAGTTGTTTATCAGGATACCAATAATTCCACTGAAGATTTTATAAAGGATGTTGTTCCTAATCCATGGATATATGAATAATAAGCTTATATATATATTCCTGTTATTATTCAGTGTGCTGAATTCTAATGCTCAGGTTTCTGACAGTATCAATGCTGTTTCGTTAAACTCTTTTGATCTGATCAGGATAATCAACCCATGGTTAATGAGTAGCAATCCGGCCGGTCTGGTTTTAAATCCGGATATCTCTCCGGGCAGGATGAATCTGGCCTACCATGGGGAAAATGGAGATTACAAAAGAATACAGCAAGGCGAGAATATTGGTAATTACAGTTTTCAGACAGAGCGATATAAGAAAAAAGACAATACCTTTTACTTCGGAACCTTTTCCTACGATAAAAGTCTTGAAAAAGGTGTTTTCTATTCAAATATAAATAATCCCTATCGGGGTACTCCGTTTTTGCTCATCGACACCATTGGGAATGATGAAATCGACAGGGAATTTTTTACACTCAGAGGTGATTTAGCTACTCCATTGTTTAAAAATATTAACTGGGGTTTCTCAGCTGATTTAAATGTTGGCCTGGCCTCACAAAACAGAGATCCGCGGCCAAAAAATAAAGTGCTGAATCTTTCACTCTCACAAGGCTTACTTTTTTCATTTTCGAAGCTAAACCTTGGTCTTAATATGCTATATAGTTATTATAATGAGGATATTGAGGTTGAAATAATAAAAGAAAACACCCAAATGGCCTTTTTTCAACTTCATGGTTTAGACTCATATACCTATCATGTTGCGGCCTCATTTAACCGATTATACAAACGGAATTCCATGGGAGGTGAAGCACAAATAAATTATAATTCAGGGAAAATAAATTCATTGTTTGGAACGCGATTCCTCTACATTGATGAAACGGCAGACGATGGCCGAAAGGCGGGAGATGCTTCCTGGTCGTATATAAAAAACGATTCGGAACTTGAGGGCATAAGCATAGAACTATACAATACAACAAAAATTACCAATAATTCCTCCATACATAGTTTTAATGTAAAGGCTAGGATAAATAGTATGCTGGGATCTGAAATCATTCAGCGACTGGAAGTTTTTGGTGAAACAGAAGCTGTTGACTGGCTGACCTATGGTGTTGAAGAAAAATATTATTCTTCACTGAAGGATGCAGAATTTTCGTATAGTTACCTGAAAATGAAGGAAGAATTTCTTCAAAATTATAAAATTCATTTTGCTGCAAATTATTATTCATTTGAACAGGCCTATTATGTTCCCGACAGAGACGATGCTTATGAAAACGTGATATTATCGCTTGACTTGGATAAATCCTTTTATCTGAAAAAGAATATTATTTCACTGGCTACCGGCATAAAACACAAAAAGAATCTTGGCTTTAGTCATAATTACGGAGAGGGAAACTTCATTACTGAAAAACTATTAATACCAGATCTGAATTTTCTTAGCAGCGATTTTAATGCTCTTTCCCTAAAGCTTTCTTACGAAAGGTCTTTAAATAAACTATTCGATAAATATTTCTTTAACTCCACCATAGATTTATATAGTGGAGAAAATGATTTAAACAGAACAATATACAATTTTAGTACAGGTGTAATTTTTTAATAAACAGCTTATGAGTAATGTGATAGAATGCAAAAACCTTACCCATTATTATGGCAAAAAACTTGTTTACGAAAACCTAAACATCAATGTTAAGGAAGGTAGTATTCTGGGATTGCTGGGGAAAAATGGAGCAGGAAAAACAACAACCATTAATATCTTGCACGGTTTTCTGCAACCACGGGAAGGTGAATGTTTAATATTTGGTGAAAACACGCAGAATCTTAGTCCTATAACCAAAAGCAGAATAGGATTCCTTATTGAAGGGCATGTACAATATGCTTTTATGGATATCCATCAGATAGAAAAGTTTTATTCCGGATTTTATCCCAAATGGAATAATGAACCCTACTGGGAACTTATGTCAAAGTTAAAGGTAACTCCCAAGCAGAAAATTTCGACCATGTCGTGCGGACAGAAATCACAGGTTGCCTTAGGACTTATACTTGCTCAGGAGCCCGATTTACTTATTCTTGACGATTTCTCCATGGGTCTGGATCCGGGATACAGAAGACTGTTTATCGATTATCTCCGTACCTATGCAAAAGCTGAGAATAAAACCATTTTTGCCACTTCTCACATTGTTCAGGATATGGAAAGACTTATCGATGATGTTTTGATAATGGACTACAACAGGGTACTGGCACAAAGTTCCATTGGCGATTTTATGGGCAATTTCAAACAGTTTAATTTTAAATTGAATAGTCCGGGGATTGATCTGTCGAAAGAGGATTTTGTTGTCAATCTCGAAACCACAGGCAAAGAAATAGAATTATTTACCTATGAATCGGAAAGCTTCGTAAAGGATTTTCTAAAGAAAAATAATATCTCAGTGGATAATTTTACCGAGATAAAAATGGGTTTAGAAGATGCGTTCATAGGTTTAACCGGTAAATATTAAAATTATGTATAAATCAGTTTTTTATAAAGAGTGGATAAAAACCAAGTGGTTTCTTATTCTATTAAGCCTAATTGGCTTGTTGGCCGTTGGAAATATTTTTCTAAAAGTTCAACATAATATTACATTTAACGGGGCAAACAAATATTGGTATCTTATCCTTTTTCAAAATCAGTTGTATTTTAAAAGTTTAAAGTTCGTTCCACTATTAATAGGACTAACCATTGCACTTATACAGTATATTCCTGAAATAATGGATAAACGAATTAAGCTCACCTTTCATCTTCCGATAAACGAAGACAAAATTCTTTTGATTATGCTGGGGTATGGCACTTTCGGATTGGTAGTGAGCTTTGGCTTAATATTTTCATTTTTTAGTATAATGAGCAGTCATTACTTTGGAAAGGAGATAGTGGATGCCGCCATTATTTCGGTTTTACCGTGGTTTTTAGCCGGACTGGCAGCCTATTTTCTTGCTGCACTGGTTATTCTTGAAGCTATTTGGAAATACCGTGCCCTTTACTTTATTGCTGCTGCATCGTTTTTGCTTTTGTTCTTCGAAGGCGGTATTGCGGGAAGCTACAGCCCGGTTAATTTTAAATTAATCATTCTGACCCTCTTAATCAGTATTTCATTGATATTCTCGGCATACAGATTCAGAAAAGGAGAAATGTAACGTTTTAATGAATAGCTTCTTAAAAAGAATAATAAAATAAACTACCCAGATGAAAAAAATAAGCAGATATATACTCGTATTTATTACCATACTTGCCTTTGCCGTAGCCATACCAAAACTCTACTGGCTGGCTTTTGAAAAACCCATACAGGCTCCCCTTGTTATGTATTCCTGTATTGATGATGGTTTTATGATCCAATATTATGACCAGGAATTCATTCGTACCGATACAAAAGGAAACATTTATACCAGAGATGAATTTGAATTGAAACTGCCTTTGTTCTATATCAGACAGTTGCTTATTAATGGAACCATGCCTGATACTATTAAAGGAGTAGCCATGGATGTTCACGAAATTAGCAGAACCAAATCTTCTTACAGGTACAGACCTCTGTATAAAAATGCACCTGATCCCGGACTCTACCCTCTTTTTGAATCAGAATCGGGACGTGCTAATCTTGAAATGCCATTGGATTATTTTCGTATTAAAGAACGCATGGAATTTGTTATTGCCTCTTCAAATAAAGTAGATGAGAGGAAGACCCAAATGTTTACTACGGTTTTGAACAATCGAGGATTTGTTTTCCCTTCAAAAATGATTGCAGGTCTGCCAACCACCCGAAAAACCATCGATGAAGGTTATATTGTGATTGATGATGCAGATCAGATGTTTCACGTTAAAATGGTTGAAGGCGAACCTTATGTGAAAAAAGTTGACGTACCCGAAGGTCTGAAATTCAAACGTATTGAATGTGTTGACTTTAAGGACAGGAAATACTATAGTTATCTGATTTCAGATGCAAACGAATTGTATATTCTTACCCAGGATGATTATGAATTAATAAAATGGCCTGTAGAAGATTTTAATCCTGAGATTGAAGAGTTGAGAATTTATGGGGATCTGTTTAATTATACCATCACTTTAAAAGGACCAAATTATTTGAATATAACCGTTCTTGATGATAAGTACAACAAGGTTGATCAGTATTACGATTCATGGACGGCCCTCTCTGAAACAAAAGCAGGAAAAGCCGCTGCCTTTATTTTTCCTGCAGAAATCAGGATGACAGATGCTAACTCAAGCTTTGTTAACTTTTATTTTGAAAGAACAAAAGGATTTCTTTGGTTGATATTGAATGTATTGTTGATGGCAATTCACTATACCATTATTAGAAAAAACGGATTTAAACTAAAAAGAAACCTTATTGATTTTACTGTAATTCTGATAACCGGAATTTATGGCTTTCTGGCTGTGAATTTTTTCCAGAATAAGTTTTTTGATTAGAAACTGAAATTGTTGAGTTGTGGCATGCCACGACTCAGCAATTCCTCATTACCATTTGGGCGGTAGTTTTATTTCTTTGCTCCAGAATAACCTCTTTTTGAACAGTAACCCTTTCAATAGTTTGCTCATCAAAATATCTGATGGTTACCAATTCGAGAGCATTTTCCCATTCAATATTGAATTGCTGGCCCAGTTCTGCCACAATCCTGTCGATGCGATTCCTGTCGTTGTTTACACAAATCTGAAAGGAAGTGGCTGAATTTTGCATAAGATTAATATTCAATCCATTACGGGCAAAAGCACCCAGGATAATTTCCATATAATCTTCAGCTATAAAAGACAGGTCGCGGGCAGAGATACTAATCAAAACCTGATTCATCTTAAAAATAAAAACCGGAATTAGTGTGTCGTAATCATGATTTGTAACCAGAGTGCCACTTAGATCGGGTTCAATAAATGATTTTACATAAAGGGGAATCGACTTTTTCTTCAGAGGCTGAATGGTTTTAGGGTGAATAACACTGGTTCCATAAAAGGCCAGTTCAATGGCGTCTTTGTATGAAATCTTCTCTAATAACACCGTGTCATCAAACCACTTTGGATCGGCGTTCAGGACTCCCGGAACATCTTTCCAGATTATTACTTTTTCAGCCTCCAGCACAAAAGCGATGATTGCTGCCGTATAATCAGATCCCTCCCGACCAAGTGTAGTTGTTAAATTATTGATGGTGGAGCCCAAAAAACCTTGTGTCACTAAAATATCTTTGCCTTCAAACAGAAAATTTTGTTTCATCAGCATTTCAGTGTTCTGCCAATCTACCTTTGCCTCCCGGTATTTATTGTCTGTTTTCAAAGATTCCCTAATATCCATCCATTCTGCCTTAATACGAATCTCTTTCAAATATTCACAAACAATTAAAGTCGACAATATTTCGCCATAGGAAACGATCTGATCGTAATCAAAATCATAGTTCAAGCTTGCCTTTCCTGAAATTTTTAACTGCATTTTTTCAAAAACTTCATTCACTTTCTTATAGCTCGAATGTTCAGAATCGACAAATAAATCTTTCATAACAGAAAAATGGAAATTCTTAAAATCATCGAAGGATTTGTTAAGTTCAACCTGATTTCCCGTGAAAAAAAAGTCGGCAATCTGTTCAAGCGCATTCGTACTTTTTCCCATTGCAGATATAACAACTACAATATTTTCACTAAATTTCTGAAGAATTTTGGCAAGATTTTTTACGGATTCCGCATTTTTTACTGACGCACCGCCGAATTTGAAGACATACATAAAAGGAAGTTTTTTGTTTAAGCCTGCAAAGATAAGAAGAAGTAGGATAGGATTCTAAAAATATCTCATATACTCCATGGGTAAAAGGAATCTGAGTCAATTATGGTATAGTTAAAATCAGACAGAATACTTAAGAAGCGAGCAATTAGCTTTTTTTGTCATAACAAATGTAACTATATTTAGTTGCTATAACTATTTTTAATTAGTTTGATACCATTGAGACAACAAACAAGAAGCCATTTCTATTCTGATTGCTTATATCCTATCCGGGGACGATTTTCCTGATCCAGTTCTTTCTTTTTGGATTTTTCAAGTTGTTTGAGATATTCAAAGATCAATATTATTTTTTCATCTTGCTCAATGTCTTTTTTCTCGAGCTTTTCAAGTTTTAAAAGGATATCTTTGTGTAAATAGAGGATCTCCCTCATTTTGGTGAATACCCTTATGATTTGTATATTCACTAAAATGGCCTGTTCACTATTTAAAACACTTGACAACATCGCTACACCCTGTTCTGTAAAAACTAAAGGTGGCTTCCTATATCCCATCTTTTCAGAATTGGATATCACAATTTGTGATATCCAATTCTCCATTTCCACTTTAGTCATTTGGAACATAAAGTCCTTTGGAAAGCGCTTCTCATTGCGCCTTACAGCTTGGTTTAATACTCTGGTCTCAACATTGTATAATTCAGCAAGATCGCGATCTATCATTACCTTTTTCCCTCTTATCACATAAATCTTACTTTTTATTACTTCCTCAAGTAGTAAATGCATTTCTTCAGACATTATATTAAATATTAATTATTTTGAGTCGTAAATTAGCCTACAAAAACATTCTGTGGTGGCAAGGGTATTCCTACCCCACCGCCCCTTAATGTAAAAAACCCCCGAAAATCGCAATCAAAATCAATTTATTACGCATTTTCATTATTTTTGTCGCCGCATGAAGGAAATTCTTAAATTATATAACAACAACTCACTCATAGTTGCTGCCGCACAAAAAATTGCCGCGGAGAAAACTTCTGTTATACATCTGAAGTCTCTATCGGGCTCGGCGAGAGCACTTTATATTCAACAGATTCTTTCCATCCTGAAAGGAAGTCACCTGATTATTTTAAACGACAAAGAAGAGGCTGCCTACTTTTACAACGATCTCACCACCCTCGATGGATTTGAACGTTCTTTGTTTTTTCCTTCTTCCTATGCCCGTTCCATTCAGTATAAAAAAACCGATGAAGCAAATATTATAACCCGCACTCAGGTATTAAAGCGACTTAGTGAAAGAAGAACTGCGAGCTTTATTGTGACCTATCCCGAGGCTATAATGGAGAAGGTAATCAGCCGGAAAGTGCTTAATGAGAATAGCTTTGAAATCAAGGCCGGTGATAAGCTCGATCGTGATTTTCTTCATGAACTTCTTATTTCGTATAATTTTAGTCTGGTCGATTTTGTGTATGAACCCGGTCAATACGCTTTAAGAGGCTCAATTATCGATGTTTTTTCTTTTGCTTCCAGCTACCCGCTGCGGATCGATTTTTTTGGTAATGAAGTGGAGTCTGTTCGAAGTTTCGACGTCGATAATCAACTCTCGATCGAAAAGCTCAAAAAATTCACTCTTATACCGAATATCCAATGGGAAAGCGAGAAGGACTCAAAACGTCTCAGCCTTTTCGAATACCTTCCTGATACTACCATGATCTGGATGCATGATTCAGGTGTAATATTCAACAAAGTTGACGAGGTATATGAAAAAGCCATTATCGTTGAAGAGAATCCGGCTTTTGATAAATCAACCGTCATTTCAAATACAAAACAATTAATACAAGATTTTCAATCCTATAAAAAAATTGAATTCGGCACTCCCTGGCTATCTGATTCCCCTGAAGTAATTCAATTTAATACCTCTCCCCAACCTTCTTTTAACCGAAATTTTAATTTATTGGTTGATGATATTCTAAAAAATGAGTCAGAAGCTTATGCCATTCACATTTTATCTGAAAATGAGAGTCAGCTGGTAAGACTTCGAAATATTTTTAAAGAAATTAATGAGAAGGCCGATTTTATTCCCGGAAATATTATTCTTCACGAAGGATTTATTGATCACCATGCCAAAATTTGTGTTTATACCGATCACCAGATATTTGATCGTTACCATAAATATAAAATACACGATCGCTTTTCCCGAAAAGAATCGATAAACTTTAAGGAGCTAACTGATTTAAAACCCGGCGATTATGTGGTTCATATCGATCATGGTATTGGGATTTTTGGCGGATTGGAGACCATAGAAAAAAGTGGCAAAAAGCAGGAGTCAATTCGCCTGGTGTATAAAGATAAAGACGTACTCTACGTAAGTATTCATGCTCTTCATCGTATTTCCAAATATAAGGGAAAGGATAATGAGCAGCCGAAAATATATAAATTGGGAGGTGGCGCCTGGCAAAAATTAAAGACCAATACCAAGAAAAAGGTCAAGGATATTGCCGTTGAATTAATTAAATTATACGCAAAACGAAAGCTGGAGGAAGGTTACGGTTTTAGTAAGGACACATATTTGCAGGAAGAGCTCGAAGCCTCCTTTATTTACGAGGATACTCCCGACCAGATAACCGCAACACAAGCAGTGAAGGAAGGTATGGAGGCCAAATTTCCTATGGACAGGCTAATTTGTGGTGATGTGGGTTTCGGAAAAACGGAGATAGCCATCAGAGCCGCATTCAAAGCGGTGACCGATTCACGACAAGTGGCTGTATTGGTTCCAACAACCATTCTTGCTCTTCAGCACTACAATACTTTTCTCGAAAGACTTAAAGGTTTTCCCTGCAACGTTGACTATATAAGTCGTTTACGATCTTCTGCTCAACAAAAAGAGTCTATTAAAAATTTAAAAGAAGGAAAGACAGACATTATTATTGGCACCCATAAACTTATTGGGAAGGAAGTGGTTTTCAAAGATCTTGGATTGCTTATTATCGATGAGGAACAAAAATTTGGTGTCGGTTTAAAGGAGAAATTAAGAGAAGTAAAGGTGAATGTGGATACCCTCACCCTCACCGCTACTCCTATTCCACGTACCCTGCAATTTTCCCTGATGGGTGCCCGCGACCTCTCTATCATTAATACCCCTCCCCCTAATCGTCACCCGATAATTACAGAACTTCACAGTTTTAGCGAAGATATTATCAAAGAAGCCATTGAGTATGAAGTAGCCCGGGGTGGACAGGTCTTTTTTATTCATAACCGGGTGCAAAATATTGCTGAGGTTGAAGCTTTGATAAACCGGACAAATAAAGGTGTACGAACCGTTGTGGCACATGGTCAGATGGAAGGTAAAAAACTCGAAAGCATTATGCTCGACTTTATTCAGGGATATTACGATGTATTAATTGCTACCACCATTGTAGAATCCGGACTCGACATTCCAAATGCCAATACCATTATTATTAACAATGCCCAGAATTTTGGACTTAGTGATTTGCACCAGTTAAGAGGAAGAGTTGGCCGGTCGAATAAAAAAGCCTTCTGTTACCTCCTCGCTCCTCCCCTTCACTTAAATACACCGGAAGCCCGGCGAAGATTAAAAGCTATCGAGGAATATTCTGAATTGGGAAGCGGATTTAACATTGCCATGCAGGATTTAGATATTCGTGGAGCAGGAAATTTATTAGGCGCCGAGCAGAGCGGTTTTATTGCTGATATTGGATTCGAAACCTATCATAAAATCCTGAACGAAGCTTTGCAGGAGTTAAAAGATAATGAGTTTAAGGAATTGTTTGAAGAGGAGGAAAAGAAAAAGCCGGAAAGAGATTACGTTTCTGATTGTTTGATAGATACCGATTTTGAATTGCTGTTTCCGGAGACTTATATTTACAATATTGCAGAAAGAATCAGTCTATACCGCGAACTCGATAATGCCACCAGGGAAGCAGATCTTGACAGCTTCAGGGAAAGACTTCTTGATAGGTTTGGTCCCATTCCGGAACAATCGCTTGACTTAATAAATATTGTTACCATAAGATTACTGGCACAAAAATCGGGAGTTGAGAAAATAAATCTGAAAAACAAAAAGATGACTATGTTTTTTGTTTCCGATCAGGACTCTTCCTACTATCAATCGGCTGCTTTTGGAAAAGTACTGCAATTTGTACAGACAAGAACCCGATCTGTTCAAATGAAAGAAGAAAACGGCAGGCTGAGTCTCAGGGTGGAAAATGTGGAAAGTGTAAATCGGGCCATTTCAATCTTACGGGAAATGATATTATAATGAATGTGTTTTAGCTTAGCCAAATTTATGTTCCCGGTACTATTCTTTTGACCTTCAATTCTTCCTGTACATTTTTAAATCTCAATTTTAATTCCCGAAAATCATTGTATCATAATACTTTATGATTACCTTTGCAAATTATTTCTACTATGAATCTGATCCTGGATATTGGCAACACAAAGATTAAGCTGGCGGTTTTTTCCGTCGACGAAATTTTGTTATTGGATTCCTTTGAAGAAGCAAATCTTGCGAGTCTTGAAAAAATACTCTCTGAATTTCCTTTGATTGAAAATTCGATCATATCCTCTACCCGAAAGAGACCGGTTGATTTAAAAAATTATTTAGATGAGAAACTGAAAAAATGCATAATTCTGGATCATACAACTTCTCTTCCCATTGTAAATAAATATAAATCTCCAAAAACACTTGGTTACGACAGAATTGCAAATGTTACTGCTGCCAATTCCAGGTTTCCTGATACTAATGTTCTTGTTATTGATACCGGAACAGCAATAACTTACGATTTTATCAGTTCTAAAGGAGAGTTTTTGGGAGGGAATATATCCCCCGGAGCTGAAATGAGGGCTCATTCCTTAAATAAATTTACTGCAAACCTGCCTTTAGTAAATTTACATTCAAATTCCCATTTACTTTCTAATAACACTGAAGAAGCACTGGTATCGGGAGTTGTAAACGGAATTCTCTTTGAAATGGAAGGATATATAGGTCAGGTTAAGGCTTTGTATCCCGATTTAAAGATTATTTTAACCGGTGGCGATAGTAAACTCTTTGATAAAAAATTAAAAAACCACATCTTTGTGGATTCAAATCTAAACCTTTTTGGATTAAACAGAATATTACATTATAATGTCAGTTAACAAAATATTAATAGCAACATTGCTCCTGTTTTTGAGCACTTCACTATTTTCTCAGATAAATACCTATTCACCATATTCCCGGTTTGGAATTGGAGAACTTGCTCTTCAGGGTAACGGACAATATATTGCTCAGGGAGCTTCCGGTATTGCTCAGAGGTCAAACCTGGCTATTAATTATTTGAATCCTGCATCCTATTCGGCTTTGGATACCATGTCATTTATATTCGACTTTGGACTCTCTCTTTCAAGTACCGATTACAATACAAATGAGTATAGCGCGAGAATGAACAATATGAACATGCATCATCTGGGTATCGCTTTTCCTATTACAAAGTGGTGGAAAGCTTCCATAGGTGTTAGCCCATATAGTTCTGTCGGTTACGAAATAATTGATCAGCAAGGTGATCCGAATATCGGACTAATCGACTACTACTTTACAGGAACAGGAGGTCTGAACCGCTTTTACTGGGGAAGCTCATTTACTGCTTTTGAAAAACTTTCCTTAGGAATAAACTATTCATATTTTTTCGGATATATTAATAACACCCAGCAAGTTAGCTTTCCTGTGGAAACTGATTTTGCTGTTACCAAAGTTGAAAATACAATGACTACCAAGGACGGGGGCTGGAACTTTGGACTGCAATATCATGAAACTTTCAATGATAAATATTTCCTTACTTTAGGGGCTATTTACGACAACAAAACATCTCTCACTACAAAACGCAGCAGTAGTATTACCAATTATTTTCCGGGTAGTTCTGCCTCTATTGGAGATACTATTTTATTAAGTCCTACTTTTGAATTAGAACGATTAGACAACAATGGAGATATTATTTATCCAGGCCGTTATGGCTTTGGACTTTCAACAGGTATTGTCAAAAAACTTTCCATTTCAGCAGAATACGAAAGTCAGCAATGGAGTGAAAGTTTAATTCTGGGTGAAAGTGACTCATTAAAAAATTCAAAAGCATACCGTTTTGGTATGGAATATACTCCCGATCAAAATGCTTTAAGAGGATATTTTAAAAAGGTGCACTACAGGATTGGCGGATATTATTCCGACTCCTATCTTCGCATCTATGATGAAGCTTTAAAGGATTATGGCATAACATTTGGAGTAGGACTACCATTAAAAGGTTTTAAAAGCACCATTAACCTGGGAATGGTACTTGGTCAAAGAGGAACACTTGAAAACAATTTAATAAAAGAGAACTATAGGATGTTACAGCTTAGTTTTACATTGTATGACTTCTGGTTCTATAAAAGAAAATTTGATTAAATAATTAGGAATCATGAAAACTAAAGGATTAAAAACATTATTTGCGTTGGCGGGAATTTTACTGATGTCTTCGAATCTTTATTCTCAAACCGATGAGGTTAGCAGTGATTGGAAGACCGACGATAAATGTCTGAAAAACCTTTCATTGTATTATGAATTTTATAAACACAAAAATTATGTGGATGCTGTGAATCCATGGAGAGTTGTTTACGATTATTGTCCCGATTCAAAGGAGAGCCTGTATGCATATGGGGTAACCATTTACAAATACTTCCTTGAAAAGGAAAAAGATCCCGCGAAAATTGCAGCCTATACAGATACAATCATGATGATTTATGATAAAAGAATTGAATATTTCCCTGAGAATAAAGGTGATGTTTTAGGCAGAAAAGGTGTCGATTGGCTGAGGTATAAGAGAATGGAAGGTCCTGAGGCAATACGCCAGGGTTATGATATCCTTTCAGAATCTGTCGGAATTGAAGGACTAAAATCAAGTGAAGTGGTTTTAACAACTCAAATTTCAGCTGCTATTTCACTCTTCTTAAGTCAGGAGATCAGTGGAGAAACCGTTATAAACGATTATGTTACAGCCACAAATATCCTTGACACACAGATAGCAAAACGTCCTTCCTCAAAAACAAAAGAAGCCAAACAGGCTATAGATAATAACATTCTTGAAAGTAAGGTTATGACTTGCGCTTCAATTGTAAAGATTTTTAGCGGAGATTTTGAAGCAAAAAAGGATGACGTAAAGTATTTGAAATTTGTTGTTGGCTTTATGAATGAAGCGGGCGATTGCGAACTAGATAAATTTTATGCACAGGTTTCTGAGCAATTATATAAAATTGAACCTTCTCATGAGGCAGCCTATAACTTAGGCAGATTATTTCTCAGGAAAGAAGACTATGAAAAATCGAAGCAATACTTTATGAAGGCTGTTGATCTGGCCTTAGTAAATGATGATAAGGCTAATTATTATTACAATCTTGCGGGATTATCCCAAAACTATCTGAATTCTCCTGCAGATGCTGCACGTTATGCTTATGAAGCAACGCTTCTAAAACCAGCCTGGGGTGAGCCTTACATATTGATTGGAAAATCATATATCAATGGAAATTCATCGTTGGGCGACGAGTTCGACAGAAGAACTGCTTACTGGGTAGCTGTTGACATGTTCCAAAAAGCTAAAACTGTCGATCCAAGTGTCAGCTCAAAAGCTTCTGAGCTTATTTCAGAATTTGAAGCCTATTTCCCTACTAAGGAAGATCTTTTCTTCAGAAGTATTGGAGAAGGTGATAGATATACGGTTGGCGGTTGGATTAACAAAGCAACTATTGCCAGGCCAAAGAATTAGAAAATGTTTTTTTTAATAAAAAATACTTTCTCCATTTTAAAAAGACTCCTGGTTTTATCAGGAGTCTTTTTACTTCTGTTTTCATGTGAAAACGACATACAAAAAATCAATTCCTTAACCGAATCTGAGATTTTACCCACAGTTTCAGGTGAGGGAATAGAAATTGTTTATACCGATTCCTCCAGGCTTGACATGATTCTTCGGGCTAAGAAAATAAAACAATTTACAAAAACAGAGAGACCCTATATCGAATTTCCAGATGGAATATATGTTGAGTTTTATGACGACAGTATTAAAATTGAAGCGACACTGAAGGCCGATTATGCCTTATACTATAATGAAGAAAACCTATGGGAGGCCAGAGGGAATGTGCAGGCACACAATATTGTTAAAAATGAAAACCTGAATACAGAAGAACTCTTTTGGAATGAAGATAAGAAATTAATATACTCAAACAGCTTTTCCCGGATAGAAACAGACGACGGTATTTTTTATGGCCAGGACGGATTTGAATCCAATCAAAAATTCACAAAATGGAAGCTGAAAGGTTCTAAGGGAACTGTGAATATTAAAAGTGAGGCTGATGAAAAAGAATAAGTTTCTTGAATTATCCTGGCTTGTAATTGCGATTATAACTTTGACCATTGCTGTTGCAGGAACTTTTCGTTCAGGTTTCAGTGAAAATTACCGCTTTTTTATTTTCTTTATAATTTCCATCTCTTTGTATTTGCTAAGGCGTTTTAGTAAGAATAGCGATTGATAAGATAAATTTATTTCAACAAGGAATTATTTTACTACATGTCACCATTAATTATTGTACTAATTAGCTTACTCTTATCTGCTTTCTTTTCAGGAATGGAAATTGCTTTTATTTCCTCCAACAGACTGAAAATTGAACTGGACAAGAAACACGGTAACATAGCCTCCAGAATCATCAGCTTTTTCATGAAAAGTCCCGGGCACTATATTGCCACTATGTTGGTAGGGAATAATATTGCCCTGGTTATATACGGAACCGTTGTAGCTCAGATGCTCGAACCTATTATTGAAGGAAAATTTGGAATTCACAATGAAGTTTTTATTCTTAGCACTCAAACCATATTGGGAACATTGGTCATACTGTTTACAGCCGAGTTCCTTCCAAAAACATTGTTCCGCAGCCGTCCCAATTCAGCATTAAATATTTTTGCAATACCCGTAGCCTTCTTATATATACTATTGTACCCAATCACCATTATCGCCATAGGAATCACAAATTTCATTATGCGTGTATTTTTAGGTATTGATGTGCAAATGAGGGCTGAAAATAACAATCCTGTTTTTGGAAAAATTGACCTCGATTACCTTGTAAATGAAGGTCAGTCTGACCTTGAAGCAAGTCTTGATGATGAACCCGAAAAAAAGATTTTTCTGAACGCCCTGGAGTTTTCAAGCCTGAAAGTGAGAGATTGTATGGTTCCAAGAACAGAAGTTGAGGCACTTGAATTAAACAGCACTTTAAATGAACTGAAGCAAATTTGCATTTCAACCGGCTTTTCTAAAATTCTGATCTATGAAAAATCGATTGACAATATCATTGGTTATATACGTGCCAAGGAATTGTTCGATCAACCCGATACCATTAAGTCGAGGTTAGTGCCTTTACTTATAGTCCCGGAAACAATGAATGTAAATAAACTATTTAGCAAGCTTATTAAAGAGCATAAAAATATTGCTTTGGTGGTTGACGAATATGGTGGAACTTCCGGAATAATAACTCTGGAAGATATTATTGAGGAAATTTTTGGTGAAATTGAAGATGAACACGATACCATAGAATTAAAAGAGCGGCAAATAAACGAAAATGAATATGTGTTTTCAGGACGACTCGAAATCGACTATATAAATGACAATTATAATATCGAACTTCCTGAATCGGAGGGTTATGAGACCCTGGCAGGATATATTATAGATCATTGTGAAAACATCCCAAAACTAAATAACAGAATAATAATCGGCGCTTACCAATTCAGAATGCTAAAAGTCAGCCAAACCAAAATTGAATTGGTACAGGTTAAGAAGATGGAGGGATAGGATAGTGTGGTGGTGTGGTGGTGTGGTGGTTCCTTCGGCAGGCTCAGGAACCACCACATCACCACACTAAACAAATTCTTTTTCGCCAATTATAATTGTATATAAATTGAAATTACTATCTTCGTAGCCTGAAAAAAATAAGTAAAAAAATTTATTGTAAATGGCAACCTTACAGAAGATAAGAAACCAGGGTGGAGTACTGGTCGCAGTTATTATTGGACTTGCATTATTAGCTTTTATTTTAGGCGATTTTTTGAATTCAGGACCTTCGGCATTTTCAAGGAAAAGACTTGAAGTAGCTGAGATAGCTGGGGTATCCATAGATTATATGGATTATAATGCAAAAATTGAAGAACTCTCTGAATTTTACAGAGTAAACTATCAGATTAGTTCTCTCGATGCAGAAACTCAGGAAAATATTCGCACAGAAATCTGGAGAACAACGCTCAGAGACGTAATTATGGGAGCTTCCTATAAGGATCTTGGAATTTTTGTGAGTGTGGAAGAATTGAAAACCATGTTAATGGGCGATTCCATTAACACAGGTGGATCCAATGTTATAATGGACGAACCTCATCCCATGGTACGCAGAATGTTCACAAATCCTGAAACCGGCGAATTCAACCGTTATCAGATGATGAATTATTTCAATGCCATAAGTGATGATGTGTATAAAGATGAACGCAAAAGATGGATTTATCTCGAAAATCAAATTGTTGATGAGAGAATGAATCAAAAGTATTTTGCTCTGGTTCAAAAAGGGCTGGCTCCAAACAGTATTGATGCAAAAAACTATGCTTACGAAAGTGAGTCGAATATTAGCTTTGATTTTGTTTTTCAAAGATTCACTAGTATCCCTGATGAGTCTATCAGCTTCTCAGATGCGGATATTACAGCTTATTATGATGAGCATAAAAAAGAGTTCAAGCAAGATGATACAAGAAGTATTGAGTATGTGATTTTCAATATTGCTCCTTCAGCAGCTGACGATCAAAATGCAAAAGAATATGTAGAACAAAGTAAAGTGGCTTTTTCAAGATCTGAAAATCCTATCAGCTTCGTAAATACAAATTCCGATATCCCTTATGCTGAAATTAACTATGCGCCGGAAGATTTACCTGCCCAGTATGTCGACTCGTTTTTTAATGCTGATGCAGGTCAGGTAATCGGACCATGGTTTGAAAATAATTCATATAAACTTGCCCGACATCTCGGTTTTACCACTGTTTCCGATTCAGTAAGAGCAAGGCACATATTAATTAGTCTTTCTGTGCAAAGGGATGATGCCAGAGCAAAAACAATCGCCGATAGTTTAAAACAACTTATTCTCGGTGGTGCCGACTTCAATGCTTTAGCCGCCAACTTTTCTGCCGACCAGTCAAATAGTTCCATTGGAGGTGACCTTGGGTGGTTTGCTGAAAATACTATATTAAAACCTATCAGTGATTTTTGTTTTGAAAACAATACAAGTGATGTTGATGTGGTAAAAACAAATAATGGCTATCATGTTCTAAAGATTGAAGAACAAAGTCCTAAGCGCAAAAAAGCTCAACTGGCAATTCTTGAAAAACAAGTGGTTCCCAGCGACGAAACCTATCAGACAATTTATTCAAATGCCGTTCAGTTTGGCAGTGAAGCTAAAAACCTTGAAGGATTCAGAAAACTTTATGCAGAAAAAGGCATAACACCACGCTTTGCTTCCGATTTTCTAAAAGATATAAATACTTTACCGGGATTAGAATATTCCAGAGAAATAATCAGATGGAGTTTTGAAAACGATAAAGGATCTGTTAGTCAGATATTTGACCTAAACGATAAGTATATTATTGCTGCACTTTCCGATGTAAAAGAAAAAGGATATGCTTCAAAAAAAGATAAGTTGAGTGAAATTGAAATCGCGGTTAGCAAAATGAAAAAACTGGAAAAGCTCGCTGAGGAAACCACTGCCAAAATCTCTTCTGCAAACGATATTGACGCAGTTGCTTCCGCTTTAGGTTCTGAAGTAGTTTTAGCTGAAAAAGTCAGATTATCAAATCCTTATATTTCAACGGTTGGGCTGGAACCCTCTGTGGTTGCTTTGTCATACACTTATGAGCCGGGAACAATTTCAAAACCAATTATCGGTGCCAACGGCGTATTTGTTTTACAGGTTAATGAAAAGAATATCCCTGAGAATCTTGATATTGCCTCAGCTATATTCAGAATGAAATATTTTTATGACAGCAGGGTAAGTTATCAGGGTTATGATGCCTTGATTGACAAAGCCGAAGTTAACGATAAGAGAATTAATTTCTATTAGAATTATTTAATTGCTAATTGAGTAGGAGGAAAATAATTATATTTTCCTCCTATTTTATTTTCCGACCTCTCACACCGCCATACTTAGGGTTCCCCAGCTATTCCTAAATAAAGTTGGAATAAATGGTTGCAATATTGCCCACCTGTTCCGGCAGGCAGGCAACAACTATAGCATTAAGCATTCTATTACAAGGTATAACACTTTTTTTCATTTCAAGTAAGCCTTGAAAGCTAATTCATTGGATTAGTTCTGTAATTTCTTAGCTCTTCTTCTTTGGTTATATATCTTATGTGCAGATTTGACAGATTTCACTTCTGTTTACAATCAATCGGTTTCGCTTTGCTTCAACAATTTGCTCCTTCCATTCAATATCAAAGCCCGTATTGCCTGAGTATGCCTCCAGGGAAGATAGTTAGAGGCTACATCCCATATTATTTCATAATCGATTCCAAAGTATTCATCAGTACACATAGCTTTTATCTTCAAGCGAAATCTTTGCTATGTTCTGTATCCTCTTCAAGGTCTCATCATCCATATTGATATTCAAAGGAAAAAATGAATAATTACCATTTTTTTTTATGGTTCTACCATAAAGCTTGTTCTAAACTTACAGTTTTAGAAGGCAAAATCCAAATTTTCATCTGTTTCGATTCTCAATTTTACTTTTGCTCTCATGGCCTGGAAAACTTTCATAATAGTCGAAACAGATGAACTATGGTTTCCGTGTTCCAATTTAGAAATCTGCGCTCTTTTTACACCAACCAGTTCTCCAAGTTGGGATTGAGTAAGATTATTTTGAATCCTTAATTGTTTAATCTTTTCCCCAATCAACTCCATTTTTAAATCGAACTCATACTCTTCTC
>JAIOZM010000041.1 GCA_021740585.1 Bacteroidales bacterium
CGGCAATTAATTTCTTGTAATTCTGACTTGCCAGCCCAGGGTTTTCGAGCAGAACATAGGTTCTGGCTATTTCAAATAATGCATCGTCTGTATAGCTAGATGTTTGGTTAGCCGCCAGAAGTTCCTTCAGGGTTTCTATCTTTCGTTCCGGCCTGTCCACCAAACCAAGCGAAAAAGCTTTCTGGAAGTAGGCATAATCAACATCAGCTTTGTTCAGCTTAATTACCTTGTCATAATTATCAATTGCTTCCCAGTAAGAAGAATTAATGTAACGGCAATCTGCAATCCGGTTATAAGCATCAGCGATAGTGGCAGAAGTTTTGACTTCTTCGAGGCTAACATACTCTCTGAAAAGCTTTTCGGAAACACTGTAATTAGCTTTTGAAAATTCTATGTAAGCCATGCTGTATTTCACTTTCTTGTATTCAGGGGTTTTAAAAGAAGCCGGTTCATCGAGAAATAATCGGTAATAATCCCTGGCTGTATTGACGTCGTTATACATATAATAAGATTCTGCCAGCCAATATAAGGTTCTGGCATAAATTAAATTATCGTATTGTCCATATTGAGCCGATTTATCGAAAGCGCTTATGGCATCGGAAAATCTAGAATTAACAAATAGTTCCATTCCACGAAAGAAGGCCACTTTTTGGTAGGCTTTTTCGATATCAGCATCCTTATTTTTTATTTTCTCCAGACTCTCCATGGCCAATTTATAGTTCTTAGTCTCCATATACGCTAAAACAAGGATATTATAAACTTCATCTACTCTTGGAGAAGCAGGATACTGACGAATATAGTAATTTAAAGTTCTGACAGCTTCATTAAATGGTGAGTAGCTCAGCTCATAGCTGAGTTTTGCATAATTAAATAAAGCATCTTCCTCAATTTGCTGGTTGAAATTCATTCGTGAAGCAGAGCCAAATGCTGTTCTGGCTTTATCTTTTTCCCCCAGCTTAATATAGCAATCAGCCAGATTATATAAAGCGCTCATGCTTATTTCTGTATCGGTCATGGAAATTCTTTCAAACAGAACGGCCGCTTCTTTATAGTCTCCAGCCATATAATAAGAAAATGCAAGCTGATACTTATCCTGAATTGAACTGGTCTTGGTCATATCTTTATACTTCTGAAGATAAGGAATAGCCTCCTTATACTCACCAAGATAAAAATATGATTCACCAATAATCTTTGACAACTCCGCTACTCTTTTCACACTTACCGAATCCATTAAAGGAGGTGCAAACTCTACAACTTCGCGAAACTTCTTTTGGAAATAAAGGATTTGGGAAATATAGTAGGGTGCAATAACCGAAAAAGTTTCATCATTCAACAATCGCTTAAATCCCTGTAAGGCTGTTTCGTAATTCCCCTGGTCGTAGGCGATGTGTGAATAATAATACAATGCCGGAGATGCAAATTTATTATCCGTATCTTTTATTTCATAAAAATTGACCCTTGCATCTTCGAATTGTGATCTTTTATAATGGGAATATCCTTTTTGAAAATAATACTCCGACAATTCATCATCACTTAATAAGAACCTGTCAACTTTGTTGTAATACATTATGGTTCGCGGATAATTCTTTTTCTTATACATATAATCCGCCATTCTGAAATTTGCGTTGTTAATTAATGGGCTTTCAGGATTTTGATTGATAAACTCAAAAACCAGGTATTCTGCATCAATATTGAATAACTCAATTGAGCACATGGCCCTGTAATACATCGCTTCGGCTCGTAATTCTGATTTCTCACCATCGTACTTATCTATGGTTTTATCAAAGAAATTCCTGGCTGCACCGTATTTTTCCTTTTCAAACAATTCAAGACCTTTATAAAAATCCTCTTCATTGTTTGAGTAAATTTCAGATTTTTGCGCATGCAGATGAATGAGACCTGAAGTACTAATAATTGCTGTAAGTACTATTGCTCTGATTATTTTGATCATACTTAATTCTTTCTTAATCCGGATTTTTGTAAAATTACACATAAATAAGATCAACAATTATCACAGTCATTCTTTTTAATTAACACTGCCATGTTAATTATTGGTTTTATTATTCCAATTAGAAAATTGATCTTTGTATATTCTTTAATTCACTAAACGAAGTTTAATTCTCTAAATTGTTTAAAATGGGACTTGATAATATCATAGAATTTAAAAATGTTTCAATCCTGATAAAAGACCACATGGTATTTAAAAGTATTGATCTTACTATTCAGAAGGGCGAGTTTGTATATATTATCGGGAAGGTGGGTAGCGGTAAAACCACGCTTATCAAGACCATTACTTCTGAAATACCTGTGGCTGAAGGAAATGCAGTTGTTGCCGGATATAATCTGGAAAGCATTAAAAGAAAACATCAGCCTATGCTTCGAAGAAAAGTGGGTGTTGTTTTTCAGGATTTTCAGCTCCTCAGCGACCGTACGGTGAACGATAATCTTAGCTTTGTATTAAAAGCCACCGGGTGGAAATCTAAGACAGAAATAAATACCCGCATAGGTGAAGTGCTTGAGAAGGTAGGATTGGGTTATAAGGGCTATAAATTCCCCCATCAATTATCGGGAGGTGAGCAACAAAGAGTGGTAATTGCCAGGGCTTTGCTTAACAATCCGGAAATTATTCTGGCCGATGAACCCACCGGTAATTTGGATCCAAAAACCTCCGAAGAAATTATTGAAATCCTTCAGGATCTCAGCAAAAATGGGCGTGCAGTGATTATGGTAACCCATAATTACAATTTACTGAAAAAATTTCCTTCCAGAATTCTTAAATGCTATAATGAAGGGGTAATAGAAACAGATCTTAACGATCCTGAAATTGAGCATTTAAGTAAGCAGATGGAATAAGGATTACGAAAAAAATCAGGTAAAAATATAATCCCCGTCTCCATCCTGAAAGTTGTACTTCAGGTCGATACCGGAAATTACATCTGAAATAGCTGTAAATCTTTTAACTTCCTTTACGCGGGATCTATTTTTAACTTTTCCTTTAAGATACTCAGAAAACTCTTCATGGAAGGTTATGATTCTGTGATTTTCAGTTTCATAGGTAATGTGAGATATGACCGACTCAAAAAAGACAACAGCGTGTAACATTTCGTACCACAAGTAATGAGTTTTTACCACCCCATCTCTGATCCCAAGGAGAGCGATACCAAGAATCTGATTTCCCCTCTGAACTTTTAATAGAAATAATTCAAAATTATTCGCCAGTGAACTAAAAAAATATCTTTCAGACAAAAGTTGTCTTTCTTTTGTCTCCTTCATAAGCCAACGCGACTTTAGCCACCAGTTAAAATGCAATTCATTGGGAATGGTAATTTGATTTTGGCTTGTTTTTTTAATATATGAAAAAATCTCCGGAGTAGGTATCCATAATTTTTCAAGGCTAATATCAGCATAGGATTTATCATTCTTCAATCTTAAAGGACATATAAGATTTATTCCAAAATCAAGAAATTTGAGCAGAGCTGTTGCGCTTAAAAATTTATATAATCCTGATACGTCAGCCTTTTTCTTCGAGGAAATTCTTTGATGTAAAGCGGATTTTAAATTGAAAATTATACCTTTTCGCTCATTCAGGCTAAAACCCAGCTTTTTAATTATTTCCTTTGTCCTTTCAGACAAATCAGAAAAAGCTACCTGCTTATCGGTAACTTTCATGAACTCACTTAGCAAAGTTAATGAAACCTTTGCCCCTGCCCCCACTTCAACCCACCAACAGGAATTCCAATAAAGACGGTCTGAACTCTTTTCTAAGGGTTTTCCAGGTAATATCCCAATATAGCCCAATAATTTCTTGTCCTCCTCAGCTACAATCAGCAAAATATCTTCATTTTTCGCAAAGGGATTTGCAACCTGCGATTCAGCCCGCCATGGAGTAATGGGAATATTTCCCAGATAATAAGAGGCTGCCTTGTTTGCAAACTCAAGTAATTCTGACTTAGTGATATGCCTGATTTTCATCATTGAATTTTATCAGAAACCTTCTGTCTGATCTCACCAAAGCTGCTCATCGACAACATTTCGTCGAGATCAAATTTTATTTCAAATTGATTTTCAATTTCTGTAATCAACATTACATGTCTGAGGGAATCCCACTCAGGAATATCTTTAGAGCTGGTATTTTCCTTCAAGTCCTTAACATTCCTGAAGAATGACTTGAAAATATCCTGAAGTTTTTGATCCACCGTATTATCTTCCATAGCTTAAATTTTTCCTACCAACCAATAAATGCCATAATCGCATACTGTTTCGAATCCTAATTTTTTATACAAAGGGTATCCTGATTTGGTTGAATGAAGCACAAATTTAGTGTAAGCATTTTGAATAAAGTAATCAATTGCTTTGGAAGTTATATATTTCCCTAATCCTTTCCCCCGATGTTTTTCCTGAGTCGATATAAGATAAAGTCCGACACTAGCTCTAAAATTGAACATAAGTGCTGTAGAGATAACATTTTCTTCATAGCTAAGCTGGAAAAAGTTAAAGGCATCATTTGAAAGTAAATTCTTAAATACTTGTTGAGATATCTTTCTACCTTTCAAATTCTCCGAATTAACGAGCGTAAGCCATTTCCCTATTTCATCTTCAGTATTTACTCTTTCAAACTTCAGGTTTTCCATCGGAGCCGGCAGATTGAATACCTCTTCCCTTTCGAGGTACATTCCTTTCCAGTTATTAATTTTACGGATTCCAAATTCATCGGCTGCTCCATCAAAAGGATCATTTTCCATAGTTTCACGGATCCAAAAAGGTGAAAAAGCTCCCGACTTCATCTTTTCACCCACCGCTTTTAACTCATCTCTTTCCACAAATTTATTGCTCAAAACATAGGCCGGCCAAGAGTTATCGGCAGGACAAACATTCTCCAATCCTCTGAAATTAAGAGAATCTGAATTCGTCTTTTCTACAATCTGTTTGTAAAAAGCAAAAAGATTTTCAGTTATGATTTCAGATTTAATCATTTCACTGACCGTTTTTTAAGTTCAGACCTGTCAATTTTTCCACCCACAGATTTGGGCAATACATCGAGGTCGATAATGGCAACCGGAATCATATATTTAGGTAAGCGTTGCATCAGATATTTTCTCAATTCAGCTTCCCTGCCCTTTGCTTTTTCGGTATAAAGATGTATTTCTGTTGTTCCCTGGGAATTTTCAACGCCTATAGCTGCCAGATTACTAAGTTTAAGAAATTCGCGGCTGTGTTGTTCAATTTCCCCCAGTTCAACACGGAATCCCTGCACTTGTATCTGAGAATCAATCCGGCCACAAAACATATAATCCCCATCCTTATCCTTAAAAACCACATCACCTGTTTTGTAATACCTTCGATGTGTGCCATCCTTCGCAATATTTATGAAGGAGGAAAGATTGGCGGATTCATTTTTCCAATACCCCGGTGTAACCTGATTTCCGCTTACACAAAGTTCACCCTTTGTTCCATCTGTTATCATTCGGTTTTCTGAATCCAGGATTACGGCTTCGTTATCGCCAAAAGTTTTTCCGATGGATACTACTCCCATATATTCCTTACCAGGCGACATCCAATTATATATCAGGCAATTAACTGTTAATTCTGTGGGGCCGTACACATTCTGTATGAGAGCATTTGGAAGGCATGATTTCCAATCGCGTGCCAATTGTGCTGAAAAAGCTTCCCCTCCCAAAAGACAATACCTAAGATGTGTGAGTTTTATTTTATCAAAGTAAGGTTTGAGATATGCCAGAGTGGAAGGTGGCATTTTAACAAAACTAAGCTCATGATCCCTCATTAGTTTGAAGGCATACAAATACTTGATTTCGTTTGGTGGCACGGTATAAATTGATGCTCCGAGGGAGAGCGGCACAGAAAAACAATGAACAGACGCATCGAAAGAAAGGTCGTAAATTTGCAAAAACCTATCTTTTTCCGACAATTTGTAGCCGGAATGTATAAAATGATAAATGAAGGAATTCAGGTTCCCGTGATTAATAGTCACTCCTTTAGGCTTTCCTGTACTTCCCGAAGTGAAAAGAATATATGCCAAATCAGAAATGTCAGGTATTATTGGAACAGGCAAATGATCTTCTCCTTTTAACTTTGAGGTATCAATGAGTTTAAGTCGGGGAAAATCAGTTTTGTCAATTTTCAAATGATGTGAAGAAAGAAGGGTGCCGAGTTCTGATTCAAAAATTATATCCTTATTGCGTGCTTCCGGAGTTTCGGGATTAATCGGAACATAGGCTTTTCCAGTTATCCAGCAAGCTAAAATAGAAGCATAGGTTTCTAAATCATCGTATGTATAAATCCCTATAATTTTTTCTTCAGAGGAACAAGTGGCTTTTATGCTTTTTGCAATTTTAAAAGTCACCCTTTTTAGCTCGCTATAGCTAAAGCTGATCCCCTGAATATGGAAAGCCGTTCTATCAGGAAATTCTTCAAATCGAAGTAATATTTGTTCTACCAGAGAAAAGTTCATTCTAATTATTATTGAACAAAGATTTAAGAAAATAGTAAAAATACTCTGTTTTGAGGATACTCTGTGCATTCGCTGAACTTTTCTCCATGGGTATTCTCTGAAAATGACAAAAACCTAGCTCTTTTTTAAGTCCTGAAGTACCAAAACTTGCATCCGGTCCATTTGGATTTGAATGAAGACTTTCCAATGTACTTTTACTCACTCCAATATCTGAAAATGGAAAGGCAAAAAATGAATAATCCAATGCAAACCGTTTTTTTATATCCTCCGAACTTTCAAGCACTTCTTTTATCTGATTGGTTTCTGATATAGCTGAAAAATCAGGATGATTAAAACTATGTGCTCCGATAAAAAATCCTTGCGATTTAATTTCTTCTACCTCCAGATCAGTTAAATAGGGCTTATTTTCAGAAAGGTAAGAATTAAAATCTATATTGAATTCCTCAGCCAGTCTGTCAATATAATTTGTGTCAGTAAATTTCAATTTCAGGAGAGCCTTTTGCATATCCATGAAACTGGTGATTCTTATTTTAAACTCTTCTTCCAGTTTTCTTTTAATGCCTGAATTTAAAGGCTTGTATTTGAAATATTCTAAAATTACAGAAATCTTATAGCGGTAAAATAAATCCTTGTTCCCAATAAAACTGTTATTCAAAAAGATGATAGCCGGTATTCCTTTCTGTCTTAGAACAGGAGCTATTACATCCTTAATTTCTCTGAGTCCATCATCAAAACTCAGGATGAAAGAGGGCTTATTCAAATTTTCAAAATCTTCTTTATTCTTCAATATTTCAGGTGAAACCGGATTAAAATATTTAAGAATCAGATCAATATCGGTAATAAATTCCTTTTTGCTTTTTAATCTATATAGGTTTTTAAGATGGGAAGGTGGATGGTCAGTGGCAGCATGATAAAAAGGAAAGATAAGCTGCTTGCCGGTTTTGGCTATGAGCTTTTGCAAAGGATAGATTCCAGAAAAGGGAAGCAATATTTTTCTGGGCTCTGTCATTTCCTGAATAATTTAAATGGAAAAGGTAATCTGTTTAACTTCAAATTAAAATATTTCACGGGTTTTGCACCAAATCCGGCAAAAAATCTTGCAATTCCTTGAATTCCGGAACCTTCAAAATCAAGCACTAAATCAGTGTCGGCATATTTTCCTATAACATAATCGAGAATTGAAAACATGGCGCGTTCGTCTTTTCCTTTCACATTAGAAACAGGGATCAGATAATACAGTCTGCCTTCAAACAAAACAAAAAATGCTGCCGCTACCAGCTTTCCATGAAAATAGGCTCCCACAATAAAACCATTTTTCATGGATATAATTTTATCCATAAAACAATTGAGCCATTCGTAATAGGATGCTTTTCTTTTTTGATGGGTATTATCGCGCTTCAAATTTATAACATCCTGAATATTAGTATTTTCACTTATTTCAATATGGGCAATAGTCCTTCGCAGATTCCTTATGTTATTGGGAGAGTAATTTTTTTCCAATTCAGAATAACGATGGGCCAGATCTAATTCGTAATTGACTTTTTTGGTAAAAACATAATCCCGACTTGTTGATCCGTTAAGATGGTTAAGATTATAGTCGATATAATTAATTTCATCCGGTATAGCCTTTATAAACTCCAAGGTTTTTAAAGTATCTGTTTTAAGTGAGGAATATACACCAAGCTGTTGGGCAAAAAGAGGCTGGAAGATATATTTCACTCCATACTTTTTTCGCAAGGGAATCGCCATAACTGAAACATAGTCGTCTTCTACCATTCCACACCAACCGGGAGCTACCAAATCAAGGTACCACGATAATGAATAGACCATTTTCTGATTTGAATTCAGAACACACTGATCCCATTTCTTCCTGTCTATCTGCCCATGCCTGAGGAAAGTTATCATAAGGCAAATGTATTATTTAATTCTTTTATCATACTAAGATAGAATTGATCCCAGCCCTTCCATTCCCCTGAGCCTGAAAAAGATTCGTTATGCCAGATGGAAACAAAAATACCTCCATATTTTTTTATCTCCTCTGCCAATCCATTCACTACTTGAAGGGCAGCATCAGTATCCAGATTCATATAATCCTTTAAGGTTCTGTCCATTACACAAAAGGGAGTAATCAATAAATCGCATTCAGTCTCCTTTTCAATATTATAAAATTTAAATGGAGTACTGGTACCGGCTCTGAATCCGGGCTGATCGGCATATCCCATGGAGAAATCCTGATTTATCCCGATCTGTATCAACTTCTCATAAGTCACCGGAAATTCCATCCGTAAAAAGTGTTGACGGCTAAGAGTTGTTGACTGTCCCGTGATTTCTTCCAGATTCTTCTTTTCTTCCTTCAATTCAGAAAAAGAATTATTTGAGCGAAAGGAAGGGTGTAATCCCAGGCTATATTGAAGGGATAAATCCTTGATTAGTTTTCTCCAGTTTTTATTATTGATTTTTACTTTGTTATCGTATTTTCCTTTATCACCGGCGAGTACAAATATTTTAGTTGAATCGACATGGTGTTTCTTTATAAAATCATAGGTGTCGAAGGCATCCTTTTCCCGACCCATACATACAGAAATTCTTTCATTAACTTCACTCCAACGACCCTTTATAAAATTTTTCAGCATTCCGCCAGCCAATCTCCAAAAAGCTTTATTCAGGTGAGCCCAGGGATTATCGATATCGATGGTTAAAGCATAAGAGGCAGGAATTTTGCGATGTTTCAAATCAGGGAATTTATTCAGAAGCCTATGCCTCAGATTCTCAGCCCAAATATTGATCAGAGGTAATTGAAGGAAATCATTTTTAAAGGCCAGGCTATTCGAAGACATAAACCTGCCGTACTTATCTTTCTCATATTCACCGTATTCTTCATAACGGCTGATCAGGAAAAAAGCAGCAGAGAAAATATCAAAATTCAGATCGTTGCCATCGGTGGTAAAAAAAAACGGGAATTCCCTACCGGTTTCAACCTTAATTTCCCGGTGTTTTATACCAATTTCAGATAAGAGTCCGTGAGGTGCGATATGAAATCCCGATAATTCCTTATTCAAAGAGTAGTTTATCTGAGCTTGATCTGAATTGCTGAAGTCTGAAAGATTTTCCGTTAGAGTATATTCAACCTTCAGTAATTCACCCATAATGAATTTCACAATATAATTTAAACGAGGGCTAATATGTTCTGTGTAAATGATCAAAGTTTAGCTAATCAGTTTTATAATAGTTACACCAGCACCTCCCCTTTCCACGTGCTCATCGCGATACGATTCTACAACGTTGGAAGCTGCTAATTGTTGTCTGATCAACTCCCTCAAAATGCCATTTCCTTTGCCATGAAGCACTCTTAAATCGTGGGTTTGAACAGTTATTGCCATGTCGATAAAATCGTTAATGGTTTGCAGAGCTTCCTCTGCTCTTTTCCCGCGCACATCAATATCGGGGCTGAATTTTATTCTCAGACGACTCACATCCCAATCGCCCAGATCGGCTTTTCGGGATTTCTGCGGATAGTTTTGTTGAAAATCTTCCGGTGAAATTTTTTCCAGTTGTTCCAATAAAACCGTTGTTTTAACATGTCCAAATGCTACACTGGCCTTTTTAGCATACACCTTGAGAACCTGTCCCGGCACATCCTGACCTTTCATTAGCACCCTATCACCCTGAGTAATTGGAGTGTTAACCGGTTTTTGTTTACTTTCAGTTTTCCTTTGAGGGTTTTTGGCCTTGATCTGTTTGTCGCGTTGCTTTATTTCCTGTATTTTATTTCTCAAATTCTCTGCCTCAACCGCATTCTTATCCTGAAAATCTGCTTCATTCACTGAGGTTTTAAATTCATTAAGCCCGGCTCGGATAGCTTTTGTTTTCTCCTTCTCAGCTTCTGCTTCAATTATTTCGCGTATGGTATTCTCTATTTTTCGATTGGCGTCATTCAGCAATGCATTTGCCTTATCTTTTGCTTCTTTCAGGATTGTTTTACGCAATTTTTCAGTGTCGCCCAATTCCTTATCGTAGCGTTCCACCAACTGTTCCAGTCGTTTTTCAGAAATTCGGATCTTAGTCCGTTTGTTTTCCCAGTATTTTTTATCCCTTATCAGATCGCGAAGAGCTTTATCATAATCTACTTGTTCCTTCCCGATTTTAGACTCTGCCAATTTAAGTATCTCTTCAGAAAGTCCTATTTTCCGTGCAATCTCAAAAGCAAAAGAAGATCCCGGTCTCCCGATAACTAATTTAAAGAGAGGTTTCATCAATCCGGTATCATAAAGCATGGCAGCATTAATGAGGCCTTCGTTTTCGGAGGCAAAATGCTTTAAATTGGTGTAATGGGTAGTAATCAATCCGTAGGCACCTGATTTGTTCAGGTGGTCGAGTATCGACTCAGAGATAGCGGCTCCCAGTGTTGGTTCGGTTCCGCTTCCGAATTCATCTATAAGAATCAGGGAATTTTGATCTGCATTCTTTGAAAATATTTTCATATTTATCAAATGCGAACTGTAGGTGCTTAAGTCATCCTCAATAGATTGCTCATCTCCCATATCGAGGAAAAAACTCTCAAAGATTCCAAATACAGATGACTCATTCACAGGTACTAAAAATCCACTTTGAAGCATATACTGAAGCAATCCCACTGTTTGAAGGCATACAGATTTCCCTCCGGCATTAGGCCCGGAAATGAGTAGGATTCTATCTTTCTTATTCAATTGAATATCAAGTGGAACAAGCCTGTCTTCCTTTCCAAGTTCCCTGAAAGAAAGCAGTAAAATAGGATGAATGGCATTTCTCCATTCGATTTCGGGGTGATTGGTAATTTTAGGATGTACTGCTTTAATATTCAAAGCAAATTTAGCTCTGGCACGAATGGAATCTATTTTCGCGAGAAAAATATGCGAAAGCTTTAAATCCCCGATATACGGGCGTATAAAATCGGTAAGTTCGATTAATATTCTGATGACCTCACGCTTTTCTTTCGCTTCCAGTTCCCTGAGCTCGTTGTTAGCCTCTACGATTTCAACAGGTTCTATGTACGAGGTTTTTCCAGTGGCGGATTCATCGTGTATAAATCCATGCACATTCCTTTTATTGCTACTTGGAACCGGAATCACTGATCTTCCGTTCCGCACAGCGAGAGTAGCATCCTCATCCACAAGACCATCTTTCCGGGCTTTTTCAAGTATTTTATTCAACTTCCTGGAAATAAGACTCTCCTTGAGTTGAATTTCCTTTCTGATATTCTGCAATTCTCTGGAAGCACTATCTTTCAATCTCCCAATTTTATTAAGCACCTGATTTAACCTGTCAATAACAACCGGGAAAACCTTCACATCAACAGCCAAAGCCTGCATGGCAATAAATTTTGCATTCTCATCCTTTTTAAGGAAATTCAAAATAAGCCTGACAGAATCTAAAGATTTTTTCAAATTAAAAAATTCCAGCTCTTCCAAGAACCTGCCTTCCAATCTTGCTTTCTTAAGACTTTCAGAGATATCGATAAAATTTTCAATGGGAAATTCCACGGCGCCGATAAGAATCTGCCTGAACTCCTCCACTTCCAATAAGCTTTTTTTAATCAATTCAGGATCACTACTGAACCTTAACCTCTCAATTTCGTCTTTTCCGGGTTGATACAAACAGTATTTCCCGGCAAGTTCTCTGATCTTGTCAAATCCAATTTTCTGCTCAAAATTATCGGGATATATCACCTGTTTTTTGTTTTTTTCAAAGGTAGAAAAAAGAATGGAAAGAATTGAGGCAAGGTGTGGTAGTCTGGCAGGTTAGTGGAACCGCCAAACCATCCACTATCGCGAAAAAATCCACATATCCTCCGAGGAATAATTCGAATTGAAGTAATACCCTTCCAAATCAAAGGCCTTTAAGTCCTCGTAATTGTCTATTCGGTTTTCTATAATAAATCTGAGCATCAATCCTCTGGCTTTTTTTCCAAAAATGGTAACGAATTGCAGTTTTCCATTTCTCTCCTCCTTGAACTGGCATTTTATAATTTTTGCTTTCAGCATTTTAGGATTTATTGCGTCGAAATATTCATCGCTGGCAAGATTTAAAAGAATTTTCTCATCATGTCTTTCGAGTTCTTCATTCAATTTTTGGCTTAGTTTATCACCCCAGAATTGATATAAATTTTTCTTTCGCTGTATGCTTATATTTGTCCCCATCTCAAGTCTGTATGGCTTCATTAAATCGAGGGGTCGAAGTACTCCATACAAGCCCGATAAAATTCTCATGTGATCCTGTGCAAATCTCAAGTCCTCTTCATTTAAAGTCATAGCCTGCAATCCATTAAACACTTCGCCATTAAACATTAATACTGCTCTGTTTGCATTTTCCTGAGTGAAATCCATATCCCATTCTATAAACCTGCTTGCATTTAATTCAGCCAGTTTGGGATTGATATTCATGAGTTTTTGAAGTTTTTTTGGAGAATATTTCCGGAGTTTTTCAACCAAAATACCAGCTTCAACCAGAAAATCGGGAAGAGTATAATCCTGAGTAATTAATTCAGGATTTTCATTTAAAGTCTTTGATGGAGATATTATTGTAATCATTAGCTATTTAGTTTATGCGAAGATAATTATTTTGGAGGGAAAGGCAAAAGGGGGGTGGTGTGGCGGTGTGGCGGAAGCAAATTTTTGTGCCTGTACAATCGGCCAGTCAGAAATAATTATCAGCTATCAAAATTAAGCGTCTTTACATTTCAGCCCTTCAGGAATAATTATTAGCATTTATGGAGAAATGTGATTAGGCATATTTTTAAGAATGAATTGGGGGCATTAATTTTATTCTTTAACCTCCGAGGTTTCAAAATTATGCACAATATTCGCAATCTCTTATACTGCTGTTTTTTAAACAATTACGACTTTTACAGTAGACAAAAAAAAAATTTAGACCTCCGAGGTTTAAAATAACAAAATATTCGACAAATTCAAATCGAATTTTTCATCATTAAAAACATAAATCAAAATACAATATTGAAGATTAAATAATAAATACAATCTTTGTAATTCAAATTAATTCTATGGATAGATTTTCAGAAATAATTGCAAAAAGAACAGGTTTATCGGCGAGTAATGTAGCCAATACTATTAAACTCTTTGATGAAGGGGCTACTATTCCGTTTATTAGTCGTTACCGGAAAGAAATGACCGGCAGTATGGATGAAGTTCAGGTGGGCGAGGTGAAGGAACAACTTACCAAACTCAGGGAACTTGAAAAACGAAAGGAAACTGTTCTTAAAGCCATTGAGGAACAGGATAAGCTGACTCCCGAATTGAAGAAAAAAATTGAAGATTGTGATAATCTCACGGATTTGGAAGACATATATCTGCCTTATAAAGTAAAAAAGAAAACACGCGCAACCAAAGCCCGGGAGGCCGGTTTGGAACCTCTTGCCGTTATTATGATGAAGCAAAAGGAGATCAATATAGAAGGAAAAGCTGCCGAATTCATTAACGATACTATTCCCGATGTTGAATCTGCTTTGGCAGGTGCCCGCGATATTATTGCCGAATGGGTGAATGAGAATTTGCGAGCTCGTAATATGCTACGATCTATATTTGACAGAACAGCCGTAATTTATTCCACCATAATAAAGGGCAAAGCAGCTGAGGCGGAAAAATTTCAGGACTATTTTGAATTCTCAGAGCCCTTAAAAAACTGTCCGTCGCACCGTATGCTGGCTATCAGGCGTGGTGAAGCAGAAGGTTTTCTTAAAATTTCCATACAACCTGATGAGGAAAAAGCACTTGAAGCGCTGAAAAACATTTTCGTTGATGGCTTTTACGAGATCTCTCAGCAGGTTGAACAGGCAGTTGAAGATTCGTATAAACGTCTCCTTCTGCCATCCATTGAAAACGAATACAAAGCTCTCACGAAAGAAGCTGCCGATATTGAAGCTATAAAAGTTTTCTCAGAGAACCTGCGTCAATTATTGCTTGCTTCGCCTCTGGGACAAAAAGAAGTTCTGGCAATAGACCCGGGATACCGTACGGGATGCAAAGTCGTTTGCCTCGATAAACAGGGAAATTTATTGCATAATGAAACCATTTATCCTCATGCCCCACAAGAAGATAAAGCAGGGGCTAAAAAGAAAATTAATTCACTCGTTCAGCAATATAAAATTGAGGCCATTGCCATTGGAAATGGCACAGCAAGCCGGGAAACCGAGCATTTTATTCGCAGTATTCATTTCGACCGCGATTTGCAGGTATTTGTTGTTAGCGAATCGGGAGCCTCCATTTATTCAGCTTCGAAAATTGCCAGAGAGGAATTTCCTGATTATGATGTTACTGTAAGAGGTGCAGTATCTATTGGCAGAAGACTAATGGATCCTCTAGCAGAATTAGTTAAAATCGATGCTAAGTCGATAGGGGTTGGTCAATATCAGCACGATGTGGATCAAACCAAATTAAAAACCGGTTTGGATACGGTAGTCGAGAGTTGTGTAAATCAGGTTGGGGTAAATGTGAATACAGCAAGCAAACATTTATTAACTTATATTTCAGGACTTGGCCCTGTGCTTGCGCAGAATATTGTCGATTACCGAAAAGAAAATGGAGCATTTAAAAAACGAAGTGAGCTTAAAAAGGTTGCCCGGATGGGTGGCAAAGCCTTTGAGCAAGCCGCCGGATTTTTACGTATTGAAGGAGCCGCAAATCCGCTTGACAATTCAGCTGTTCATCCCGAGAGTTATTTTATTGTGGAGAAGATGGCAAAGGATCACTCCTGTAAGATTGAAGATTTAATCCAATCGAAAGACATTCGTGATAAAATAAATATACATGCCTATGTGAACGAGAGCATAGGATTGCCTACTCTAAAAGATATTCTGAATGAACTGGCAAAACCCGGGAGAGATCCGCGTACCAAAATTGAAGTTTTTGAATTTTCGAGCGATGTTTATAAAATTGAAGATTTGAAACCAGGCATGGAGTTACCCGGAATAGTAACCAATATTACCAATTTTGGCGCTTTCGTAGATGTGGGTGTGAAGCAGGACGGACTGGTTCATATTTCTCAACTGGCCGACCGGTTTGTAAAAGATCCTAATGAGGTGGTTAAGCTGAATCAGCATGTTAAGGTAAAGGTTTTGGAAGTGGACGTTAGCCGTAAGAGGATACAGTTGAGTATGAAGGGGTAGGTTGGTGCGGTGGTGTGATGGTGTGATGGTGTGATGGTGTGATGGTGTGGTGATGTGAGGAAGTAAGTTGAGTGAGCGGGTTGAGTGGTTATGTTGCTGCAAACTAAATTCGAAGTGTGTTCAAGCTTCTCCCCTTAGGGGAGAGGGGTAGAATGATGTGGAGGTTCCTGAGCTTGCCGAAGGACGGTTCCTGAGCTTGCCGAAGGACGGTTCCTGAGCTTGCCGAAGGACGGTTCCTGAGCTTGCCGAAGGATGATGTGGAGGTTCCTGAGGATGCCGTATATTTTGTAGCCCAAATACCGAAAAAATCACATTAATTGAACAATATCCCCGAATATTGGTTTTTAGCTATTAACTAGTATGTAAAATTTCCAGAATAAAAATTAATGATTGAAATTAAGTCGATGGTACAACCCTATAAGGTTGAAGAAGTAAGAAATCTCACAAATGCAGCTTATATTTTACGATTTCGAAAAAATGAAATTAGGTTCAAACCCGGGCAGCATTTAGTTGTTGGTCTTGAGAATACTAAGGGTGCAAGAGAGTATTCGATATACAGTGGAGTTGAAGAACCTTATTTAGAGATTTTAGTGCGCGAAGTTGAAGAAGGTGATGTAAGTAAAAAGCTACATAATTTATTTAAGGATGATCGTTTGAAAATCAATGGTCCTTACGGCTTTTTTATGTACAATGCCAAGCCATTGGAAACCAAAAAATTCTTATTTATTGCCACAGGAACCGGCATTGCCCCTTTTCATAGTTTTGTAAGAACCTATCCTGAGGCAAACTACAAAGTAATCCATGGAATACGAAAATGCGATGAGGCTTACGAAAGATCCCATTATAAAGAAGGTTCCTATGTTGCTTGTACTTCCAAAGATGAGAAAGGTGATTTCCATGGTCGCCTTACCGACTATCTAAAACAAACAGATTTAGATAAGGATCTGAATATTTATCTTTGCGGAAACAGCGAAATGATTGTAGAGTCGATGCGAATACTAGAGCAAAAAGGCTTCGATAAATCACAGATGTTTACGGAAGTATATTTTTAATCTTGCCACATTAGTTTGCGAAAATTGAATCTTTTGCAATTAAAGATTAATTTTGCATGCCCAAAAATTAATAAATGAAAAAAGTTGCATTCAAAACCCTTGGTTGCAGGTTGAATCAGTTTGAAACGGATTCTCTTGTTACTCAATTCCATAATGCAGGCTATGAGGTTGTAGAATTTGGGAAAAAGGCAGACGTAAGCATTATAAACACTTGTACTGTTACCAATTCCAGCGATCAGAAATCACGTAATTATATTAATCAGGCTTCGGGTTTGAGTCCGGATGGCATCACCGTTGTTTCCGGATGCATGGCAAATCATAAAAAGGAAATTCTGGAGAAACAAGAAAATATTACCTATGTTGTTGAGAACGAGCAAAAAAACGACATCTTCAATCTGGTCGATTCCCATTTCAAAGGAGAATTAGTACATCCCGGGAATTTGAAAGCCGATGTGTTTGGTTTTGAAACCGTTGAAAAAAGTCTTCACACCCGAACCTCTATAAAAATTCAGGACGGTTGCGATAATTTTTGCAGCTTTTGCATTATTCCAAGGGTTAGAGGACGTGCCATCTCACGACCTGCAGCAGATATTGTCGACAATGTTAAACGTGTGATTGACAACGGTTTTAAAGAAATTGTTTTAACCGGGGTAAATATTTCAAGATACGAGTATGAGGGTCTGAGTTTCAAAAATATTGTTGAAAAAATAGTAGAGGTCGAAGGTGATTTCAGGGTACGGATTTCTTCCATCGAACCCGATAATTTCACGCCAGACTTCCCCGATCTCTTTCATCACCCTAAATTGAATCCACATTTGCATTTGTGTTTGCAAAGCGGATCTGACAACATATTGATGAAAATGCGCCGGATGTATTCGGTGAATTCATTTATGGGAATAGTTGAAAGTTTCAGAAAAGTTCATCCAGATTTTAATTTTACCACCGATATAATTGTTGGATTTCCGGGAGAAACGGAGGAAGATTTTCAGCAAACACTAAATATTGCTTCCCGGGCAAAATTTTCACATATTCACACTTTCAGGTATTCTTTAAGAAACGGTACCAGGGCCGCCAGAATGGAAAATCAGATTCCCGGGAAGGTTAAAACCGAAAGAAGTGAGAAGTTGAGAATATTGTCGGAACAGCTCGAGAAAGAATATTTTAATTCCATGCTTCAGAAATCCCAAAGAGTGTTAATTGAAAATCCTGATAAAAATGGGTCTGCCTTCGGCTATGGCGAGCATTATATTCCCATTCAGATCGAAACAGCGGGTTTGGCAAAAAATGAGTTTTATCAGGTAAGCTTAAAAGAAATTAAGAATAATAGAGTAATTGGCATAATTTGAGATTTATCTTTCCTTCACCGGAAATCTCAAATATTTCTTATAGATTTGTTATCTAAGATTCTAAATCAATCTCAATACCAAAATAATGAAGAATAAAATAGCTAATCTCAGTATGATTTTGGGTATCGTAAGTATACTCGGAACAGCATGTAAAAATGAAAATAATATGGTGGCTCCTGTAGCAAAAAAAGTGCCTCACGAATTGACTATTCACGATCACACAAGAATTGACAACTATTATTGGTTAAATAATCGTGAAGATTCAGCCGTAATTAATTACCTGAATGAAGAAAATTCCTATAGGGAATCGGTAATGGAAAAGACGGCTCAATTTCAAGCTGACCTATTTGAAGAAATTGTTGGAAGAATTGAACAAACAGATATGTCAGTTCCCTACTTTGTGAACGGATATTACTATTATTCAAGATACGAGGAAGGAAAAGAATATCCCATTTATTGCAGAAAAAAAGAATCTCTCGATTCAGCAGAAATCATTCTGCTCGATGTAAATATAATGGCAGAAGGACATCCTTATTATCAGGTCGGTGGACTTTCTGTTAGTCCCGACAACAAACTCATGACCTTCGGTGTGGACACGGTCAGCCGCAGGATTTACACTCTTTATGTGAAGAATCTGGAAACAGGTGAAATATTAAAAGATAAGATTGACATAACCACAGGAAGTGTTGCCTGGGCAAATGATAACAAAACCTTTTTCTATACCCTTAAGGATCAACAAACCTTGCGATCAAATATTGTAATGAAACATATTTTGGGTGATGACATTTCCAAAGACAAACTAATTTTTAAGGAGGAGGATGAAACTTTTGTATGTGCAGCCTATAAAACGAAATCGAGAGATTATATTATGATCGGAAGTTTCGCAACTCTTTCTAACGAATACAGATTTTTAGATGCTAATACTCCTGATGGTGATTTTAAAATGATACAACCCAGAGTAAAAGAACTGGAATACGGTGTTGATCATTATGGTGATAAATTTTACATCATGACCAACTGGGATGCGAAAAATTTCCGCTTAATGGAAACTCCGGTAAGTGCACCATCAATGGAAAACTGGACAGAGGTAATTGGCCATCGCGAAGATGTTTATCTCGACGGGATTGAAATATTCAATAAATTCCTTGTCGTATCTGAGAGAAAAGACGGACTTGTAAACCTTCGTATTATGCCTTGGGATGGATCGGAAGAGCATTATCTGGATTTTGGCGAAGAAGCATATATGGCTTATATTTCAACCAACCCAGAATTCGACACCGAAATTCTTCGCTATGGATATACTTCCATGACAACTCCCAGCTCAACCTTTGATTATAATATGGTAAGTAAAGAAAAAGAGCTTTTAAAGCAACAAGCTGTGTTGGGTGGAATGTTTGACAAAGATAATTACGAAACAAAAAGGATTTATGCCACTGCTGAAGATGGCACAAAAATTCCTGTGTCTATCGTATATAAAAAAGGTATGAAGCTCAATGGTAAAAATCCATTTTTACTTTATGCTTATGGTTCTTATGGCATTACCATGGATCCAACATTTAGTTCGGTAAGGTTGTCGTTATTAGACAGAGGATTTATTTTTGCCATAGCACATATTCGGGGTGGACAGATTTATGGAAGACAATGGTATGAAGATGGAAAATTCCTGAAGAAGAAAAATACATTTACCGATTATATCGATGTAGCAAAGTATCTCATTGCCGGGAAATACACTAATTCTGAACATTTATACGGCATGGGTGGAAGTGCAGGCGGACTTTTAATGGGTGCCGTTGTAAATATGGAACCTGAGCTATTCAAGGGTGTGATTGCTGCAGTTCCTTTTGTAGATGTGGTTACCACCATGCTCGATGAAAGCATTCCGCTTACTACCGGAGAATACGACGAATGGGGAAATCCTAACGATAAAGTATATTATGATTATATGCTTTCCTATTCACCATACGACAATGTTGCGGCACAAGATTATCCAAATATGCTGGTAACAACCGGATTACACGATTCTCAGGTTCAATACTGGGAACCTGCAAAATGGGTAGCCAAATTAAGGGATATGAAAACCGATGATAATCTTCTATTGATGTATTGCAACATGGAAACCGGTCACGGTGGCGCTTCCGGAAGATTTGAACGATACAAGGAAACAGCTATGGAATATGCCTTTATTTTTATGTTGGAGGGAATCGAGAAGTAGTTGATTCTGATAAAATTAATAAAAAGTGGCTGTCTCAAAAGTGAGACAGCCACTTTTTTTATTTATGCCCTCTCATTCCATGCTTTCGTATTAGCAAAGATTCAATAAGCTTTAGTTAAAGTGATACTTTGTGCCTGAAAAAAAACTCCTGTGTTTTTAAGTCTCTGATAAGAAGGGGATCGTGCTTTCAAAACAATAATAAAATACTGGAAAAAGAAATGACTTCCTGCTTTTCTTGCTAATCTCCTGAAATACTACCCGCACTGGATTTATTGAGTGATTTGGTTTGCGGATTGCCTTGATATTTTATACTGCCAGCACTTGAAGCGTCAGCTATCAGCTCTCCATAAACAAAAACAGAAGCGTTTCCCGCCGAAGACACATCGATATTACAATTGCGTACTTTTAAAGAAAAAGCATTTAAATCGCCTGCGCTGGAGACATTAACCCGCATATTTTCAGCTTCACCTGAGAGATCGGCATTCCCGCTGCTGCTTACTTCAACATCAATATCTTCAGCGATAAGATCGACCTCCATATTTCCGGCACTGCTTACTTCTATAAATAATTCGCTGGTTTTTAAGGTTTCAATCCCTATTATACGTGAAGCACTCGAAGCTTCCAGATGGTCAATATCGCCGGCCTTCACATAAATTTCCTTGCTTTCGGCATTTCGAATATTTTTGCTGGTTTTAATCTTTAGTATCCCACCTTCCACATAGCACTCAATGTATTCATGAAGATTCTCATCAGCCAATACTTCGACCTCATTACTCATTTCACCAAATTCAACAAAGACTTTCAATCCTGCGGCAGCATCAATCCCATGAAAATCTTTAACGGTTCTCATTTCTGAAATTACATTCCCATTGCCGGAAATTCCATTATCCATAAAGTCATAACAAGATTGTAGGGAAAGGAATAGGGTAAGAAGAGGCACTAAAAATAATCTGTATCTCATGATCTTAAATTTTAATATATGAATTAATGGAAAGCAAGTTACAAACTTATTTAAAAGTAGAATAATTTGTAAGAAATAATTTGGTGATACAATAATAAAAAACTTTAAAGCAGAGTCTCCTCTACTCCACTTTTAAAACAAGACCTTTGAGATATTCTCCCTCAGGATGATAGATACTTACCGGATGATCGGAAGGTTGGGACAGCTGATTGAGAATACTTACTTTCCTGCCTGTATTAGCTGCAGCTGCAAAAACTGACTTTCTGAAATTCTCTCTGCTTACCACCTGGGAACAACTAAAAGTAAATAGAATTCCGCCCGGCTCAATAATTTCGAATGCTCTTCGATTTAACTTCTTATATCCCTGCAATGCATTGCTAAGCACATTTTGGTGTTTTGCGAAGGCTGGGGGATCGAGGATGATGAGATCGTATTTTTCTCTGGGATTGGTTAGAAAATACGAAGCATCTTCAGCAAAAGACTGATGTATTTTAGTTCCGGGGAAATTTAGCTGAATATTTCTGTCGCTAAGTTCTGTTGCTTTCTTTGAAGAATCGACGGTATGAACCAGTGAAGCACCTCCGTGAAGTGCATAGACAGAAAATCCACCGGTATAGGCGAACATATTAAGGACTTTCTTGCCCATGGCATATTCTCCAAGAAGTTTCCGGTTTTCACGCTGATCGATGAAGAATCCGGTTTTCTGACCATCAACCCAATCAATTTCAAATGAATTGGAATTTTCCTGTACGATATTTGACAAAGGCTTCCCAAAAACCAGTTGATTTTCAGTTTGAAGGTCAGCTTTAAAAGGAAGGGTTGTTGAACTTTTATCGTAAATACAACTCAATCTGTCGCCGGCAACTTTCTTTAAAGCTTGAGCAATTATCTCAATATTCCTGTACATCCCAATGCTGTGCATCTGAATTACAGCTGTGCCATTATAAAAGTCGATTATCAATCCGGGAAGTCCATCCCCTTCCGCGTTTACCCATCTGAATACATTGGTAATTGCTGAGTTTACCAGCCCCACCTCTATCCTCAGCTTCCAGGCAGCCTCTATACGCCTGATAAAAAAAGAGTCGAAATCTTCATTGGCATCGAAACTCAGAATTCGCACGGCAATGGAGCTTTTCTGAAAATGACCAAAGCCAAGAATTTCATCCTTATTATTAAAAACTTCCACCAGATCACCCTCGGAAGGATCGCCATGAATTTTTTTGATAGCCCCGCTAAAAACCCATGGATGCAAACGCATCATAGACTGATCTTTACCCGATTTAAGAATTATTTTAGACCGTTCCATGAGCTTCAACTTTTAAAAGTTTATTATAAATTTCGAGTCCTACCCAGGCATCTGTGGCAGCATAATTGGCCTGAGCCTCAGTAAGTTTTAATGCTTCCCAGTTTGATAATTGCTGTCCTTTGGAAACACGGAAGCCAAGAATAATAGCGGTAAGTTTCTTTAGACTATTATCTTCAATTCCAAAATCATCAGTTAATTGCTGCAGTTCAATAAAACCCTGCGGTTTAAAGTTTTTTAGTTGTTTTAAGCGTGAAATATCGTCATTAATGGAAATCCCTGCTTTAATTATGGAAGGATTTTCGAATAAATCGATGATAGATTTTTGAAATCCGGTTAAATTTATTCGAAAGAGAAAAACTTCATTTTCAGTAGCAATTTGAATAAGGCTAACTCCGAATTGCTGATTCTTTTTAAAACTGGGCCTCGATTCGGTGTCGAATCCTATAACAGAAGATTTTCGTATTATTTTTATGCAATCATTAACAGCAGCCGGATCCTCAACAATCGTAATTTTTCCCGGATAAGCTTTAATTTCCAACAGATTAAGGTCTTCCGTAGATATTTCAGAAACACAATTTCCGTTTAATTTATTAGTCCGCTTGCTGCCTTTTTGAAATGAACCAGTCGTCGGTATCGATATCTCTACCTCCGTGCTTTTGATGGAAGACTGAGTCCATTTTTTCCAGAATTTCAACATCCCTAGTATAGCTTTTATGTAAGTTTAAGCTGGCTCGCAATAATTTTGTTCCCCAGTAATTTTCAAAATTCACCATGCATTCCCACAATGCCTCATTCATAACCTCCTTGTTCCCCACTCTGAAATTTTCGAGAAAGTCTTTAATATCCTGATAAATATCCGATAAATCCTCTGAAAGTTCCCTGCTTATTATTTCCAGACGATCGTATTCGGTATCTTCCGGAATATCAAGGTATTCGTTCTGGGAGGCTAAATTAGTATAAATTTTTTGATAAACTCCTGACCATTCCTCTTCAGTAACATGTTTCTGATTCCCGGAATCAAACTCAGGTTCATTCGCTGGCAGGGCAATAATCTTAGCATACAAAAGAGGCAGAATCTGAAGAACTTTCAAGGTAAAGTCTCTTCTCTCCTCAGGCAAATCGGCTTCCAGAAGGTCGGTAAAATCCTTAGACGTTTTCACAAAATCCAGAACCTCAGACGAATAAACAAAATCGTGAATGTTTTGCATAGAATAATTTTCTGCTGACAAAGGTAGAAAAAAGAATAATAGAATGAAAGATGTAAAAGCTGATGCTTGGTTGATGAAATCCCTCCATTCAAGGCCAGGTACAGCAATGAAAACCATGAAGCTAAGAATCTGTAATGGAATAAAAAACCAATTTTTGAAGAGTAGCTATCTATGGGGCAGGTAATAATTAACAGTATGGGAAGTGATCTGCAATCTAAAGCCTGAGTTTATATTCACCTCATTGTAATGAGTGTCAATACGTTTGTTCATCCTTAGTATAATTCTTTCAACCCCTCAAATTGAAGCTTTATAGAATTAATATATTTTTAACATTTTAAGTTTATTTAGATTGAATTAATATAAATATATTTGATTAAATATAAACTTCAATACAATATTGAATTTTTGGACTTTACCTGGCAAATTTTTCTTTAAAAAGTACGCAATAATGAATATGCTATCCTGATGATTTATTAGCTACCTTAAAACGATTAGATATCATGATAAAAATTACACCTATACTTTTATTCATTTTCTTTTTCTCTGGATCAGCTTTTTGGTCAGCGGATGCCCAAATTCTGATTAAAGACTTTTACCCGGGACCGAGTAGCTCAACCATTGGTTTTTCAGGAAAAATAGGGGATAAATTATTTTTCACAGCTACTGATCCAAGTTCTGAACTTTGGCTCAGCGACAGAGCGACAGGTTCAATAAATATGGTAGGCCCTGTGCTTCCGGGTGTTGATGGTGTTGTAACTTTCAATTCAAAGTTTTTGCTGTTTCGCGATAGTTTGCTTGTTTTTACAACAAGCTCCAATAATGATGTAAATCTTTATTTTACAGATGGGAGTATATCGGGTACTCAGCATATAAAGACTCTCACGAATAGTTTCCCTGTTTTAAAAAATCTTTTAAGCTTTAACAACAAAATGTATTTTCAGGCCTGGGACAACATTCATGGTACCGAGATATGGGAAAGTGATGCCACAGAGTCAGGGACTCATCATCTGTTAAATCCTTTAAATGGAAAACCGGTAAAAAGTCCCGTTAATTTTACCCAATATAATAACCGCCTATGGTTTTCTTCACTCGGCCAATTTTGGTACATTGATAGCTTGTCTCTTCATTTATCTGATTATTATTATCCGAATACAAGCTATTCTCTGGAGCTTTTTGTCAATACTGATGCTGAACCGGCCTATTTCATTCAGCCTTTTAATAATGCCTTAAATAAAAGACTTGTTAAGGTGAATCCCGATGCCAGCATTGAAATTCTCGATACAACACTTCTTGACAAAACCCTGCTTCTCTCCTACAAAAATAAAAAACTCCTGTATAATGAAGTAAGCACTGATGTTTATCCTTATACTCGGAAAATAATATCTCTGGATGCAATCACGGGCGACACTAGTTTGCTTATTTCTTTTACCAGTACAAACCTTAGCAACGGTTTTACCGGATGGATACCTGGAAATAAAAATGTCTTTCTATCCCTTTATAACGGAAGTCAGCTTATGGATTTTTGGGTCACTGACGGGACTCCTGCCGGGACATCGAGGATTGATATTCTCGCAGGCGTCACCAGCGGAACAGTTTACTTTTTATCAGACACTGAGAATGGTGGATTTATTGGGGCTTCGGGAAACATATTTTTAAATGTAAGAAAAGGTGAAGATATTCATTTATGGATAACTGATGGTAGTTCTGCCGGAACACAAAGAATTGAAGTGGAGGGTCAGCCTTTGAGTAATATATCCTCGTCCACCTTCCTTCATTATGGCAATGGTTTTGTCTTCGATGCCTACCATCCGCTTTACGGCACAGAACTCTGGTATAGTAACGGGACCAATTCCGGAACAAAATTGCTGGCTGATATGACTCCCGGAACGAAAAGCACTTCTTTTCTTCCACTCTCTGTTAACCAAGACACATTATTTATGGCAGCCAATTTAAGTAGCGATTATGGTCGTGAGCTTTATGCTTACCCTATTGATCTCTGTGAGGGAGTTGTATGTCCTGAAGGCTTTGAGTGTATTTACGGTGAGTGTCTCCCAATAGATTACTGTGTGGAAGTTTTGTGTCCTGAAGGTCAGGTCTGCTATCAGGGTGGGTGTTTTGAAGGATGCCTGGATGGAAGTTGCGTGGAGATCGGGCCTAATCTTGCTGCCGGTCATAATGCGACTATTGAAATCGATGCCGGAAGCGGTTATGATGTTTATGAATGGTCGACTGGTGAAAACGAGCAAAAAATAAAAGTTAAAACCTCAGGCAGATACTGGGTTACGGCGTACAATTTAGCGGGTGGATACTTTGGAAGCGATACCTTAAGCGTAATTTTTGAGTGCGATCCAAATGGATTATGTCCTGAAGGTTTTGAATGTATTGACGGATATTGTATAAACACTGATCCTTGTGCAGATGTAAGCTGTCCTGAGGGAGAGGTCTGTTTCCAAGGGGGCTGTTTCCCCGGCTGTGTTGACAACAGCACATCAGATTTATGTCTTTTTGGTCAGGAGTTTGTTACTGCTCCCTGCGAGAACGTGACTTGTCCGATAGGTTATGTCTGCTATGAAGGCGGATGTTTTCCAGATGCCTGCACAGATGTAGAATGTCCTCTTGGAACTACTTGCTATGAAGGTGAATGCCTTCAAGCTTGTGGGGTTGACGGGGATTGTCCTGAAGGGAAAACTTGCTATAATGGAGTTTGCATTGATGCCTGCACAGGTGTAGAATGTCCTCTCGGAACTGCCTGCTATGAAGGTGAATGCCTCCCAACTTGCGGGAATATTGAAGATTGTCCGGAAGGAATGGTTTGCTATGATGGAGTATGCATGGATCCCTGTGACAATGTTCAATGTCCGGAAGGTCAAGTTTGCCATCAAGGAGGATGTTTTGAAGGTTGTGTGGGTGAAGATTGTATCGATTTTGGCCCCAATCTTTCAGCGACCCATAGTACAACGATAATACTTGATGCCGGCAGCGGCTTCGATATTTATGAGTGGTCAACCGGCGACACTACTCAAACCGTTCTCGTTGACCAATCGGGTCGATACTGGGTGATTGCTTATAATCTGAGCACCAATACTTACAGTTCAGATACCATTAGTGTGATTTTCGAATGCAATCCACAAGGCGAATGTCCTGAAGGTTTTGATTGTATTGATGGATATTGTATTAACACTGATTTATGTGCAGATGCACTTTGTCCTGCAGGTTCTGAATGTTTCGAAGGAGGTTGTTTTCCAACTTGTCTTGAATTGGATAACTCAGGCAATTGTCATTTTGGACAGGAATTTGTTCCTGCTCCCTGCGAGAATGTGTTATGTTCGGAAGGTGATGTATGTTATGAGGGTGGATGTTTTCCTACTAATTTATCGATTAAAACACTTAATTCCTCATATCTTAGCATTTACCCAAATCCGACCCGGAATATGCTATTCACAAATTCTAAGCAGGATTTTGGTCAAGTGAATTTGAGTATTTACAATGCAATGGGTGGCCTGATTCAATCCAGGCAAATTGACATTTTTGCCGGAGAAAAAACCTTACTTCACGAATTCAGTGCTAATCAAAGTGGACTTTATTTTATTGAGTTATCAAAAAATGGAGAAATCCTCCATAGTGGAAACATTGTTGTGGTTAAGCAATAAGCTTTTCAGATAACACAAAGCTAATTTACCAAATTAAACCAAGTGAGTCAGACAGTTAAGAACTGCTGGCCGGCTTGGTTTTTATATATAAAACCTGTTTCAAATCCGTTTTCCCTGTGATTTACCAACAAGACAATAAAGCTAAAATTTAACTATTCCGCAATCCTTGCCTGCGTATCAGATAAAACTTGCTACATTCAATTTCATTTACCATTTTTACCAGAGATTGGAATGTTTTAATGATGAATAAATAATGATTTAATAACGAATGATGAAATTCTCTCACTAAGTAATACCACTCATTGAAATCTTTCCTATTTTAGTAAAATTAATAAATCAATAAAATACCATGAAAAATACTGTTTATCTTTTCATTGCTTCAATTTTTATCCTATTTGCTTGTCAAACACCCAAGACCATCACAAAAACCGACTCCGAAAATATCAGACTTAATCAGTTAGGATATTATCCGGCATCTGTAAAACAATTTATTATTGTTGACATGAATGTGTCTGATTTTGATATAATTAATGAAGAAAACAAGGTTGTATTTTCCGGTGAATTAACCCAAAACGGACTATGGGAGGCTTCCGGAGAGGAAGTGTCCTCAGGAGATTTCACTGTTTTTAATGAGCCCGGGAAATACCGGATCCTTTTAAATGATTCTGTCGCTTCTTATCCCTTTGAAATTAAGGACAATCTTTATGAGGAAGCGCTGAACGCCGCCATAAAAAGCTATTATTTCCAACGCGCCTCCATGCCAATTGATGAAAGCTATGGCGGAATTTACAAAAGAGCAGCCGGACACCCTGACGATAAATGTTTATACCATCCTTCATCAGGGAAAACCACAGGAACCCTTAATTCACCTGGAGGATGGTACGATGCGGGTGATTATGGAAAATATATTGTAAACGCATCATTATCAGTGGGTCAGATGCTTAATCTGATTGAAATCTACCCCGATGCAATTAGTGATGGAGCCTTGAATATTCCGGAAAGCGGAAACGGAGTTAGTGATCTGTGGGATGAACTAAAATACGAATTAGACTGGATTTTAAGTATGCAGGACGATGATGGAGGTGTTTATTTTAAACTTACAGCTCTTCATTTTGGAGGTTTTATAATGCCGGAGGATTATAATCTGGATCGCTATATTATTGGCAAAGGAACTGCCTCAACCTTGAATTTTGCTGCCGTTTTAGCACAGGCATCACGATTGTATCAGAATATCGATTCTTCATGGTCTGAAAAAGCTCTGGAAGCCTCAAAAAAAGCCTGGAAATGGGCAGTTTTGAATACTGATGTGCCTTTTAAAAATCCGAAGGATGTGAGTACCGGTGAATACGGTGACGATATATTTTCAGACGATTTTTATTGGGCAGCCACAGAGTTGTATATTACAACCCGGGAAGAAACGTATCAGACATATCTGACAGAGAATCCAATAGAATATGCACACAAACTTACGGATAGCTGGAAATCCTTTGTTAGAAATAACGCTTTCCATTCACTATTAGACAATAAGAATTTATTAAACGAGGAACTTGCATCTTCGCTCAATGCCAATCATTTGTCCCTGGCCGAAAGTATAATAGAGAAAATTGATACTAATCCGTATAGAATTGCTTTGGAACAATATGAATGGGGGTCAAATAGTGATATCCTCAATCAGGCAATGATTTTATGTATGGCCCACAGAATTTCGGGAGAAGAAAAATACCTTACCGGAGCTGAACAAATAAATGATTATATTTTCGGTAAAAATGCAACCGGATATTCCTTCCTTACCGGATATGGTTCAAAACAAGTTATGTTTCCTCATCATCGTCCAAGCGGAGCTGACGGAATCGATATGCCCATACCGGGATTTATTGCAGGCGGACCAAATGCCCACAAACAAGACAAGCAAAACGTAACTTACACTTCTGAATTTCCCGCCAAAGCTTATATCGATGAGCAGGCTAGTTTCGCCTCAAACGAAGTATGCCTGAACTGGAATGCACCGGCAGTTTTTGTAATGGCATACCTGCAACAAGTTAGAAAATAATTTTTTAAGAGTATAATATTATGATTGAACTGATAGGCAAAAATGCACTTATTACGGGTTCCGGAAGAGGGATTGGTCAGCAGATTGCCATAGGATTAGCCCAGTTGGGGTGCCATATTGTACTACACGGACGAACTCCAGAAAGCACTGAAAAAACCTTGAAATTACTAAAGAAATACTCAATAAAAACCTATTGCGTCTATGGTGAGTTGTCGGATGAAACTCAGGTGAATCAATTAATAAAACAAGTAAAGAATTTAGCCATTCCAATTGATATTTTATACAATAATGCAGCTATTATGTCGCCTTACCGTAACGATTACTGGCAGCATAGCTGGGAGGACTGGATGGAGAGCTTTAAGGTGAACGTAATGGCTATGTATAGCTTATGCAGGGCTTTTATTCCTTCTATGATTGAAAATGGTTTTGGAAGGGTGATTAATCTTACATCGGGAATACAGAATGAACCTGAATTGGCACCATATGGAGCTTCAAAATGGGCTGTGAATAAACTTACACATGATTTATCGGTGAAACTTGAGGGTACAGGCGTAAGGATAAATACCCTTGATCCGGGTTGGTGTCGCACCGATTTAGGTGGCGAGTATGCCGACCATGCTGTGGATGAAGTTTTACCTGGAGCACTCGCTCCGGCATTAATTGAAGATGATGGTCCAAATGGCATTGAATTCTCTGCCATAGATCATGAGCCCGACATTAATTTACTAAAGAACTAATCTAAAATCCAGACCAAAAATAAACCGATAAATAAGCAAAAAGGACTATGAGCACTACTAATTTAAAACTGAAATTCACCGAAAAAATCGGCTATGCCCTTGGTGATGGGGCAGCTAACATTGCCTGGCGAGGTGTATCAACATTTTTGTTTATTTTCTACACCGATGTTTTTGGCTTACATCCTGCTGCCGTTGGATTATTGATGTTAGTAGCCCGCTTCAGCGATGGCGTCAGCGATGTACTGATGGGGATTATCGGAGACAGGACAAATTCTAAATACGGTAAATTCAGACCCTGGATTTTATGGACGGCCATACCTCTCGGCGTGATTTTGTCTTTATTATTTACCAGCCCCGATTTAAGTCCGGCAGGAAAAATAACTTACGCTTATGCTACCTATATCATTTTCACTCTGGTATATACAGCCAACAATATTCCTTATGGTGCCCTTATGGCTGTTATGACCGGTGATGACAAAGAACGGACGAGTCTTGGATCGTTTCGAATGGTAGGTTCATTTCTCGGAGGCATGCTGGTTCAGGGAGCCTTATTATTCTTAGTAGCATACTTTGGAAATATTAACCCTAAAATTGATGTAAGCAAACTGGATGATCAAAAATACGAGGTCTCCGTTTCAACAAATAAGGATGTTGAAAATGTTAAGATTACCACAGAGGATGGAATTGCTACATTTGTATGGGCCGAATATCCGGTAGATGAAAAAGATAATATTCCGACTCAGGGAAAAAGTTTTTCCATGGAGAAAGAAAAAGAATACAGCTTTATTGTATCAGGTGAAGAAAATATCGAAGCCGGCAGTATACGTATTGTCGACCAAAAAAGAGGCTACAGTAATTCCATTTATGTACTATCGGTATTATTGATTTTATCGATGATTGTTACCTTTTATTCAACAAAAGAACGGGTTGCCCCACCCAAAGAACAAAAAAGTGATTTAATTCAGGACTTTAAAGATTTAATCAGGAATAAACCCTGGTTGGTATTACTTATCATTGGTCTGCTTTTTAATGTTTACAATTCGATTAAGCAAGGTATAGTTGTCATTTATTTCACCCACTATATTCACGATCAACTGCTGGCGGCCTCCTATATGATTATGCTTATGATTGCATCGGTTGGCGGGGCAATGATTACAACTACTTTGAGCAAAAGATTAGGTAAGCGGAACTTGTTTATTTACGCATTACTTTTCTCAGGTGCTGTAAATGGTTTACTGGCCTTCTGTGGACCTGATAATATAAAAAGTATTTTTGCTATCGGGATTGTTTCTGAATTTGCTGCGGCTATTTTCCCAACCTTATTTTTTGCGATGCTTGGTGATGCTGCCGACTATTCTGAATTTAAAAACGGTAGACGAGCCACAGGACTTATCTATTCAGCCGGATCATTTGCTACCAAGTTTGGAGGTGGTATAGCAGGAGCAATAATTGGATTCGTATTAGCAGCTTTTCATTACAACGGGCAGGATACTAAGGCCATTGAAGGCGCTGTTCCCGGAATTATTATGCTCATGAGCTGGATACCCACAATAATAGTGGTAATCTCAGCCGGGTTAATGACAATGTATCCTTTGGGTCAGAAAAATATGGATGAAATAACCATTGAATTAAACAACAGAAGGGCAAGCGAACTTGAAAGCGAAATAGTAAGCTAAAGTTTTAATCAAGAATATCGTTCACCCAACTTAATCCTGCCATTACATTTGGAAATCCAAGGGTATTGGTTAGAATTAGAAGGGAATGTCTGATTTCAGCTTTTGACGCTCCTGCCTCCAGAGCTCTTTTCGTATGTGAGTGAACTGCACCTTCCGATTTAACGGCAACCGAGGCAGCAAGCTGAATCAGCTGAGCTGTTTTAGCATCGATCGGACCTGCATTTTTAGCAACCTCACCAAGATTTTCAACGGCGGCCAGATAATCAGGATGGTGTTTTTTTACCATCTCATAATGTTTTGCAATTTTTTTAGTCATGGCTTGATAATTTATTATTCTATAAAGATACGATATTTTAGAGATGCATTATTGTCGAAATGCGAAATGTGGTGCCGTATTATTGTAGAGGCGCAAGATTTTGCGCCTCTACAATAATACGCCCAAAAAAATATCCGATTATATTCGTTTCTTCACAAGAAACACCTTCCCAAATTCAACAGGCGCACCTTCACTCTGCAGTGCTATAGATCCAGCGCTTTTAGACGTTTTGGAGGCAGTATTTTGGAAAACACCATTAACGTAAATGCTAACTGAATCTCCCATAACTCTGATATCGTATGTGTTCCATTCACCGGCCAGCTTTTCGCTGGTAACAGATTGCTTGGATACGGCCCATTTATCCTTATCAACATGCTCCAGGAAATCGAATCCGGGAAAACAAACCAGATCGCCGGCATTGCCCGATTTTAGCTGACATTCGAGACATACAGGCCAAATCTGATCATCACCAACATGTAAAAACACGCCACTATTTCCAGGTTCATCCACCCATCGCCAGTCAACAAACAACTGATAATCTGAATACTGATCCTTAGTTTTTATATAACCAAAGGGCTCACCACTTATAAATATATTTCCCTCATGCATCATAAAAGTAGAGTCAGCATTTGCCGTACTGTCTTTTAAAGTAGCTAACCAATTGTCAAGATTAACACCTTTATTAAGTACAATAGTATCATATTCTGGCTGACCTTCCCGATTTTGTTTCTTGTGGGTTAAAACTGAAATGAGAACAACTATTGACATAATTGCAATTAAAATCAGAACCCTGATAATACTTTCCTTATTTGTAATTTTCATATTAATAATTTTAATTATTAGCTCTCGGGATATTGAAAGGCTGACACTATTTTTTAAATTAATTATTGTAATAAAAGTGAGTTAAATAATAATTTGTAGGTTACACTGGTGGAGGATCTGAATTGAGGATTGAATCCCATCAATACCATTTGCCCTTCCCCTTTTTTAAGCCATATCATCACCGCCTTATTCGATAATTCCTCTTCCTTTTCAATATATCCGCTCATGAGGATTTCCTTTTCCGGGAAAGTTCCCAGCACTTTTCGATCCATATCAAAATAGGGTGGTCTGGTCAGAAAGACAGGTGCTCCCCGGTAAAAAATTCCGCACTCCTCCGGCATACCTGCTGTAATGTCAGAATTTTTATCCATCTTCATTTTAACCAGACTTCCCGGACAATACAGACCTTCTTTGCCCAGTGTTTCAGAAATATCCATAAATGGGAGATTAAATTCTTCAGTCTCTTTAGCACCAATATTTATAGTGTGCATTCCTTCAAAAAGACCGGTCGACTGTCCCCATGCAACAATATTTCCGCCTGTATGAATATATTCCATCAGCTTTTTCAACCCTTCCTTTTCCATACCTTTGGTATATTTTGGATCGTAGGTGGAAACGGAATATGAATCGCCTTGCTTTCTCTTGCCCTCTAATAATTGTGATTTATCGGTGGATGGAAAAACAATTACATCATATTCTGAAAGTGCGACATTTTGAATATCAGAAGGTCTGAGAATCTTGTATGGAATATGATAGCTGTCAAAAACAAAGCGTGTCCAACCGGCATCCATATCATGAAAATAGGTTTCAACGAGAGCAATGGTTGGAACTTCAAACTTTTCACTCAATGGCTTTTTATCGAGATAAACCGGAGCCACACTTAAATTCCCGCTTAAAAAGCTATTGAATATTTCATTGTTTTTATTCTGAAGAATGAAACTTCCTTTTGGATAGGTTTTTCCGTTCAATGACAGTTCTTCAGTAATTCTTTCAGGTTTCATATCCAAGGAAGCTGAAAGGAATGCTATTTTATAACTTTCATTTAAATCGAGAGAGAAAAGTAAATATTTCGATTCGGCCCTTTCAACATTAAGATTATATTTTTCCTCAATAATATTTATTGAAGATTCTAAACCCGGAATCGGACTTTCAATTTCATAAGATTTTAATCCGTTATGCAAAGGCAATGACCAGGAAGCAATATCGTAGGGTTTGATAATATCTCCACCTTTGGTGTAATGTCTTACAGGATATTCCTGATCTTCCATAACCTCTTTTATAAAGGCTCTGTATGCCTGAGAGAGAGGTACTACAATATCACCCTTTGAAAAACGAATATTCCCGTAATAAACCTCTTTTTCAAGAGAATAAACTTCAACACCATGTTCTTTTAATAAATTTACCAATCGAACGAGTTCACTTTTATCGTGCTGTTCAAGGGGAAGAATATAATAATATGGTGCTGATGTTTTACCCAGTTCCACTTGTTTTTTACACAAATCGTTCCTGAATTTCAGAATTTCCTTTTTATGATTGTATGCTGTTTTTAAAATAGATTCTGTAGAAACTAACTCATAATCAACTATATCGCCCAATTTCCACTCGCCGCCGGGCCAGGGCATAGGCATATTAACGCTTTTCTTATATTCCGCCAGACCCTTGCCACTAACATTCAATTCTGTGGGATCGATATAAACAGGGCTGGCAATATTCGCACTTGCAGCTTCAGTTAAAAAGCCTATTACATTTTTCCAAATGCAGGTTTCTGTTGATCCGGGCCAGTAATCATCGAAAGCATAATGCGATGAAACACCTGCTAGACCATCACTCGCCATATCCTTGCTCATATTCGAACCGAAGATGGCGGCCCATGTCCAAATTCCCTCGTCAATATTCTCTGCAACAGGATCATGATTTGGTGGCACAAAATATCTGGGACCCGTGGATCCCATCTGGTGTTTTTCTACAAATACCTGAGGATACCACTCTGTATTATAAATTTTTGCGATCACCTTAGTATCTTCCTGAGAAAGGATAACAAAGTCACGGTTGTTGTCGTGTCCCACATATTTATGATAAACTCCCGGTAAGGAAGCTCCTTCATATTTAGTATTAACTGTGGAATTGTAATAATTAACTACCATATCCATTCCGTCAGGATTATGAGAAGGAATCATCATGTAAACCACATCTTTCATCCACTTTAATTTTTCAGAATCGCTTGTTGTACACAATTCATAAGCCGTAAGAGGAGCTGACTGAGATGGAGCTACTTCGGTTGAATGCATTGAAAGAGTAGCCATCACAAATACCTTTCCCTCAGCAATATAGCCGGCTCTTTCTTTCTCGGTAAGATTTGCATCCATGGCAAGTTTCTTATTAATTTCTTTCAGCTCATCGAGTCTTATCAGATTCTCAGGTGCTGAAAAGAAAGCAATATACATTGGTTTTCCCATAGGTGATTTTCCAACTTCCATAAGAAGTAAACGGTCAGAATTTTCATCAACTACCTTCAAATATCCTACTAGTTGGTCATAGCTGAAAAGATTTCTGTCGGTTCCCGGTACAAATCCAAAATAATCTTTTGGCTGAGGAATGATATTTTGCGAAAAAGAAATTTGAAGGGATAAAATAAAGACAAACAGTGCAAAGGAAAGTTTTTTCATGTTATACTATTTATATTAGGCAGCGAAAGTTAAGAAAAAAACCTAAAGATAATTTTTCTTTAAGCTTCGTCAACAAAAAAAAGGATGAAATAAATCCATCCTTTTTTCCCCTAACCATATAACTAAAATCAACTATAAAAAAAACCTGATTTTTTTGTGTTAAATTATTTAGTGTAAAGATAATAGCATAGTATTACTAATAACAATACTTTCAAAGTGATCTTCCTTACCTAAATGAATGATTGATATCACCTCTCCAGGGTGATTTAGATCACTATTTTACCTAGGGTCGACGCATATAAAATCTGAATATTTCTATGGAAGAAATAATTATTCAGCTAACATTGTGTGCTGCATTATGAAAAAAAAAATTTTTACCCTGAAAGGGTTAAATATCAATAACCACGGGTGAAACCCGTGGTAAGATGATCATCCAATAGGAGCCTCCCCAATATTTTTGCCTGCGGCAAAAATATT
>JAIOZM010000042.1 GCA_021740585.1 Bacteroidales bacterium
GAGAATTATCACAATAAAAAATCATTTAAAGAAGAATATCGTGGTTTTCTAAATGATTTAAATATCGATTTTGATGAGCGATACGTTTGGGATTAGATTGAAAATGTAATAAAAGATTGCGCACCTTTGGCGCTTTTAAAATGATGATAATCCTTAGCCCCAAGCTTTGCATCGGGGCTAATGATTACGCACCTTTGGGGCTAAAAGAATAAGCATGAAAATTTCAGCGCCAAAGGTGCGTAATCAAAAGCCTCGTAATCAAAAGCCTCGTGCAACGGGGGAGCTAAATAATAACCATTAAAATAAGCGCCAAAGGTGCGCAATAAATTCCCCAGGGCACAGCCCTGGGCATATTCAGCATATTCAGCATATTCAGCATATAGAGTATATAGAGCATATCCACCATATTCAATTCACCCCCCATCCCCAATCATCCCCCAATTCTCCCCCATCCTCATCACCGCCTCTTCCAGCTCCTTTTCCGGTACAATAATATTATATTCACTCCAAAAAAGAGGATCGGCAGGAAAAAACTCATCCGAGAGAATGACTCCCTGCTTTAACAGTTCTTTCCGCGAGATGGAGAGATCTTTTTCTAAATCTATATCAGTAACGGCAAGCTCAATTACAATTTTATGTACGTTCGACACCCACTTACTTTTTTTTCTAAATTTGAAGGCAACTTCTCCATGTGCCATATTTAAATGATATTTACCTTCACTTTTCCGATATTCTATATGATATTTCGCATAAAGCGGCCTGCCCTTTAAATTCCTGTTTTTTTTAACAAAAAACATACTGCTTTCTTTCCCAATCAGGGATGGATTTATTTCAAAATCGGCCGCAAGTAAAGCCATTTCATTAATGTCAATGTAAAGCTGACCTTGAAAATGAACTTCATTAATACTTTGTTTTTGTTTGAATTGGATTACATAAACAAGTTTGTCTTTATAGGAAATGATATCGGCAAAATGTAGATCGTAATACCGGGAGAAATCGGTAAGCAAAAAATCAATCGGATTTCGAATTATGTCTAATTCTAAAGCGCTGTAAATCCCTGATTTAATCTTAATTAAAATGCTGTCTCCTTTATTCACATTGCTGATCTTCCTCCCTTTTACAATTCTTACTTTATCCTGAGCAATATGATTAGCATAGGAGGGTTTATCAATTTCTAAAGTAGCTTCCGAGAACGTCATGATTTCCTTATCCTTCAAGGTAAATTCTCTGAAATAGGCTTCCATAAAGAATGACTGGGAAATATAATTTTCCGGGATTCTTTTTATGCATTCGTTCAGAATGAGTTCAGGATTATGGTACCTGATAATGACTTCCTGCAAAGAAATAATGCGGGGAGTCATCATTAATTCCAGATCTTTCGCAGATTCCATATTTATAGCATAAAGCAGATTGTCATAGCCCATCATAGATACTACCAAAACAGGATTCTCAATATCAGCCGGAATGGAAAATCTGAATTCACCTTGTAAATTTGAGAGTGTGCCTTTATTTGAATTATTTAATGTTATGCTTGCAAATTCCAGTGGATTCTTATTTTTTATATCCACCACTTTTCCGGTAATCGTAATTATGGTATTTTTACTTTTAGCTGAAATATCAGGAGGCTTACTTTCTTTGTAGATTACAATATTTTTATCTATAAGAACGTATGCCAATTCTGGTTGTTGCAGAATTGAATCAAGGGCTTCTTCAATACTCAGACCTTCAATTTTTATGGTCTTATGTACTTTTTTATCTATAATGCCTGAGTTATAGGTAAATAAATATCCTGTTTGCAAACTAATTTCATTGAAAATATAGGCAAGGCTTTTATTATGAGCCTGGATTGTCACGGTTTTATCTGAAAGTTGGGCACTTAGTTTAGGGCCCAGAATGAATAAACTGAGAATTTGTATAAGAAGAAATATATTTAGCCTGGGTATGGCCATGTTGAATTAATTATTTCTTTTAAGTGAATATTCATTTTCACTATGCTCGCATGATAAATCAAATGCAACACAAATGGTCTGTATTATGGCATCTATACTCTGCTGACTGTAGCTTGAGGATATTCTCAAATCATTTATACTTTCATCAAGTATATTTATTTTAACATGATATGAATCCTCAAGAACAAGAATTGCCTCATTGAGACTAAGGTCAGAAAATTTAAACTCCCGGGTCTTCCAGGATAAATAATTGATATTGGAATTTAATCCGAGCGATTCAGTCCTGCCATCACTGATCCCAAAATCACCTTTCGTCATAATTATTCCTTCTGAATTCTCATCTGTTTTAAGTTGTACTTTTCCTGATTCTACCAATACCTCAGTAATATTATGATTTTCCTTAACATTAAATTTAGTGCCCAGAACACTAATAACGGCATTTCTGGTTTCAATGATAAATGGGTATTTCGGATCAGACATTACTTCAAAATATCCTTCACCTTTAAGTTTAATCTTTCTGTTTCCCCCAAAATTATCAGCATAGCTTAGTTTGGATCCTTTTTTAAGGAATACATTACTCCCATCCGGTAAATAATAGGAATTTACATTTTCAGTAGCAGTAAGAGTGGTTGAACGTAAGAAGGAATAATTTTCTCCCGGACTAAAATATCTCATAGTAATACCGACTATCAGCCCAATAACAATTATTGCAGCAGCAACTCTCATAAAATAATAATTTAATGAAATTGTTCTTCTTACTGGTGCATCCAGAAGACCGTCGGATTCTAATCTTAGCTTGAGTTTTACCCATGATTTTTTCGATTCGGGCAGATTTTCCGGCCTAAGATTGTTCCAGCTTAATTTAATTTTCTCAAACTCGCTTTTAAAGTCAGGATTTTTCGCTATAAATTGAATAAATTCCGTTCTCTCATCAGTTGTCATTTCTCCACTAAGATAATTCGCTGATAAAGTCCATATATCTTTTTCTTTTTTCATTTTATCTTTTTTTTGCCTGCCAGATAAACGGGATTTTCCGGGAAAGGCATTTCATTTATTTGTTATGGTTAATATCCATAGTTTTTTAACGACATGCGAAAGGCTTTTAAGGCTTTTGCCATATTCGCTTCAACAGTTTTTATCGATATGCTTAGCTGTAACGCAATTTCTTTATACTTCATTCCTTCAAATCTGCTCATATTGAATATTTCCCTTGTCCTTTCAGGTAATAATTCTAAGGTTTTACTTATAGCATTGTTGAGAAGCTTCAGGTCTATTTCCTCAGAAGGATCTTTTTCACTGCCTTCCAGGTTTTTGATTGCATCTTCTTCAATAAGTTGTTTTCTGTTGCTTTTTCGAAGTAACATTAATGAATTATTATAAACAGATTTATATAAATAGCTCTGCCAACTTGTTTTTAAAAGAAACTCATTCCGGTTTTTCCATATATTGTAAAAAACATCCTGCACAACCTCTTCCGACTCAGATTTATTTTTTAGAATGCTCAGTGAATACAAAACCATTCCGGGATAGAATTTATGAAAGAGAGATTCAAAGCTTTTGATATCTCCCTTTCTTATTTGTTTCAGTATGTATTGGTCATTCAATTTCATTCAGCATCCCCGGGATTATAATCAGGATTTCAATTTACATAAACTAAATTGAAATAAACCCTGATCCATCTGTCTGATTTTATTTGTACTTTCTGTATAATTTCCTTATTGCCTGTTCAATGCTGGCATCGGGTTCAATCAGATTATAATCGCCCCAATAATTTGGATCGAAAAATGCCTGAACTTCTTCTTCCATAAAATCATTTGTTCCGAATCTTTCTTTTCTCTCAATTTTTTGACTTGCTTCCGCAGGCAAACGATCTGTAATAGCTAATTCCGACATCAGGGAAATAGTGGAATTAAATAATTTCTTTTCCCAATCCATTTCGAATATAACTTCTGCACGAGCATAGTTGAAATACCATTGATCTTCCTGAATTGTATAACTTGCCCTATAGGTCGTATTTAATGGGGTAATGGTGACGCCTGCCGGCTTTTTTCTAATAAAAACGCGGGTTGCTTCTTCTTCATTTTCAAGATTCAGGGAGAAAATAGCATCAGAAATTGCAAGTTTTTCAATGTCTATGTATAACTTACCATAAAAATAGGGGTCGCTTATATACTGATTTTGCTTGAAATCGATAACATAATGCAACCGATCATTAATTGAAACTACATTCTCAAAATCGAAAACATAGATTTTGTCGTAATTTTCAGTAAAAATATTATACGGATTCTTAACAACATCAAGGAGCATGGAGATTGCCGGACCGCCTTGTAATTTGATTAACAAAGTATCCATTTTCTCAACATTAGAACTCTTCCTTCCTCTGTCAATTTTCACCTGATCGAATTGAAGATCATTGTTATAGGGTGATTTATAAATATTTACAATAGCTTCGGATATAGCAACATAATTTTTTCGGTTTTTAATTGTTTCCCTGTAAAAGCCTGTCATAGCCATCGGAATGGTACTGTAATTTTTAGAAACATTATTAAGAACCAAACGAATTATCTCTGAACCGTTTGCAGGTCTTACCGTTAACTCTTTTAAGTGCTCTGTAACAGGCTCCAGCTTAATGGTCAGCGGTTTGTCATTTTCAAATTCTGAAAGACTAATGTTTTTGTTTTTATATCCAATAAAGGATATTTCAAGGTTTTCAGCTTTGTTGTTTTTATCAACTTTAATGGTAAACTCCCCGTCAGCATTGCTTACTGTAGCAACACTGGTTCCTTCAAGAACTATTGACGCAAAAGGAAGGACATCATTGTTTACAGCGTTTTTTAGAACTCCCAGGTAAGAAATAAATTGTGAGTTCTCTGTTTGCGCATAACTTGATGAAAAATTCCACACCGGGAAAAGAAAAAGAATTCCCAGGAAAATTCCGAAATTTGATTTTTTTGTTTTCATGATTTTGTATTTTAATTATCCTGATTTTATTGCACTTCAGCAACATTATTTTGCTTTCTATCTATAAGATGCAATAAAAGGAAAATACCCTACCGAAATTATCACTTTTTTTTCAAAGCTTTACTATTGATTATAAAAGCTTTGTAATAAAATCCAATTTTTAGGTGCTTTTTGAATTGATTATATGGTAAGTAAATTTGTTGTAATTTTATAATATACGTGGAAAGCAAACCATTTTAACGATTTGCGTTGAAATTAAACTTTTTTGCGTTTTGATTTTTTCAAAAAGTATTATACTTAAAATGAATTTTGAAAGTAATTGCTATGAAGATATGCTTGAACAATTATGAAAATTCGTCTTTGAGTTTTTTGCATATATTATCTGATTGGCTTTCTTTGTCTGGTATATATTAAATCTTATGAAAAGATATTTATTATTAGAAAAATACAAGCCTATGCAAGAGAAATTTTTTATCCTGCAATTTTTTTATTTGTGTTTTTTGCCTGGCATAGTCCTAAGTCAGAATCTGCCGGATAATGATTCTGTATATATAACTGGAGCAACTGCCCCTTTGTTTTCAAGTAACGAGATACTGGATATAAGCATTTATTTCGACGATTTAAAGGCACTTAAAAAGGACTTGTCCGATAATCCTTCAACTCATAAGGCCCAATTGCTCATCCATAACCCTGACAGTGAAAATATTTTCAATATAAAAGTATCCACCCGAGGCATTTTCAGAAAAGACCCTTCTCACTGTAATTTCCCCCCATTAAAGCTGGATTTTAGAAAGCAGGAATTGGATAATACAATTTTTGAAGACCAGAACAGATTAAAGCTGGTTACCCATTGTCGAAGTGGAAACCTGGAATATGATCAATTTGTAATCCAGGAATATCTGGCCTATCGTATTTATAATATATTGACTGAGAAAAGTTTCAGGGTCAGACTGGCAAGAGTTACTTATATCGATAATCGTCATAAAATTAAAGATTTGACACGCTATGCCTTTTTAATTGAGGATGTTGATGATATGGCAAAAAGGAATTGCTGTACTCATGTAGATTTAAATAATATTCCTCAAAATTACACCGACTACTTTTTTGAAAATCTTGTGTCTGTTTTTCAGTACATGATTGGAAATACCGATTGGTCTGTTCCGGGTATGCATAATATCAAACTAATAATGGAGAAACCCGATCACAGACCCGTTCCGGTTCCCTATGATTTCGATTTTTCAGGAATTGTAAATCCCCCATATGCTGTTCCAAATGCTAAATTTGGTATAGAATCAGTGGATGTGCGACTTTTTCGTGGCTATGAGAGACCCATAGAAGATTTACAGAGAGTATTCGACTATATCCTGACCAAACAGGACGAAATAATGCGTTTATATGAGAATTCGCCATTGTCGCTGGAACAGAAAAAACGAGCAATGGATTATTTGGATGAATTTTTTATGATTATTTCTGATGAGGAATTAATTAAAAAGGAATTTGTGTCGGTAGGAAGGAAATATAACTAAAGAAGCAATCTCTGAAAACTTCAATAAATTCTTTTTTATTTTTCTGCGAAATTTCAAGCTGAAGTTATTTTATTTGAATCCCTGAGAAAACTCGGATGTGTAAAATTGCTTGTTATTATTAATACGACAAGATTTTAATTAGAATCAAACTAAACTATGGATTTTACCTATCTAATTATGAGAATTTTATAGCTTGAGATTAAGAATTGTTAGCTAATCAGATTGAATATTCTTAAATATTTTTACTTACCTTTGGCCCTAATTTTTTAGTCATTTATTTGATTTCCTTATTTTCAAAAACGTAATTTTTATTTAGAAAACTAATTAACTTAAAAAAACAAAAAAAATGGAAGCTCTCACTGTACTTCAGGTTTCGGCTGTGAATGCAACGGTTTCGGCGTTTTGGTTTGTCCCAATTGCCGCAATTATCGCATTGGTTTTTGCCTGGTTCTTTTTTAAATCGATGATGAAAAATTCTGAAGGTACCGACCGGATGAAAGAAATTGCCCAATATGTTAGAGAGGGCGCAATGGCTTACCTTGGCAGACAATACAGAGTTGTTGCCCTGGTTTTTCTGATAATGGTTATTTTCCTTAGTATTCTTGCTTATTTAGAGGTGCAAAACCCTTTCGTTCCTATCGCATTCCTTACCGGAGGATTCTTCTCTGGTTTATGCGGATATCTGGGAATGAAAACAGCTACTTACGCTTCGGCAAGAACAGCTCATGGAGCTTCACAATCACTTAACAAAGGTTTGCAGGTTGCTTTCAGAAGTGGCGCTGTAATGGGATTGGTTGTGGTTGGCTTTGCTTTACTCGATATTGCATTATGGTATATTATATTAACAAAATTGGTTTATACTCCTGAGCACATGGAATTCGGAATGCGTTTTCTCGGACTTAATTTCGTTCATCCGGGAACAACCCAGCATGTGAAAATGATTGAAATTACTGCTACCATGCTTACTTTCGGAATGGGAGCTTCTACTCAGGCTTTATTTGCACGTGTGGGAGGGGGTATTTTTACTAAAGCAGCCGATGTAGGTGCTGATTTGGTTGGTAAGGTTGAAGCAGGGATACCTGAAGATGATCCAAGGAATCCTGCTACAATAGCAGATAACGTTGGTGACAATGTAGGTGATGTGGCTGGTATGGGCGCAGACCTTTATGAATCTTATGCAGGTTCTATATTAGCTACCGCAGCCCTTGGTGCAGCTATACCTGTGCTGGTTGGAGAAAGCGAGCAAATTCAAATAACCAGAGTGGTAGCGCCAATGCTTGTGGCTGCCATAGGTATTTTGCTTTCAATTGCCGGTATATTTATGGTTAGAGCGAAAGAATCAGCTACTCAGAAAAATCTTTTAAATGCACTTCTTCTGGGAACTGGTGGCAGTTCGTTTTTCATTTTAGTTGCAATAGCTGTTATGGCATATTTCAACTGGATTACCTGGGGTGTTTTTGGTGCTGTGGTTGCCGGTTTATTGGCTGGAGTTATTATTGGTCAGGTGACAGAGTATTTTACCTCAGATGAGTATAATCCTACAAAAGGTATTGCAGCTCAAACACAACAAGGACCTGCCACTACCATCATTGATGGTTTGGCTGTTGGAATGTATTCAACATGGGTTCCGGTTGTAACTATTGTATTGGGGATCATAGTTTCTTACTGGTCAGCCGGTGGCTTTGAAAATTTTGCATCCGGTGTTTATGGAATCGGATTTGCTGCAGTTGGAATGCTTTCAACTTTAGGAATAACCCTGGCTACCGATGCCTTTGGTCCAATTGCTGATAATGCAGGTGGTAATGCTGAAATGGCTGAGCTTCCTCATGAAGTTCGCGAAAGAACAGACTCTCTTGATATGTTAGGAAATACAACAGCTGCAACCGGAAAAGGTTTTGCTATTGGCTCTGCAGCTCTTACTGCTATGGCCTTGCTTGCTGCATATATGGAAGAAGTGAAACTATGGATCGGTAAGCTTGCTAATGGAACAGCCGACGGTGTAAAACAAGTGGGAGATGTTTTATTTTATACGGGTGCTGATGCTCCTCTTGTTGCTGATGGTCAGACAGCTGTTGCTGTAGCAACTGCTACTGTTGAAAATTTCGTTGATGCCTATGAGCTCTCTATTTTTAATCCTATGTTATTGGGAGGTATTTTTATTGGAGCTATGATGGCCTTTGTTTTCTCTGCAATGACAATGAAAGCTGTGGGTCGTGCCGCAGGTGCTATGGTTGATGAAGTTAGAAGACAATTCAGGGAAATACCCGGAATCATGGAAGGAAAAGCAACTCCTGAATATGCAAAATGTGTCGCTATTTCTACAAAAGGAGCCCAAAGAGAAATGGTTCTGCCTTCAGCAATTGCTATTGCAGTGCCAATATTTATTGGTGTACTTATGGGAGTACCTGGCGTTGTTGGTTTGCTTGTCGGTGGACTTACTTCAGGATTCACATTAGCTGTAATGATGAATAACGCCGGTGGTGCCTGGGATAATGCCAAAAAATATGTTGAAAAGGGTAACTATGGCGGAAAAGGAAGTGAAGCGCATCACGCTGCTGTTGTAGGTGATACCGTTGGAGATCCTTTTAAAGATACCTCAGGTCCATCTTTAAACATCCTCATTAAACTTATGACTATGGTTTCTGTGGTTATGGCCGGATTAACAGTTGCTACAGGATTGATTTAGAATACCAGTATCTGGCAGTTTTTTTGCTGGAAAAGGTTCAGATAAAATAAAACTTTAACCGTTTCAGAAAGAAATTTCTGAAACGGTTTTTTTTATCCCCCATATTTAAAAACCCTAACATCCTCGCCATCAAAAACAGCATAGGTAAAATTCACGAACCAGTCGCCTAAATAAATGAGCTTGGATTTTTCATTAATTGAGAATTCTTTTGGAACATGCCTGTGACCGTAAATAAAGAAATTCATCTCTTCTGTTTCGAGTATCTTTTTTGAATGGAGTACGAGATGTTCCTTTTCCTCACCAAGCCAGGGAACATAATTGCCTTTGGAGAACCGGCTTTGCTTCGACCATCGATGGGCAAATCCGGTAGCTGTATTTGGATGTAGGCGGGCAAATAACCACTGAAGAACCCGCGAAGTGAATATTGATTTTAGTAATTTGTAAGACTTCTCACCGGGTCCGAGACCATCCCCGTGTGCCAGATAGAATTTCTTGCCATTAAAAATCCTTTTTATAGGATTGCGATAAACCTCGATACCCAGTTCCTCCGGCAGGTAATCGAAAATCCATACATCATGATTGCCGGTAAAAAAATATATGGGTATTCCGCTGTCTCTTATTTCAGCAATTTTACCGAGAAAGCGAACAAAGCCGCGGGGGACAACCTTTTTGTATTCAAACCAGTAATCGAAAATATCTCCCAGTAAATAAATCTCGAATGCGTCTTTTCGTATTTCCTCCAACCACTTAACTAACAATTTTTCCCTTTCAAGACTTTTATTTAAAGGGGGAAGTCCCAGATGAACATCTGAAACAAAATATATCTTCTTATCTTTTGGAACAACCTGATTCATCAATTATAAAAGATTATCTAACCATTTTTGAAGCTCCTGGCCAAAAATATTTCTGGCAACAATTTCCCCTTCCTTATTATACAGATACGAGGCCGGTAATGTCCGAACATTGAATTTTTGAGCTGCTTTGGAATCAGGGAAACTTAGCTCACTTACATTAATCCAGTCCAATCCCTCGTATTTAATAGTCTTTGCCCAGGCTTCCTTACTATTTTCCAAACCAACAGCGTAAACTTCAAATCCATATTTTTTGTACTTTTCGTAAATTTGATGTAATGCAGGATTTAAAGCCTGACAATCTGCCGATTTTGAAGACCAGAAATACAAGAGCACAACCTTTCCTTTTAACGAGGATAATTTAATTAAGTTTCCATTTTGATCAGCTATATTCAGGTCGAGGTCTTCTGGTTTGGCTTCCTTTAGTTTTTCACCTAAGCCTTTAAGACTGTAGTATTTATTTTCAGACTCCCTTGCATTATTTACAAATGATTTTACAAAAGGTATATCAGGATAATATTTGGAAACAGAATCGGCCACTATTTTCATATACTGAATATCATAGTTCTCACCCAATACAAACTGACCCTCAGATATTTCCTGATAAAGTGCGTAAATACTGGAAATAGATGAAAGGTGTTCAATAATAAAATGAATGGAGAAGTCCCTTTGCTCCTTGATAATCTCTTTATAACGTGCTATGTAATCGGAAGCTTGCTCTTCGGTAAGATTGGTAAGCGATTCGTAGGCACTATTTAAACTGGTCAGTTTTTCTCTTGTGTCACTTAGCTTTTCAACCAATTGCCTGAGGTATTCTGAATCCTTCGAACCTGAGACAGAATACGAAGAGTTAAATTTTGAATAATCTGCTTCAATCACTAACTTTTCATCAGGATAAGGTAACAGATTAATAATTTGTCCAGCTTCATTTCTGAGAATATAAATTCCCGGGTATTCAGAATAAAAAGAAAATTTAAAGCTTCCGTCTTTCTTAATTCTTACAGAATCAACGCTTTCTGTTTTATTAATATTCAGGAAGTCCAGATACAAAAAGTTTTTCCCGCCGCCATGAATGGAACCTTCAATTTTAATATTGGGCCTGTCTGTACAGCTTGTAAATAACAAACTCGTAAATAGAAAAAAAAGGAATATCTTTCTCATAGTTTAATAATTACTTAAAATACCCTCTAACTATTTACTAATTAAGAGTTTATTTAATTGTTTTTTTAAAGTTAAAGCGTCAATATCTATTGCCAATATTTCACCCGATGGGTTTAGTAGAAAATTGGCAGGAAGTTCTTTTATATCATACATGCCAATGGTTTCAGAATCCCACTTCATTAAATCGCTAAGCTGAAGCCATGGAAGTCCGTCTTGTTCAATGGCACGTTTCCATTCCTCCTTTGAATTGTCAAGGGAAATCTGAACTATTTCAAAGCCTTTATTCAAATATTGAGGGTACAATTCCAGATATTTTATGTTTTCATCTCTGCAGCTTTTACACCATGATGCCCAAAAATCAACAAAAATAACTTTCCCCTTCAAAGTTTGTAAATTTATAATTTTTCCTGAAGTATCCGGGAGTGAAAATGAAGGCAATTTATCTCCAATTTGAAACATGGATTTCTTTGACTCAGCTTTTTTTAAGCTATTTACCTGATAATGAAGATTTTTAACAGGTTCGTAGAGGGGGTATTCAGAGTAAAGACATGAATCAACAAAGTAAAAAATTTCTTTGTCGGTCAGGGGATAAAACACGAAGAAATTCTTCCCCAATTGATTTGATAAGGCCAGCAGGCTAACCGGAGAGCTTTTGTTTTCGAGGATAAGGTTTTTACTGAAAGATTTGAGTTTACTGTATTCTTCCCGGTATTCTCTGTCAATATTCATCCTTAACTGAGCATAATCCTGACTTTCGATGCTATCTTCAATCATTGCAGAAAAAAGGGTGATTTTCTTTAAAAAACCTTGGGTTGCCATATTTAATTGGCTTATCTGTTCCGATTCACTATTCCCTGAAAGGGTATAATCCCTGAAATCGTAATAGTTTGCTTTTACTTCTATGCTATCACCTGGTCCGCAAAAAAGTGTGATTGCGTTTCCTGCCTCATTTACAAGGGAATAAAAATCAGGCTGCAAAGAATAAACATTCTTACTAAAAGCTCCTTCCTGGTTAATTTCAATAATTTCCCGCTGGTCAGAACTGTCAGCATACATTCTGGTAATATAAAGCTTATAACCATTTCCATCCTCCATATTTCCATATATCAAAAAGGAGGTATTAATTTCAGCTTCTGTTGATGGATTTAAACAAGAAAATAGAAAGCTTAAAAAAACTAAAATAATGGGGTGCTTAATCATCAAGAAATTATTTTGTACCAATAAATTGAAATCTATTTAAAGAAAATATCCGGAGTATTATGGAAACGAAAATTTCTTACAAATTTATTTAAAAAAAATTGAACTTTCATATATGTATAATTGTCATGTAAAAGATGAAAGTAAAAAGACCTTCAATCAGCATTTATAAGAGGAAGCAAAAATAAGTTTGGTTATTCTATGTTATTTTTTTTCAAAGTAATTTTTGAGACAGCTTTTTCTGTAATTTATTAGCGTATAACTTGCTATTCTGTCCTTATGTGAAATTCATAAGTCAAGGAGTAATTTCCTTGAACCAAATAATCCATTTCGTTTCATAAATACTGACTTAACATTCCTATTTTATTTTGTTAACGTAATATTAATGAAATGAGAGGCTAAATGCTTGATTAATATGAATTAATGTCTGATATTTGCAAATCATAAATATTTTGGGAGAGTTTGTCTTAACCTAATTATAATCATACAGTTACATATTTGATTACTTTTTAATATTCATATTTTTATGGGATATCTTAAATTTGATAAGAAGCAGCTAGTGAATTTGGAGTATTCGCTAAGCAAAGAAATAATACGCACTAACAGATCGGGAGCCTTTGCCACATCTACCATAATTGGCTGTAATACAAGGAAATATCATGGTCTGCTCATATGTCCTGCCAACGATGGAACAGATACTAAGAACGTATTATTATCAACTCTGGATGTTACTGTAATCCAGCACGATCAGGAGTTTAATCTGGGTATTCACAAGTATAGCGGTGATTTATATGTTCCCAAAGGGCATAAATATGTAAGAGATTATATGGCTGAGATCGTTGGGGAGATGATCTACCGTGTTGGGGGAGTTGTGTTAAAGCGGGAAAGTATTTTGCTTGAAAAAGAAGAAAGAATTTTAATTAAATTCACTCTTTTAGAAGCTCATTCACCCACTTATCTCAGGTTCAAACCATTTCTCGCTTTCCGAAATATGCATCATTTGTCGAAAGCTAATCTTTTCGCGGATACCAAATATAGAAAATGTGAAAATGGTATAGTTACTAAAATGTATAAAGAATTGCCTTCTCTTTACATGCAATTTTCTTCAAAAGCTGAATATGTTCATTCTCCTGATTGGTATTATAATATTGAGTATATGGAGGAACAAAAGCGTGGGTATGATTACAAAGAAGACTTGTTTGTACCCGGGTATTTTGAAACCAAAATAAAGAAGGGTGAAAGCATAATTTTTTCAGCTGGAACAAAAGAAGCTGATGTAAAAACATTAAAAAGAAGTTATACATCTGAGTTTAATAAGAGAACTCCCCGCGACAGTTTCGAAAATTGTTTAAGGAATTCAGCTGAACAATTTATGGTGAAAAATAGTTCAGGGACTGAAATTATTGCCGGATATCCATGGTTTGGCGCATGGGGAAGGGATACTTTTATATCACTCCCCGGCATAACTCTAAGTACCGGAAATATTGCAACTGCAAAAGATGTAATTGACAAAATGGTTAGAAGAATGAAGGGTGGATTATTCCCTAATATGGGGGATGAAAAAAATCCTGCTTTCAATTCTGTGGATGCACCAATGTGGTTTATATGGTCGCTTCAGCAATTTGAAAAATACGATTCGATCGATATATGGGCAAGCTATGGAAAAGTTATTAAAACGGTATTAACCGCCTACCGCGAAGGAGCCAGTTTCAATATCCGAATGCTCGAAAATGGCTTAATATGGGCCGGTGAAGATGGGAAAGCTCTTACCTGGATGGATGCGGTAACTTCAAGCGGTCCGGTAACCCAGAGGAAAGGGATGAATGTGGAAATAAATGCTTTGTGGTACAACGCAATAGTTTATTCATTAAATCTGGCACAAAAAGCTGATGATAAAAAATTCATCAAGGAATGGAAAGATTTACCTGAATTAATAAAGGCTTCGTTTATTGAAAAGTTCTGGAGACAGGATAAAGCTTATCTTGCGGATACAGTAGATGGAGATCTTTACGATTTTGCCGTACGACCAAACATGGTTATTGCAACTGCTATGGAACATTCCATGTTGACCAAAGAAATGAAAAATTCAATTCTTGAAGTGGTTAAAAGTGAATTGCTAACACCTAAGGGACTTAGAACATTGGCTCCTAAGAATGTAAACTATAAAGGTGTTTATGAAGGAAATCAGGATGAAAGAGACTCTGCCTATCATCAGGGAACGGCTTGGCCATGGCTATTGGAGCATTTTGTGAAAGCCTATATGGATGTTCACAAAAATACAGGATTAGGCTTTGCAAAGAAGATTTATAACGGATTTGAAGAGGACATGATGCAGCACGGAATTGGATCCATTTCAGAGATTTATGATGGAGATCCTCCTCACGCCCCAAAAGGATCTATTTCTCAGGCCTGGAGCGTTAGCGCTTTGCTGAGGATAAATGAAATGATTGAAGCAGCAGAAAAACGTTTAGCAGAAAATCAATAGATATGAATAAAAAAAATAATTTAAAAAGTTTACTATGAGGGTATTAATGTTTGGCTGGGAATTTCCACCGCACATATCCGGGGGGCTTGGCACAGCTTCCTACGGACTTACAAAAGGTCTGTCAAAAATACCCGATTTACAAATCCGGTTTGTTGTCCCCAAAGCCTATGGCGATGAGGATAAATCGACGATGGAAATCGTGGGAGCAGGTGATGTCGAAGTAAGCAGAAAGCTTATCAATTATCAGGGTTTTTTAAAAGAGATAGAATATCTGGAGGTTAATTCTGCTCTGATTCCTTATACAGACCCTGAAGAATACTTTAATAAAGTATCCGAGGCACAAGAGCAGGGTAAAACATTTATACAAACAAGTTTCAGAGGTAAAATTAATTTTACCGGCAAATATGGTAGCGACTTGTATCAGGAAATTGCAAATTACGCTATTGTTGCCTCAATTTTAGGTGAAGCAAACGATTTTGATGTAATTCATGCTCACGACTGGCTTACCTATCCGGCAGGTATTGCAGCAAAAAAAGTATCTGGAAAACCTTTGGTTATTCATGTTCATGCAACGGATTTCGATAGAAGCGGTGGTAGTGTTAATCCGGCTGTTTTCGAAATTGAGAAAAAAGGTATGAATATAGCGGATAAAATTATTGCTGTTTCCAACCTGACCAGAAACACTATTATCGAAAAATATGGTATAGATCCTGAAAAGGTGGTTACCGTTCATAATGCGGTAGAACCAGTTGAGGCTAATGATTCAACCATACAAAAAAAATCTTACGACGATAAAATAGTGACCTTCCTCGGAAGGGTTACCCTGCAAAAAGGTCCTGAATATTTCGTGGAAGCAGCGTATAAAGTGCTTCAGAAAATGTCGAATGTACGTTTTGTAATGGCCGGATCAGGAGAACTGCTTAATAAAATGATTGCCAGAGCTGCAAGTCTTAATATTGCCGACCGCTTTCATTTTACAGGTTTTCTAAAGGGTGATGATGTTTATAAAATGTTCTCGCTTAGTGATGTTTACGTTATGCCCTCGGTTTCTGAACCTTTTGGGATTTCTCCCCTGGAAGCTATGCAGTCGAATGTACCTACAATAATCTCATATCAATCCGGAGTTTCTGAAATTCTCGTTAATGCCCTGAAAATCGACTTTTGGGATATAGACGCAATGGCCGACGCTATTTACGGATTGCTTAACTATAGCGCTCTCTCAGAAATGTTTAAGGTCTACGGTAAAGAAGAAGTAGAAAACCTGAAATGGGAAAAAGCAGCCCTAAAAGTAAATGATGTATATAAATCAGTAATCAACTAAGAACAAATAACAATGCAAACAATATCTTTGTATTTCCAGGTCCATCAGCCCTTTCGCTACAGAAATTACAGATTCTTCGAAATAGGTAACGACCATTACTATTACGACGATTATCAGAATGAGAGTATTTTGTTAAAAGTAGCTGAGAAATGCTATCTTCCTGCAAATCAAATTATGCTCGATCTTATAAAGAAGTATGACGGGAAATTTAAACTCAGCTTTTCTATTTCAGGTGTTGCACTCGATCAGTTCGAATTATATGCTCCGGAAGTAATTGAGTCTTTCAAAAAATTGGCTGAAACCGGGCATGTGGAATTTCTTTCTGAAACCTATTCGCATTCTCTGGTAGCTCTAAAAAATAAAGAGGAGTTTCGCCGTCAGGTTGAAAATCATAGAAATAAAATCAAAGAACTTTTTAAAGTTGAACCTAAAGTTTTCAGAAACACCGAGCTAATCTATTCCGACGAAATTGGGAATATGGTAAGCGAAATGGGTTATACCGGAATGCTTACTGAAGGTGCTAAACACGTTTTAGGATGGAAATCACCAAATTATGTGTATACCAATGCCATTAACCCAAAACTTAAGGTTTTATTGAAAAATTTTAAACTAAGTGATGACATAGCCTTTAGATTCTCTAATCCATCATGGTCAGAATACCCGCTTACAACTGAAAAGTTTGTTGGATGGTTAAAGCATATTGATAAGAAAGAAGAGGTGATTAATTTGTTTATGGATTATGAAACTTTCGGTGAACATCAATGGGCTGAGACGGGTATTTTTGAATTTCTGAAAGCATTGCCCGGAGCAGTATTCGCGAATTCCAAAATTGGATTCAGTACTCCTTCTGAAATTTTCGAAAACCATCAGCCTGTGGGTGCAGTTAATGTTCCAAACCCTATATCCTGGGCAGATGAAGAAAGAGATCTCACTGCCTGGCTGGGGAACCCCCTTCAAGAGCAAGCCTTCAACAAATTATATTCTTTGCTGGATAAAGTGCGCAAAATCAATGACCCCAAATTAAATAAGGATTACGACTATCTGCAGGTAAGCGATCATTTCTACTATATGGCCACCAAGTTTCTTTCCGATGGTGATGTTCATTCTTATTTTAATCCCTACAATTCACCATACGAAGCTTTTATTAATTATATGAACGTATTATCTGATTTTGAGATCAGATTAAATGCCATTATTCCGGTTTCCGGAGCTGAAGAACTGGTGCGTATGAATAAAATCATAAACGAAAAGGATGAGCTAATAGAAAAATTCAAAGAAGAATTAAAATCGATAAAAGCTAAAACAGGAAAATCAGTGGCTGCTAAACCTGCAGCTCCCGTTAGAACAAAAACGGTGAAGAAAACTACGGATAAAAGTACTTCCACAAAAGTGAAAAAGACAGCAAAGCCGGTTTCTGCCAGAAAACCATCCGCAAAAAAGTAGAGTTAATTTTGTTAAATCTGGGTTTTTAAGATTGAATTTTCACAGTATTGAGGTTTTCTTACCTTTTAATTATTGTGTTCGAAACATGAATTGTTCATTCTTTAAAAACCAATATTGTTATACTAAAACATCAAAACAAGAAAATGAAAACCGATTATATATTTGAAGTAAGCTGGGAGATTTGTAATAAAGTAGGTGGAATACATACCGTTATTTCCACTAAAGCAATTACATTGGAAAAAGAGTATAAGGATAAATATGTTCTTCTGGGGCCCGACGTATGGAGAGAAAGTACAACACACCCCGAGTTTGAAGAAGACTTCAATCTCCTTGCCGGCTGGAAAGCACACGCTTTATCTGAAGGTCTGAGAGTTAGAGTGGGGAGATGGAAAATAGCCGGCAGACCCCTGGTGCTTTTAATTGATTTTACAGCATTTTTTAACCAGAAAGATGAAATCTTCGCTAAGTTTTGGGAACAATATCATCTCGATTCCATGACGGGACAATGGGATTATATCGAGCCCTCTTTGTTTGGTTACGGTTCAGCCCGTGTTATTGAATCATATGTGAAATATCACCTTTCTCCCAGCGATAAAGTTGTTGCCCAGTTTCATGAATGGATGACAGGAGCCGGATTGCTATACCTGAAAAAAGCTTTGCCTCAGGTAGGTACCATTTTTACTACTCATGCCACCGTAATTGGAAGATCCATTGCCGGAAACGGACAACCCCTCTATAGCAAAATGAATGAATTCGACGGCGATTTGAAAGCCAGAGAGTTTAATGTTATTGCCAAACAATCGATGGAGAAAATCTGTGCTCAAAATGCAGATGCATTCACTACCGTGAGCGAACTTACATCGAAAGAATGTGCGCAGTTTCATCAAAAGGAAGTCGATCTCGTTACTCCAAACGGATTTGAAGATAGTTTTGTCCCTCAGGAAAATTTTAATGAGAAAAGGGCAGAAGCCAGAGAAGCAATTCTGAAAGTAGCGGGAAGTTTATTATGTGAGGAATTGCCCTTAAATACATTTATTGTTGCAAATTCCGGCCGTTATGAGTTCAAAAACAAAGGGATTGACATTTTTATCGATGCTCTTGGAAAACTCAAGAGGGAAAATTCTCTGGACAGGACTATTCTTGCTCTAATTCTTATCCCTGCAAACCATTATGGAGCCAGAAAAGATTTGCTGGAGAAAATTAATAATCCTAAAACCGAACTTTATGGAGATAAATATCTGACTCATAATTTGCATTATGCAGAACACGATCCCATTTTAAGGCAAATTCAAAAGGCAGGTCTTGAGAATAAAAAAGAAGATAAAGTAAAAATCATTTTTGTCCCTTCTTATCTGAATGGCGATGATGGCGTATTTAACAAACATTACTGGGACTTGCTTATAGGTATGGACCTAACTGTATTTCCTTCTTATTATGAACCCTGGGGTTATACTCCTTTGGAAAGTCTCGCTTTTCATATTCCTACCGTAACAACCAGTCTGGCAGGTTTCGGACTATGGGTAAGGGATGAATACAAGAAACCGGGGAATGGAATTTTCGTTCTCGATAGAAACGATGAAAATGATGTGGAAGTGATTGCTGGAATCTCAGACTCCATCTTGAAAATGCTATCCTTAAGCGAATCTGAAACCGATAACGCACGCGAAAAAGCATTCGACATTTCACGAACCGCCCTATGGAAAAATATGATTTCATACTATAAATTTGCTTTTCAGATTGCTTTGGAAAAGGTTACTGAAAGAGTAGACAAGTTTGTTGTATCTGAAAGAATAGAAAAATTACCCCAAATTAACCTTTCACAAGGAAGAACCCCAAGTTGGAAAAAGGTAATCGTTTCACAAAATGTTCCCGATAAATTAAAGGCACTCGAAGAATTAAGCAGAAACTTATGGTGGTCATGGAATCAGGATGCTATCGACTTATTCGAGTCAATTGATTCTGAATTGTGGATTGAAAGCGAAAGAAACCCTATAAGTTTTATCGAGAATATTCCTTTCAAAAAGATTGAAAAACTGAAGAGCGACGAGAAATTTCAAGCTCAATTATTAAAGGTTTATAAAGAATTCCGTGAATATATGGATTCTGCAAATACCGAAAGTCCGCAAATTGCTTATTACAGCATGGAATTTGGTTTGCATGAGTCGCTGAAGATTTATTCCGGAGGACTCGGACTTTTGGCAGGCGATTACCTGAAAGAAGCCAGCGATTATAATACCAATATCATTGGTGTTGGACTCCTTTATCGTTACGGTTATTTCAAGCAGGTACTCAGTGCTTCAGGTCAGCAGGAATCGGTGGCAGAAGCCATTCATTTTTCTAAACTTCCTGCAATACCTGTTCAGGATGAACACGGAAACTGGAAGGAAATAAGCATTATGTTCCCTGGCCGGGAATTGAAAGCCAGAATTTGGAGAGTTGATGTAGGAAGAGTAAAACTATTTCTTCTCGATACCGACTTTGAGGCGAATATGGAACAAGACAGATCTATTACCCACCAACTTTACGGGGGTGACAATGAAAATCGTCTGAAGCAGGAACTGTTATTGGGTATTGGTGGTATCAGAACCATCAGAGCCCTCGGATTGCATCCTGATTTATACCATTGTAACGAAGGTCATGCTGCATTTATTGGACTCGAAAGATTAAGGGAATATATTCATAAAAAGAATCTTACCTATCCTGAAGCTCTCGAAATCGTACGTTCTTCAACCTTATTTACTACCCATACCCCGGTTCCAGCCGGTCACGATTACTTTGAAGAAAACATGATGAGGGCCTATATTTCTCATTACCCTCAGCGTTTGAAAATTGACTGGAAAGAATTTATGAACCTGGGTAAAATGAGTCCCGAGCAAGCAGGTAGTAAGTTCTCCATGAGTTGTCTGGCGGTCAACCTATCCATGAAAGTGAATGGGGTAAGTCGTTTGCACGGAGATGTAAGCAAAGAAATGTTTGCGGACATGTGGAAGGGATTCCTGATTGAAGAGGTGCCCATTGGATATGTTACAAATGGAGTGCATCTTCCAACCTGGGTTTCTCCAAGATGGCGGAAATTCTATCAGGAGAATCTTTCTCAGGATATTTTAACGAAGCAGGAGGACAGAAAAATCTGGGAGAAAATTTATAAAGTCGATAAAAAGGATATTTGGGATATACGTACCGAGGAGAGAAAGGAACTTGTAAATTTTGTGAAAGATTATTTTAGTCAGAATATGTTGTTCAAAAAGCAGGACCCAAGAATGCTGCTTGAGATAAAAGAGAAACTCGATCCAAAAATCTTGACCATTGCCTTTGCCCGTCGTTTTGCAACCTATAAAAGAGCACATTTGTTGTTCAGAGACCTTGACAGACTGGATGCTATCGTTAACCATCCAACCATGCCGGTGCAATTCCTATTCTCAGGCAAAGCACATCCGCATGATGGTGCCGGCCAAGATCTGATAAAATACATTATCGATATCTCTAAAGATCCGCGTTTTATCGGTAAAATAGTATTTATTGAAAATTACGATATCGGCGTGGCTAAAAAACTGGTTCAGGGTGTGGATATCTGGTTAAACACCCCAACTCGTCCTCTGGAAGCTTCGGGTACCAGTGGTGAAAAGGCCGTTATGAACGGTGTATTGCATTTCTCAGTGCTCGATGGCTGGTGGGCTGAAGGCTATATTAAGGATGCAGGCTGGGCTTTGGAAGAGGAGAGAAGTTACGATAATCAGGATTTTCAGGATCAACTGGATGCGGAAAATATTTATTCTTTATTAGAGAATGAAATCACACCTGCATTTTATGAACGCAATAAACAGGGCGTTCCTGAAAAATGGGTAGGCTTTATTCAGAATTCAATAAGCAAGGTGGCTCCTGAGTTTACCATGAACAGAATGATACGCGATTATATCGATAGGTTTTATTCGAAATTGTTTGAAAGAAATGTTGAATTGAAAAAGAATGCTTATGAAAACGCCATCAAACTGGCCTCATGGAAACATAAAATTCTTCAAAATTGGGATAATATAGAAGTGCTGGAAATTGTTTATCCGGACCTTGACCGCCAATCTGTTGAAATAGGGCTGAAATACAAGACCGAAGTGGTTCTGAATCTTCATCAGCTAAATCCTGACGAAATTGGAGTGGAACTCATTGTAGGCGATCAGCATGCAGAAGGAATCCAAAGAGATATTATCAGTGTTGAGGAATACAAACTCGAAGGAATGGAAGGCACTAATGCCCGCTATAAATTAGAGACCATTCCTACCCAGGCTGGTATATTCGATTACGGAATCAGGGTTTTCCCAAAGAATCCGGAGTGCAATTGCAGGGAGTATCTTGGTTTGGTGAAGTGGATAGGTTAGTTTTCTTCCCTGCAGCTTTTTTCTGGATAACAGCAGAATAATCTCATTAAAAACTTTGCACATTAGAAACATTGCTTCTAATGTGCAAAGAATAGTATTCAATATATCAAAATTTCCTAGACCGAATAAACACTCTTCACCCCAATCCTCTCAAGTACAATCGCCGACCTCGATGGTAAATACAACTTCAACATCTGATCGGGAGTAAACTTTCGCTCCGGAAAACTACGGTGTATGATGCTTTCATCTATCCTGTCCTGACCGCCAAAGCTCGAATTATCGCTGCTCAACAAGCATTTGTATTTTCCCGGAATAACTGATATCCCGTAATCGGTAAAGGATTGATTTGGATTGAAATTAAAAACGAATAAGAGTTTCCCACGCCTAAAAGCCAGAACCTGATCGCCGGGATGAGCATGCTTTTTGTAAATTTCAGGGATTTTCAGGAGATGATATTCTTTGATTAAGCGGATCATTTCCCGGTCAAAATTACCCAGATATTCGTATTTCAGGAAAGGGTTGTCTGCCAGACTCCATTGCCTTCTCGCATGTTGATAAGACCAGTCGTTCCCTGCCCTTGGAAAATCGATCCACTCCGGATGACCAAATTCGTTTCCCATAAAATTAAGATAGGAATTGCCAGCTGCAGCCAGGGTGAAAAGCCTGATCATTTTATGTAAGGCTATCCCCCGGTCGACCACTAAATTCTGACTGCTTTTGTCCATTGAATAATAGATGTCCTTATCGATCAATCTGAAAATAATCGTTTTGTCCCCCACCAGTGCCTGATCATGCGATTCGGCATAAGCTATTGTTTTTTCTTCATCGCGCTTACGGGTGAGCTCGTAATACATTTCATCCACATTCCATTCCTCATCCTTCTTTTCCTTAATGAGCTTAATCCAGTAATCGGGTGTTCCCATAGCCATTCTGTAATCAAATCCGAGTCCGCCATCCTCCACAGGATATGCCAGGCCCGGGTAACCACTCATTTCTTCAGCAACTGAAATGGCTTCGGGATTTATTTCATGACACAATTTATTTGCCAGAGCTAAATAACAAATGGCATCTTCATCCTGACCATTATCGTAATACATCTCATACGAAGTAAAATCTCTGTTTAATCCATGATCAATATAAAGCATACTGGTAATCCCGTCAAAGCGGAAACCGTCGAAATTAAACTCCTTAAGCCAGTATTGAATATTGGATAAGAGAAAGTGTATGACCTCATTTTTTCCGTAATTGAAGCAAAGGGAATCCCAGGCAATATGTTCCCTGCGAATACCATCATGAAAGAACTGGTATTTGCTGCCGTCGTAGTTTCCCAGACCTTCCAGTTCATTCTTAACTGCATGAGAATGAACTAAATCCATAATAACTCTTAATCCTAAACTGTGGGCTTCGTCAATCAGAGCTTTTAATTGAAATGGAGTCCCAAAACGGGAGGAGGGAGCAAAAAAACTGGAGACATGATACCCGAAAGAACCGTAATACGGATGTTCCTGAATAGCCATTAACTGTATGGTATTGTAACCGGCTTTTTTTATTCTTGGCAGAACATTCAGGCGGAATTCATCATACGAGCCGGTTTTATATTCTTCGGTTGCCATCCCAATATGGGCTTCATAAATTAAGGGCGATTCCTGATGGCTATAAAGTTTGGTATTTTTCCATTGGTATTTCTCTTCCGGTGCCCAAACACAGGCATTAAAATTCTTTGTCACCTCATCCTGAACCACATATCTTGCCCATGCAGGAATACGGTCGCCCATTCCGCCTTCCCAATAAATACGTATCTTATAGAGATCTTTATGTTGAACAGAATCCAGAGGAAGAGATAACTCCCAGTTACCGTTAGCAAGTTTTTTAAATTGGTAGTTTGGATCTTGTGACCAATTATTAAAATCACCAATAAGAAATAGTTCTGTGGCGTTGGGAGCCCACTCTCGTATAACCCAACTGTTTTCTAACTTATGCAATCCAAAATACAAATGACCATTGGCAAATTTTTCCAGACTTTTTCCGGTATCCAGTTCCCGGAGCTTTTCCAGATATTTCTCGTGTCTTTGTCTGATGATATGGCTAAAAGGTTCCAGCCAGCTATCGGTTTGTATGAGTTTTGGATTCTCCATGATTTTGAATAAAGCTGAAATTTAACGAATATTCGTTGATTATCTCGAAAAAATAAACATTTCTATGCATTTTTATGTTTGATCATAGTGGAAATACTAAGGGAAAATTGCAGGATTTTGTTACTTTTGCAGGGTTTTAGGTGATTATGAAAATTTGGCATGAAATAAATAAATTTAAGGCAGTAAATCCTGTTGCTACAGTGGGGGTTTTTGACGGAGTGCATCCCGGACATAAGTTTTTACTGAATAAACTTAAGGATAAAGCTAAGGAGCTGGGAGGGGAGTCGGTTTTAATAACATTATGGCCCCATCCGCGCTATGTTTTGGAGAAAGATCATCTAGGATTAAGGTATCTGAGTACGATAGATGAAAAGATAATTTTGATCGAAAATGAGGGTGTTGATCACTTAGTGATTATTCCTTTTTCACAGGAATTTTCGCAATTGACTTCTTGTGAGTTTATAAGGGAATTTCTGATACGTCAGATGAAGATCAAACATTTATTACTTGGCTACGATCATAAATTTGGAAAAGACAGGCAAGGTGATCTTGAAATTTTAAAGCAATGTGCAACTGATGAAGATTTTTCGATAAGTAGAGCAGAAGCGTTTAATTTTGAAGAAACACGGGTAAGTTCTTCCCTCATCCGGAAGCTAATATTAGAAGGAGATCTGGACGCAGCTAACCATGCTTTGGATTATAATTATTTCCTTTTAGGAACGGTTGTTGAGGGAAATAAGTTAGGCAGGGAAATTGGATTCCCAACGGCTAATATTAAACTACAGGATAAAAATAAACTATTGCCTAAAGTTGGAGTTTATGCTGTATATTTAAGTATTGAAGGAAAAATTTATCCGGGTATGCTGAATATTGGATACAGACCTACGGTAGATAGTGGAAATCATAATAAGTCGGTAGAAGTGCACTTATTCGACTTTAAAAAAAATATATACGGAAAAAGAGTGGCTCTTTCGTTCCGAAAAAGAATGAGAGATGAAAAAAAATTCGATTCAATAGAAGAATTGAAAGAGCAATTGACGAAGGACAAGGAAATTGCAATACAAGTATTAAAAGATTAAAATAAATTTGAAATAAAAATAAAATGGAAAGTACAATGACTAAAATTGAAAGTTTGCCATATAAAGTTAAAGACATTAGTCTTGCTGAATTCGGGCGTAAAGAGATTGAAATTGCCGAAAGAGAAATGCCCGGATTAATGTCGGTGAGAAAAAGATTTTCTGCTGATAAACCTTTGGCGGGAGCCAGGGTAATGGGCTCTTTGCACATGACTATTCAAACAGCTGTACTCATTGAAACACTGGTTGAACTTGGTGCCGATGTACGCTGGGCAAGCTGTAATATTTTTTCTACTCAGGATCATGCCGCTGCCGCAATAGCAGCTTCAGGAGTCCCTGTATTTGCATGGAAAGGTGAAACTCTGGAAGAATACTGGTGGTGCACAGCTCAGGCTCTTTCTTTTCCAAATGGAGATGGCCCCAATATTATTGTTGACGATGGGGGAGATGCAACCATGATGATTCACAAAGGATACGAAGCAGAAAATAATCCTGCCGTTTTGAATGTTAAACCGGCAAATCAGGAAGAGGCTGCCATACTTAATCAGCTAAAAGCAATTTTAGCCGACGATCCTCAGAAATGGCACAGGAATGTTCCCCTAATTAAAGGTGCTTCAGAGGAGACTACAACCGGAGTACACAGACTTTATCAGATGAAGGAAGCCGGTAAATTATTGTTTCCTGCCATAAATGTTAACGATTCAGTAACCAAATCTAAATTCGATAATCTTTACGGATGTCGTGAGTCATTAGCCGACGGTATTAAAAGAGCTACTGATGTTATGATAGCTGGGAAAGTAGTGGTTGTTCTGGGTTATGGTGATGTGGGTAAAGGTTGTGCACATTCAATGAAAACCTATGGTGCCAGAGTTATTGTTACCGAAATAGATCCCATTTGTGCCCTTCAGGCCGCCATGGAAGGGTTTGAAGTTACCAATATTGAAAAAGCCTTAACTGAAGGAAATATATTTGTTACCACCACCGGAAATAAAGATGTAATAACTCTCGATCATCTTAAAAACATGAAAGATCAGGCCATAGTATGTAATATTGGACATTTCGATAACGAGATACAGGTTGATGCCCTGAATAGTTATAAAAAAGCACAAAAAGTCAATATCAAACCTCAGGTGGATAAGTATATTTTTGAAAACGGAAACGCCATCTTCCTGTTAGCTGAAGGACGTTTGGTAAATCTTGGTTGTGCCACCGGTCATCCTTCCTTTGTGATGAGTAATTCATTTACCAATCAAACACTGGCACAGTTGGAACTTTGGAAAAATGATTTTGAGATTGATGTGTACCGTTTGCCTAAAAGACTCGATGAGGAAGTGGCCCGGTTGCATCTGGAGCAAATTGGCGTTAAACTAACCATCCTCACAAAAGAACAATCTGAATATTTGGGAGTTCCTGTTGAAGGACCTTATAAGCCTGATCATTATCGGTATTAGTCATTTCTGCATTTCTGCATTTCTGCATTTCTGCATTTCGGTCATTGAGCGAAGCCGAAATGCCGAAATGCCGAAAAGCCGAAATGCCTGCTCCACTTTAATTCGTTATCCTTAAAAATCCTCCGTTAATAAAGGCATTATACCTTACCAGTGAATAACGGGAAGGGCCACGGGTAACGAAGGCATCACCCGATTCGTCCAGGAAATATTGTGATTCGCAGCAGGGGCAACTCAGATGCAGGAAACTGGTGGTGTCATTTTCCACACTGCAGGAATGGTCTGGCTCGTAGGTGCAGGTTCTGTCAAAAACGAAAAGTTCATCGCTATGATTTCGGAAAATGATTAATCCGTTTACCCCCTCATTTTCATATACAAATGCATGCTGTCCCAGACCAATAGTACTGTAAATATTTACCAGGTCAACATTAAGACTGATAGGTGCATAAGGGAATTCAAAGCGATGCTTGTCGCATGAGATATTCGATGTCAGTATAATTACTGAAATCAACAAAGATTTAATATACCAGGAATTTTTCATGCAATAATAATACGTGCAAAGTTAAAATTTCGTACATTTATATCTGAATAAAATTATAAAAACATGGATTTTGATTTTGGAAACCTGGTTTATATTTTACTTACTCTTGCTTTTGTAATATTTAGCGCTTCAAAAAATAAAAAAAAGCGTGTTGTTAAAGCGGTTGGTCAAGAGTTTGAGGATGAGCCTAAAGATAGCTCGAAAAATGAAGATTATCTAAGTGAAAAGCTTAAGAATATCTTTGGGGAATATATGGATATTGAAACACCGGTAAAAGAAATTGAAGACGAAATAGAGGAAAATTTATACGGTTATGTAACTAGTGAGAGTCAAGTTAAGGAAAATAAGTATGAAGAGGTGTTAGATACGAATTATTCAATTCTTGATTCAATTGACTCTGAAGAAGGTCTGCCTTCAACCATGAAATACATCAAAGATTTACAAACGAATAATATGTTCCCGGTATCAAATTCCCCAAAACAGCCTGTTTCATTCACAGAAGAGGTAATGCAGGATTTTGATCCCAGAAGAGCCATATTATTTTCAGAGATATTCCGACCTAAGTATTTCTAATTTAGAAGATTCAGGATTTAATTTATAAGATATTTTTTTTATAACAGAAAAAATTATTTAATTTTACAATTAAAGAGTTCGGGCTTTCCCGAATTCTTTTTTATTTTAATTATCGATAACAAAGAAAAAGAGTATGTCAGGCATGAATTATATGACAGAGGAAGGATTAGCCAAGCTAAAGAAAGAGCTTGAGCAATTGAAAACAGTAGACAGACCTAGTATTTCACGGCAAATTGCAGAAGCCAGAGATAAGGGCGATCTATCTGAAAATGCAGAGTATGATGCAGCCAAGGAAGCCCAGGGTATGCTTGAAATGAAAATTAGCAAGTTGGAAGATCAGGTGGCCATGGCAAGAATTATTGATGAGACAAAAATTAATACCGATACGGTTCAAATACTTAATAAGGTTAAAATTCGTAATAAAGCTAATTCATCTATCCTTGAATATACCTTGGTATCTGATCCTGAAGCCGATTTTAAAGCAAAGAAAATCTCAGTGAATACACCCATAGCAAAAGCTTTGATGGGAAAAAAGGTTGGTGAAGTTGTAATTGTGACGATACCCTCAGGGAATGTGGAATATGAAATAGTTGATATATCCAGATAAAAAAATATGGCCACAATTTTTTCAAAAATAGTGAATGGTGAAATACCCTCCTATAAAATTGCAGAAGACGAAAACTATTATGCTTTTCTTGATATTAATCCTCTGGCACAAGGTCATACACTTGTTATTCCCAAAAAAGAAGTTAATTATATCTTTGATGTCGAAGATGATTTATTGGCAGGAATGATGGTTTTCGCCAAAAAAATTGCTAAGGCTATCGATAAAGTTTGCGACTGTAAAAGAGTAGGGGTTGCGGTACTGGGGCTTGAAGTTCCCCATGCACATATTCACCTTATTCCCATCAATAATCTTCACGATATAGATTTTAGTCAGCCTAAACTCAAGCTTAGTTCATCTGAACTTGAATCCATGGCTGAAAAAATAAAGGCTGCTTTATAAGCTACCAAGCGCTGATTAGAATTCCAGCCAATTGCTGTCTTCCCGATAATCTACTATGGGTACCAGTTTTGATGGATACTTAAAGGAGCTTACCAGCATTGATATTTCATGTTTAATACTTTCCAGGCTATCCCTGATTAATTCAATTTTAAATCCTTTGGTGCCCAGATTAATAATCTGATTGGCCGAAATTACCCGGCTTATTATTTTTCCCAGGTCCACACTCTTACGCTGAGGCATCTTTATATCGATCGTAAAATCGAGAAAGGATTTGAAATAATCGCTGGCATTTTGGGTGATATCATAGCTTTTTAAAAACTCTGAAAGTTGCATCGTTTTTTGCCTCACCATCTTTTTAACAACCGTTTCTGAAATCTGTGTATAAAGCATTTCATTAGAGCCTTCAAATATCTGGAATGGCCTGGAATCCATAATGCCCCGCGCAGCTACGCTTTCTAGTTTATAACCGGCAGATCCTTTTAATTGTGTTAAAGTTTGTGCTGATTTTTGCATTAAATCTGAGATATATGCCTTTACACTGCTGGCTTCAACTCCGGCATCTTCCAAATCGTTTTCAATACCACTTATTTCAGCACTGCGCGAAATCATGGCAGAGCTGATTGTAAATGCACTTTGTATTTCCGAAACCTGATGTTGTACCTGATCCAAAGCCATCAATGGGCGACCTCCAACGAAACGGTTTGTGACATGCTCAAGGGCTTCGTCGAGCAAACGCCGAATGAATCCCATTCCCATTCCTGAAAATTGAAGTCTGCTGCGGTAAAACAATTCCATCAGAATTTTAATACCGGACGATTCAGGCTCAATCTTATAATCTCCGGGCACCAAAATATCAATAGAATTCTTACCATAGGGTATAGGATATAATCCGGCATTGTTATAATATTGTTCCACCTGAATAGCTTGATTTGTCTGGTGTACATCCACAATAAAGAAATCGATATCTCTGCCTAAATTTCCGCTCTCATTCATATTTCGTGAGGTCATTAACCAGTAATCGGCCATGCCGGTAAGCCCCTGCCAGTGTTTCGTTCCTTTTATATGATAATTGGAACCCTTCTTAACATTGTAAGTTTGCATATTTAAAGCATCACTTCCGTAATCGGGTTCGGTAATCATCAGACCTCCCATGTGCTGATGATTCAGGAATCTGTTGAAAATATCAGCCTTTACCGACGCCTGACCATATTTGGCTACCGGCTCCATAAATAAGGCAATGTTGATCCCAAAAGCCAGAGATAATGGCAAGGATTCATAGGCAGCAGCATCTAAAAGACCCAGGCACTCTTTGGCATTGGTACCTCGTCCGCCAAATTCTTTTGGAATAGCCACAGAAAGAGGTTTTGTTGCCATAATATCTCTTAATACCAGTGCCGGAAAGCCTCTGTTAAGGATAAATTTTTCAATATTGTCACTTTCATAAAAAACGCGCTTAACCGACTCATTAAAAGAACTTAGAAATTCTTTATAAGATACTTTTTTTGCTATATCAGAACTTATCATTAATGATTTTATTTGTTACTTAATTGGATGGGAAATATCTATATATAAATGCTAAATAGATAAAAGATGGGATTATTTAGGAGGCTTAAAACTATACTTTTATAATACATAACAAATTACACAGATAATGTTTCATTAAAAATGGCATTATTTTTAAAATTAGTTAATAATGAATTGATTATCAGCGTGAAAGCAAGATTTGTTTTTTGGGGTACTTGCAGCTTTAAAAATTCTGCATCATTTGGAGTTTTTCCGGATTCAGCAAAGTATGGCTATTTCACCCTGTCGGGATTCTTTTTAATAAAATCAGACCAGCCTTTTGCACCATTTGAAACCGGTATGGCCTTATCCTGATAAAAATGGCAAAGGGCAACCGCAAGTCCGTCTGTAGCGTCTAAATCCTTCGGAATATCATCGAAAGACAAGGTTTTGCTGAGAATATAAGCTACCTGCTCTTTTGAAGCAGCTCCTTGTCCGGTTATGGCCATTTTAATTTTACGGGGAGCGTATTCAAAAATTGGAATATCACGCGAAACAGCCGCTGCAATTGCTACCCCCTGAGCACGACCCAATTTAAGCATGCTTTGAACATTTTTACCGAAGAAAGGAGCTTCAATAGCCAATTCATCAGGATTATACATATCAATAAGTTCAATGGTTGCGAAGAATATTTTCCTTAATTTCAGGTAAGGGTCCGATAAACTGCTAAGCCTGATAGCATCCATAGCAATATATTTGGCTTTTTTCCTGTTAATTTCAATAACGCCAAAACCCATAATAGTTGTCCCTGGGTCAATGCCTAAAATGATTCTGTCTTTAGCGGACATTTTTCCGTTTTTGAAATTTTGTTTTTTGTAGAAATATTCCTGCAACTACCAGAAGAAGACCATATAAGGTAGTCAGATGAATTGCTTCACCAAGTAAATAATGAATAAAGATAAGCGAAATGAAGGGGAAGATGAATATCAGGTTACTTATTTTATCAGTACTTTTTGTAAATTGAAGTGCTTTCATCCAAAATAAGAAGGCTAAACCCATTTCAAAAAATCCAATATAAATATCAACTGCCCACTGATTTATTCCCCTTGGAAATGGATTTTCTATAAAAAATGAAGCTGAAAGCAAGATTATGGCTGCAAATCCAAAGCCCATAAATAGTTTTATTGACTCATCGCGTGTGTCTCTTACATTCATAATCCAATAAAAAGACCAGATAATTGAGGTTGAAAGAGCCATAAGCATATACGGAATCTGCTCTGTTTTAAAAAACTTTCCTCCACCCTGAGAAGATACCAGGATTATCCCTGTAAAACTTACAAACAGGGCAATAAAACTTTTTGCTTCTACTTTTTGTTTTAGTAGTGGGATAGATATAAGGACAATTATTATCGGCCAGATCAAGTTTAATGGTTGTGCGACCTGGGCGGGTAAATTATCGTAGGCTTTAAACAGAACGAGGTAATAAAATGCCGGATTCATGAAGCCCATAGCTGCAGAGTATAGAATTTCTTTTCGGGTTGATTTGAAAATCAACTTAAATTTCCCCGACATGAATAAAGAAATTCCCAGAACAACTAATGAACTCAAAGTAGCCACAATAAGAACCTGATAGATACTTTGTTCGGCAAGGGCAATTTTAAATGCGGTGGCAACCGTGGACCAAAAAAGAATGGTTAGTCCTGCATATACGTATGCTTTTGTTTGATTGTTCATATAGCAAAAAATGTACTATTTAAATTTCTTCAGCCCCTCAAGGGCTGTATGACACTCATGGCGCTGTACCCCAGGCATAAACGCCTGGGGCTATTGCTCTGTCATCCCTCCGGGATGAATAGAAAATGGTTGCAAATTTTCATTTGCAACTGAATATTTACTATCCAAAGTCAATGGTATTGAACTTCCACTATTGAATTAGTAAAATACATTAATACCAACAATTTAAACATCCCGGAGTGATGTCCGAACAATAGCCCCGGACATTTATGTCCGGGGTAAAAAAAATACGGAAAACCCAACCCCGGAGGGGTTGAATAATTATATGCTCCGTATGATTTGCAACGCATAAACGTCTTAATCCTCACTATGTTAAAAAGGAGTATTTCAATAGTAATAAGTACAAAAGCCTGTAGACCTCAGCCACCCCTTAGTTAATAACCTTAAAACCGGTATAAGGCCAAAGCACTTCAGGAATCTTAATTCCCTCCTCTGTCTGATTATTTTCGAGCAGGGCAGCGACTATTCTTGGCAATGCGAGGGATGAACCATTTAAAGTATGTGCATATTGATTTTTACCGGAAGCTTTGTCTTTGTAACGTAACTTCAGTCTTACAGCCTGATAGGATTCAAAATTAGATACAGAACTTACTTCCAGCCAGCGTTTTTGTGCTGCTGCAAATACTTCAAAATCGTAGGTAAGAGCAGATGTAAAACTCAGGTCGCCACCACAAAGCTTCAGAATTCTGAATGGTAATTCCAATTTCTCGATGATAGACTTAACATGAGCCACCATTTCCTCCAAAGCCTGATATGATGTTGAAGGGTTTTGTATCTGGACTATTTCCACCTTATCAAATTGATGAACACGATTCAGACCTCTAACATCTTTGCCATATGAACCGGCTTCTCTTCTGAAACATGGTGTATAAGCAGTATTTTTGATTGGGAAATCGTCTTCACTTAAAAGAACATCCCGGTAAATATTTGTCACAGGAACTTCAGCCGTAGGGATAAGATAGAGATTATCAATTTGCACATGATACATCTGACCTTCTTTGTCGGGTAATTGTCCTGTTCCAAAACCCGAATCTTCATTGACTAATAATGGAGGTAAAATTTCTTTATAGCCTGCTTTTTCATTTTCATCGAGAAAGAAATTGATGAGTGCACGTTGTAATTTTGCACCCTTGCCTTTATAAACAGGAAAACCCGCACCGGTAATTTTAGTTCCTAATTCAAAATCGATGATATCGTATTTTTTCCCCAAATCCCAGTGAGGCACAGATGTTTCACTTAATTCCGGCAATTCAGATACTGTTTCAGTAATTTCATTGTCTTCAGCACTGTGTCCGGCCGGTACGCTTTTATGAGGAAGGTTCGGAATCTGAACCAAGAGTGTAGTTAGTTTCTCTTCAATTTCTGAATGAACAGATCCCCACTTTTTTACCTCTTCCTTCAGATTTGCTGTTTTTTCCTTTGCCAGATTTGCTTCTTCCTTTTTACCACTTTGAAACAGGCTCCCAATTTCTTTCGATAAAAGATTCATCTCCGACTGGAGCTGATCTGTTTTCTGTTGAATCTCACGTCTCTGTTTGTCCAGGGTCAAAATTTCTTCGACCAATTCAATCTTTTTGAAGTTCTTAATTTGAAGTTTTCGTAAAAGGTCTTCCTTATTTACCTGAATTTGATTTATTGTGAGCATATAGGGTGGTGTTAAGTAAAAAAAATCTCCTGAAAACTGCAAAGTTAACAGTTTAAAGGAGATCAATAAGGTATATTTTTATTTTTTTATTCGGTAACAGGAAGAATACTTACAAATGATTTGTTATCTTTTTTCTTCTTAAATTCAACTTTACCGTCAATAAGCGCAAAAAGTGTATGATCTTTTCCGATTCCAACATTGTCTCCCGGGTGATGAACAGTTCCACGCTGACGAACGATAATATTACCAGCTGTAGCAGCTTGTCCACCGTAAAGTTTTACGCCTAATCGTTTACTTTCCGATTCGCGACCGTTTCTTGAACTACCGGCTCCTTTCTTATGTGCCATGATATATAAATTTTAATGTTTTCGATTAACTAATTAATTTTATTTATCTGCTTTTTTTGCAGCGGGCTTTTTAGCGGCAGGCTTTGCAGCACTTGCAGCGGGCTTTTTAGCAGCGCTTGCAGCAGGTTTTGCAGCAGGTTTTTTAGCGGCAGGTTTTTTTGCAGCACTTGCTGTAGCTTTGGGAGCAGCTTCTTTCTTAGCAGGAGCAACTTTTGGAGCAGCAGTTTTCTTTTCAACAGGAGCTTTAGCGGCAGGTTTTTCTGCAACCACTTCTTTTGGAGTACTTACGGCCTTTGCTTCAGCTTTTGGAGCTGCTTTTTTAGCACCTTTTTCAAGAATCTCAGTTACCAGGATGTGAGTCATATACTGTCTGTGACCATTTTTAACTCTATATCCTTTTCTTCTCTTTTTCTTAAAAACAATGACTTTATCACCCTTCATATGACTGATGATTTCAGCTGTTACCATAGCTCCATTAATTACCGGAGTTCCAACAACAACTGATTTGTCGTTGTCGATTAGTAAAACTTTGTCAAATTCAACCTTAGAACCTTCAGTTCCTTCAAGTCTGTGAACAAAGACTTTAGTATCTTTTTCAACCTTGAATTGCTGTCCTGCTATATCAACAATTGCGTACATTATTATTTGTTTAAATTTTCTTTTACAAAATGGAGTGCAAAAATATAAAAGTTCTCTTGATTAACAAACTATTAGATGGATAAAAATGAAAAATATTTTTCAGAGCACCTCTGTTCAGCCTTAAAACAGCTGTAAAATTAAACTCTTTTTTTATTATGATTTCCCTGAACCTTTATATGGGACTCCAAATATAGCTATTAAATCTTAATATTTTTTTTTGCATAAGAATTCCCCGATTACAAAAGATGTATTAACTAAATCATTATATTTGTCAGGCTAGCACTATGTAATAATTTAAAATAGTGAACTCTCGGTATGGTTAAATTAAATGTCTTAGGTATATCTTACAGTCAAACTCAGTCAGGAGCATACGCACTTATTTTGACTGAAGAAAATGGTGAAAGAAGGATTCCTATTATTGTTGGCGGGTTTGAGGCTCAGTCTATTGCAATTGAATTGGAAGGACTAAAGCCTCCCAGACCACTTACTCACGATTTATTCGTTAGCTTCAGCAAAACATACGGCATAAGCATAAAAGAGATCTTAATTTATAAACTGGAAGAAGGTGTATTCTTTTCTCAGTTGCTTTGTGACGATGGGGAACAGAAAATAAGCTTAGATGCCAGAACATCTGATGCCATTGCGTTGGCATTGCGATTTAAATGCCCTATTTATACTACAGAGGAGATTATAAACAAAGCCGGAATAGTATTGGATTTTGATAAGGAGGGGGAGAAACCGGGGAGTTCTGAAGAAAATGATTTTGATGACGAAACTTCAACAGAAAGTTCTTACTCTGAGGAATACAAGTCATTAAATATTGCAGAACTTAAAGAAATGCTAAGCGAGGCAGTGGCAAATGAGGATTACGAAAAGGCTGCACTCATTAAAAACGAATTAGACAAGAGAACAAATAAATAATTTTATGCTAAAGAAACTTTCCTTACTTCTGAGTTTTATCATCATCACTTCAGGATTATTTTTAAGTACTTCAAATCTCCTTGCACAGGATTCAGTTAATAACTCAAGTTTAACAGAAGAAATTATTCAGGCTCAGTCTGAAGATAGTACGCTAAAAACCAGCGATTTATCGAGTGATTCAGCGTCTCAATCTATGTCAAATCTTATCCCAAATAAGATACCCTCAGAACTCAAATATAAATTTAACCTCATTACACTATTGAGGGGGATGTTGGGAATATTCGTTATTCTTTTAATCACCTACTTATTTACTGAAAACCGAAAAGCAATTTCATGGAAGGTGGTTGGCCTCGGATTGCTAACCCAAATACTTCTCGCCATAGGTATACTTACAATGCCATTGCTGCAAACCTTCTTTGAGTATGGAGGAAAGGCTTTTGTTAAGATTCTTGATTTTACAGATGCCGGATCGGCATTTCTTTTTAGTGCACTTG
>JAIOZM010000043.1 GCA_021740585.1 Bacteroidales bacterium
TTATTCTTATTGCTTAGGGGTAAGATAGGGAGGTAGATCAGGATTTATTTTTCCCCTGTAATATTTGTTGGGTAGTATTTAATGGGTTGATGTATTAATAATGGGTTTGTATACATTAGGAATTTCTTTAGACCTCCGAGGTTGGGTTACTATTTACAATTGATTTTTTTCTATTTTGTTGATTTATAAGCATTTATGTTTTATGTGAAATAAACAGACCTCCGAGGTTGAAGTATTATTTGAATATTGGATTTATGCTAAATTGCTGAATTATAAGGATTTAAATCTTTATAGGAAATAATCAGACCTCGGAGGTCTGATTATAGCCATCGTTTTACAGCAAAAAAATAAATTTGGGAAACTACACCTTCAAACTATCCTTAAACTCAGAAGTAGTATAGAATCTGAAACTTGGAAATGTTTCTTTGGCGATTTTTATCATCCATTCATTTTCAGCAAAAAATACCAGATTATTTTCTTTATCATAGGCTATGGCACCTGATTTCCTTACGAGAAACTCATCAAGTTCCTTTTTATTGTCGCTGGTAACCCAGGTAGCCTTAATGAAGGGAAGAGGTGAAAATCTGCATTTCGCTCCATATTCATGTTCCAGACGGAATTTAATTACTTCATATTGCAATTCCCCAACGGTACCAATAACCTTGCGATTTCCCGGTTGCTGGATAAATAATTGAGCTACACCTTCATCTGTTAACTGTCTTACACCTTTATCGAGTTGCTTGGTTTTGAAAGGATCCATGTTAATGACTTCCCTAAGAATCTCAGGCGAAAAACTTGGGATACCTTTAAAATGTAATGTCTCTCCTTCTGTAAGGGTATCGCCAATTTTGAAATTTCCACTGTCGTACAAACCGATTACATCGCCGGGGTAAGCTTCATCAACTATGCTTTTGGCATTTGCCATAAAACTTGTTGGGGAAGAAAACCGCATTTTTTTATCCTGCCGGGTATGAAAATAAAATTTGTTTCTCTCAAATTTCCCGGAGCATATTCTTAAAAAAGCAATACGATCGCGGTGATTTGGATCGAGGTTAGCATGAATTTTAAAAATGAATCCGGTAAGGGCTTCCTCTTCAGGTTGAATTTTTCGTTCAATAGCCTCTATGGTTCCCGGATGAGGGGCGATCTCCAGAAATGTTTCCAGTAAATCGAGGACTCCAAAGTTATTTAAGGCACTCCCGAAAAATACAGGAGCTAAGTATCCTTCCCTATACAGTGAAAGACTGAAAGGCTCGAACATATCTTTTATAAATTCCACCTCATCTTTCAATGTCTTTAAGCTGTCAGCACCTATGTGATCAGCAATAGTGGAATCGTTTATATCTTTTATTGTAACCGGCTTTTCCGAACTGTCTTTTTTGGATGGATCATATACCTGAACCTCATCTGTATACAAATTATACAATCCTTTGAACCGGTTTCCTGCTCCAATTGACCAGGTATAAGGACTAACTGCGATATCCAGTTCCTTTTCGAGTTCCTCCATTAAATCGTATAAATACAAGCCTTCCCTATCCATTTTATTCACGAAAATCATAACAGGGGTATTTCGCATCCTGCAAACCTGCATAAGTTTTCGGGTTTGCTCCTCAACGCCTTTCGCACTATCGACTACCAGAATAACGCTGTCGACCGCAGACAGGGTTCTGTATGTATCTTCAGCAAAATCTTTGTGACCCGGCGTGTCAAGAATATTCACCCGAATATTATTATAATCGAATGCCATAACAGAGGTGGACACCGAAATTCCTCTTTGCTTTTCGATTTCCATAAAGTCGGAAGTTGTCGCCTTAATTTTATTACTCTTTACTGCTCCAGCCGTTAGAATGGCGTTCCCAAACAGCAACAACTTTTCTGTTAAAGTAGTTTTCCCTGCATCGGGATGACTTATAATGGCAAAGGTTCTTCTTCTTTTTATTTCACTTTTAATACTCATAAAGAATGTATTGAGATGCGTGTTTGATGGATTGCTTTTGGGAAATTAATTTAAATTGGGATTTACTTGTTGAAGGTGATGCCGTATGTGCATCGAAGATAATCCCACAAACCCTTAAAGCAGGGCTTTAATATTTAGTAAAATTGGTTTTCATTTGACAGCGCAAAAGTAGTAAAATTTGTAAGAATAGGAATATGGGGAAGAATAAAATTGCCCCGGGTATTTAAGCTTAATTCTTGAATCCTAAACTGTGATTGTAAGTGGGGAAAAAGAAATCTGTCTGATTTCTCCTGAGGCATAAAAACCGGGAGGAAGGATGTGTTGTAATTAAAAAATAATTAATTCAATTCACCGGAATAAAACAGATTTCAACCTAAAAAATTGAAATATAATGTCCTTAAGGTGAATCCAATAATTACTGATACACCCTGATATAATCAACAACCAAAGTCTGAGGAAAAACTGTGGTCTCATCGGGGTTTCCGTCGTAAAATCCTCCCACAGCGAGATTGAAGATGAAATAGAATTCCTTTAAAAAAGGATTTTTCTCTTCCGAAACATTTAAGTCTTTTAGCACTACCTTATTAAAAGGAATATTATCTACAGACCAGATCATTTGTGTTTCATCCCATTCCAATGAAAACAGGTGGAATTCGTCACTATAATCGCCCGACACGAGTTCGTGTCTTTTAGCTCCGGAGTTTTGATGCCGTCCTTCTGAATTTTTATAGTGAAGTGTGCCCCCAACTTTATTTGGAATTGAGCCTTTAAGCTCGATGATGTCGATTTCGCCGGCAGCAGGCCATCCTATCGATGAAATTGATTCTCCCAACATCCAGATGGCAGGCCAGATGCCTTTACCTTTCGGAAGTTTCGCTCTGATTTCCATTCTCCCGTAGGTAAAACTTTTCTTACCGCTGGTTTTAATCCGGCCTGAGGTATAATCCCTGTTTTCAAAGGATTCGCTTTTTGCTGTAATAATGAGCATTCCATCCGATACCAAAACATTTTCTTTCCGGTAATATTCAAGTTCCTTATTTCCCCAACCGCATAATTTAGGACAACCGTCCCCAATTTCATAACTCCAAAATTCCTCGTTTAAGGCTGTGCCGTCAAACTCATCGCTCCAAACGAGTTTAAGATCTTTATTCTGATCTTTTTCAGGACTGTTCTGAGGATATGCAATTCCTAAATTGAATAATGAAAGGAAAATAAAAGCACCCAGATTTTGCCTGGAAAATAAATTGCCTTTTATAAGATTCATAATCTTCCCTTAAAATGAACATTAATTCTTAATTTTTGAGAGTAAGGCTTTCTAAAACCTCAATACTAAAAAACTCCGGACCAAGATAATACTTTTCAATAACTTATAAATTGGAAAAGCGCATATTTGTTGCTTTATTTGTATCCAGATACTTTTCTTTAAACCCGGTTTCACATTAGAGCTATGCGCGTTCACTTTTATCCTGTTTTTCTGCTTCTTGTCACCCTGAATTTTACTGAAATTTTTGCTCAGGAAGGAGTGAACCATTGGGAGACTGCCGTCTATGCAAGCGACCATTGGTCATACAAAGCTGGGGCTGCTGATATTCCGGTTGATTGGATTCAAACTGATTTTGATGCTTCAGGCTGGGCAACAGGTTCCGGTGGTTTGGGATATGACGACAACGACGACGCTACCATAATTTCACCCACAGTTTCGGTTTTTTTAAGAATTGATTTCGACATAAGCGATCCGGCAAAGATCGATATGGCTATTCTTCATGCCGATTACGACGATGCATTTATTGCTTATCTGAACGGTGTTGAAATTGCACGGTCAAATATTGGTATACCGGGAGAACTTACCCCATACAATGAAACTGCAATCTCTAATCACGAGGCAAAAATGTATGAGTGTCAAAATCCGGATGAATTTCAAATCCCTTATTCCCAATTAAATCCCATCCTTAAAACAGGAAAAAATACACTTGCCATACAGGTCCATAACCGCGACCTTGCCTCCTCCGATTTGTCTGCAATATTTTTCCTGTCGTTTGGAATTACGGATGAAACGCAATTTTTTCGCCCTGTTCCCGAATGGTTTACAGAACCATTTTCATCCTCTGACCTTCCCCTCCTTATGCTTCAAACCAATGGACAGTATATCCAAGACGACATTAGAATAGTTGCCCATTTGGGAATTATCCAAAATGAAGATGGTTTCAGGAATAATATAAGCGACAGCTATAATAATTACAATGGAAATGTGGCTATTGAAATAAGAGGCTCATCATCACAGAGTTTTCCCAAAAAAAATTACAGCTTTGAAACCCAGGATGAATTCGGGGAAAACAATAATGTTTCAATTTTGGGACTCCCGGTAGAAAATGACTGGGTTTTGCATGGTCCTTATAGCGATAAGTCATTGATGCGAAATGTGCTTGCTTATCATATTGGAAATTCTACAGGACGTTATACACCGCGCACCAGATGGTGTGAGCTGATAATTAACAATCAGTATGAAGGCATTTATGTATTAACGGAAAAAATAAAACGAGATGTAAATCGTGTTGATATTGCTACTTTAAAGCCGGAGGATATTGAGGGTGATGAATTAACAGGAGGATATATTTTCCAAATTGATCGAGATAATCCGAATATTGACGATGGTTTTTATTCTGCCATCAGGCCAAGTGTTTTTTATGAATTTCAGGATCCGGATTATAATGAATTGCTTCCTGTTCAGAAACAATATTTAAAAGATTATATCTATGAATTTGAGCGAATTGTTAAATATCCTGAATTCAATCTGCAATTTCTTGATTATATAGATGTTCCGTCATTTGCAGACTACTGGATTGCCACTGAGATTTTCAAACATATTGATGCATTTAAATTAAGTTTTTATATGTACAAAAGAAAGGATAGCAATGGAGGAAAGATTCACTTTGGTCCGATCTGGGATATGAATTTGGGTTTTGGAAACTTTGACTTTGGAACGCTTACTCCTGATCCTGATGGATGGTCTTATATTCGGGCAGAGTCAAGTTCAATACGACCCTTCTGGATAATTGACTTTCTTGAGACTGATTTAATATCGAATGAGATAGCCTGCCGATGGAAGGAGTTAAGAGAGGGACCCTTAGCTACTGATTCCCTCCTACAGTTTATTGAAGAAAACCGGGATATCATCGAAGAAGCCCAAATGAGAAATTTTGAAAGGTGGCCGGTTTTAGGTAGCTATATTTGGCCAAATAATTATATTGGACCAACATATAATGCTGAAATGCAATACTTAAAGACCTGGCTTATTGAAAGATTATACTGGATGGACACCAATATGGTGGGAATTTGCTATCCTGATGGGATGGGAAATAATTTTGATAATGGTTTATTTACAAAAGTGTTCCCGAATCCGTTTAGAGATGAATTCAATGTAGAATTAATTACCAATAATTTTGTTACGGCCAGAATGTTTGTATATAATTCGGTCGGAAATTTAATTCTGGAGACTGATATTAATTCAGAACAGACAAATCAGGTTTCTTTACAGGGAATGCCTGCCGGATTTTATTTCTACAAACTTACTTCCGGGCAAAAGTTGATTGGTTCAGGGAAATTGATAAAAAACCAATAAGCATTCAATTTTCATTCCCTCAATACTGGGTGTAATATCTGAAGGAATTAAAATTGGATTATTTTTATGTCTTCTGGCAATGTCCATTAAATTCTAAATATTATTTAACAGCTAAGTTAAGACATTATTATAATTCAACTTTCATTATGTTTTCACCGTTGCTCTCAGGCTTAGCGTGTTTCAGACCGCCATTGGGGCAGCTTTATGAAGAAATTTGTTTTTTGCGAATCCGGGTGAATTGACAAGACTATAATGAAAAGAATGTGATTTTTCTATGCTTCTTCAATAATTTGGTGTATACCAATCTTATTCATATCGCAAAGCCTCAACCGGGTTCCTGCGTGCTGCTTTAAAAGTATGCCAGCTTACAGTTATGAGTGTTACAAAAAGTGTCGCTATTCCAGCCAAAGCCAAAATCCACCAACTAAGTGTGGTTTTATAGGCAAAATTTTGCAGCCATAACCTCATAGCGTAATAGGCAATTGGACAAGCGATAACAAAAGAAATTGCCAGCCATTTAATAAAGTCAGCATTTAGAATCATTAGTATTTCATTTATTGTGGCGCCATTCACCTTACGAATACCGATTTCCTTGGTTCGCTGCTGTGAGATAAATAGTGAAAAGGCACTAATTCCAATAATGCTAATTAAAATTCCGAGAACTGAGAACGTGAATAGAACTCTCCTCAGAATAGTTTCAGCTTTGTATTGCTGTTCTATTTTTTCATCTATGAAAAAGTAATTGATTTCCTGCCCATAATAATGGCTATCCCAAACTTCTCTGATTTTACTCAGAGCTGTTCCGGTATCATCGGGATTTATTCGCACATGGATAAATCGAGCCCTGTTCGGTGATTCGTTTAAATAAAATGCAAAGTCGCCAACAGCTTCATGAGCAGAGTTATAATTAAAATCTTTAGCTACTCCAATATACTCTATTCTTATTTGGCCTTCCTCTAACTCTTGTTGGGCGCTATAGGTTTCAAGGGCTTCCATACTTCCATGCCTTTCCATTAACCTCTTGTATAAATGTTCATTCAGAATCATTCCTTCAATGGTGTCTACAGAGGGAGTGATCCAATTGTGGACTAATTGAATATCCATTGTTTTTAAGTAGTCGTAATTGGCAAAAACAAATTCAGCAGAACCATCAATCCCTAAGCCATCGAGGCCAAAATTCTGTGTTGGATAGCCAAAATACTGACTGGTAAAACCAACAGATACAATTTGACTTTGTTTTTTTAACTCGTTTGCAAAAACGGCAGGGTCTTTTGAAAAATCCTTAAGATGAATAACAACCACATTCTCTTTGTTGAATCCCAATGATTTTGCTGTAATAAAATTAATTTGTTTGTTTACTACAAGCGTACTTGAAATCAATATTATAACAACAGCTAATTGCAAAACAAGCAAGAATTTTAAAATCAGGTTTCCTGAGGAATTATTCTTTTCAGAAAGAAGGTTTATGGTTGATGCTTTTCTTAATAAAAAGAAAGATATAAAAAGGGCACTGAATGCCCCACATATAGCCAATACACCAATTATGGTTAAGTAAATAACAGGCTCGGAATAATAAATATCAAAGTCAATTTCGAAAAATTGATTTATTGTTGGTGCTATAAATTTTAATAATGTTAATGAGATAATAATAGATATGGAACACAGCATTAAAATTTCAACCAGAACCTGTTCAATTAACTGTTTTTTATATGCCCCAAAAGCTCTGATTACTCCAAATTCATTTGATCTTTTAATAAGTTTAGCAATGTTGAGGTTAATAAAATTCATAAGGGAAACAAGCAATATTACAAATGAAATAATAATGAACAAACCAATATTGATTTTACTGCTATTCTCCTTTAATTCAAAGCGATAATCAGACTTTAAATGTATATCTGCTATTGGGAGAAGATCGAATTCATAATCCCTTGGCCCTCTCGTTTCCCGCAAACTACTTTCATTAAATACGGATAATAATTTATCAGCAACATAGGAAGGTACAGCATCAGCTTTTAATTTAAAATAATTATAAACCCAATGTATTTTACTGTCAGGCAATGAAGAATACCTCTCCTGCAAAGCACCTTTTTGCGAAAGAAGGATTTCATAATTAAAATGTGTTTTGGGGGCGGTATTCTTAACTATTCCCCTAATTTGGTATTCACCCACATTACTTTGATATTGTAGAGCTTCTATTTTTATGGTTTTACCCATTGGGTCAAGATCACTAAAGTATTTTTTCGCAAAATCTTCAGAAATAAATGCGGTATTTGGCTCTGAAATTTCAGCCAAATCCCCAACCACACTTTCCACCCCGAAAATATTTATGAAGCCCTCATCAATTGACATAATGTCCTCTTGTTGAAAGGGTTTTTCATTAATATTAATAGTGCCAATCGGACAATGTGAGAATTGTGTTGCCTCATCAACTTCAGGAATATTTACAGATGCATCTTTAATAAAACCCAAACTTCTGGCCCATGGAATATCATTCCCCGCGGGAACGGAGATTACCCTGTATATGTTCTTATAATCATTAAAATGCTTATCGAAGCTTTTTTCATTCGAAACATAGATAAAAAGGATAAAAAAAGAAGTAAAGCCAATTGCCAAGCCTACAATGTTTATCCCTGAGAATACTAAATTTTTAAGAATCCTGTTGATTGAATATTTAAAATAGTGTTTAATCATATTTCTTTCTTTAAGCCCCTTTAGGGTCCCTATCCCGATGGCTATCGGGACTATCGGGATGGGGTGAAACAAATCTACTCATACCTCAGTGCCTCAACCGGATTCCTTCGTGCAGCATTAAAAGTATGCCAGCTCACTGTAATCAGTGCTATAAAAAATGCCAAAAATCCAGCCAGAGCAAATATCCACCAACTAAGTGTGGTTTTATAAGCGAAATTTTCAAGCCATTTATTCATAATGTACCAGGCAAAAGGGCTTGCGACTATAAAGGCCAGTGCTACCCACTTCAAAAAGTCTTTATTTAACATTAATACTATTTCAGATACTGTAGCACCGTTTACTCTTCGAATGCCAATTTCTTTGGTTTTTCCCGATACGGTGTTCAGTACCATGGCGAATAATCCCATTATTGTTAAAGCAATTGCTAATATGGAAAAGGCACTTATTAATTTAGCCTGATTCTGTTCCCTAACATAAAATTGATTGATCTGCTCTTGAAGCGTATAAATGGATACCATTTTATCAGGAGATATTTCTTTAAATAATTTGCTAATACCTGCTTTTATCTCCTCATCCGTTTCCCCTGTGGTTTTTATAGCAAACAGACTCATTTTATCGGGGTGTTGCTGAATAATGACCATTGGATTTATGAGCTTATGCATAGAATGTGCCGTAAAATCTTTAACAATTCCCAGAATATAGAATCCATTGAAAATTTCGCCAACTTTCAAATTATATTCTGAGGCAGCCGATTCGTTAAAGATAAATCCAGCCTGACCTTCACCGAATTCTCCAAAATAATCACCATCGAGCAATTCAATATTTAATAATTCCATCATTCCTTTTCCCATAATTAAGCCATCAAACACGATGGTCTCATTATTCTCCGGATTTAATAAGCGAATGGGTAAAGTCCAGTTAAAGGGAGGAATAAATGAGGATCCGGCTGTGCCTGTTACACCAGGAATTGTTTTAACATAGTTGTCTATTACATCATATTTTTGAGAAAGTTCCGGAGTGTTTAATTCACAAATCAAAACATTCTTAGGATTGATAGCGGTGAAATTGTTTAAGGAATAATTTATTTGCTTTCTCAAAACGAAAACTCCAACAATTAAAATGATAAAAACGGCAAAATGTAAACTGAGAAAGGAGTTGCTCCATTGCTTATTCTTAGGAATTGTGAAACTTTTATTATTTAAAAGAAGTATCGGAGAAATTCTGGAGATTTTGACTCCAACCACAAGTCCTGAAAATGTTCCAGTTAGAAGAGGAATAAGTGCCAATAGAGGAATAGTGTACCAAAGTGAGAGAATCTGACTGTCGAGATTCCGTCCCAACGTGCTGTTTACAAATGGCATTCCGAGCATCACAACGAATATTGCAGGTATTAAGCTCAATATTGATATTATATTAGATTCAACGAGCATCTGTTTGCGAATGGATGCTGTGCTTGCCCCCAGAGCTCTTTTCACACCTAATTCCTTTAAGCGCTCAGCCATTTTTGCTCTGGTAAGAAAAATGTAATTGAAAATGGCAATAATTAAAATAAATAGGGCAATAGCCACAAAATATTTCAACTCATTTGCATTTCCACGTCTCGAGTATAAATCGCTTATTTCTTCTGAATGCAAATAAACATCGGTTGATGGCTGCAAACTAAAAGCCAATTCTTTTTTTGATTCAGTTTCAAATCGATCTTGATATTTTTGAAGTTTTTCTGTTACATCTTTGGGATTAGCTTTTCCATTTATCGTAATGTAGGTAATACAGATATCTCGTTCCCAGTTTGTTCTGAAATTTTCATCTTCAGATGCGTACTCCCCAAAAAGTTTTTTACGGGTGCCAAGGAATTCATCAATTAAATCTGTATGAGAAATGAAGTTTGGTGCAAGGGATGCATTGGATGGCAAGTCCTTATAAATACCACATACTATCAGCTTGATAAACTCATTATTCAAACGTGTTTCAATAGTCTTATTTAAAGCATCGCCATCGGAAAAATATTTCAGAGCCATCTTTTCTGAAATGGCTACCTCATTGTATGATTCAGAAGCTTTTCCTATTATAAAATCTATTCCTAAACAATTGTAAACAGAAGCGTCGGCACAGGCAAACCGATCTTCTTCTATAATCTCTTTTCCATCCAGTCGAATTTCAAAATCACCACTCTGATGATATCTGAAAAAATCGTCTACCGAAGGAATGTCATTTTTAACAGTTTCTCCAAGTGGAAATGGAGTGCTACTATTGCTACCATGTATTATCCTATAAACCTGATTGTTATCAGGGATGTATTTATCAAAGGAGATTTCATGCATGTATAAAAGTGAAATCAGGATAATCGATCCCAGTCCAATACCAAGCCCCAGAATGCTAACCAATGATTGTACTTTGCTATTTAATATGCTTCTTAAAGCAATTTTTAAATTGATGTATCCTCTCATGAATTTTTTCTTTTTAATTTACTTTTAGCTTTATACTTCAACTGGGTTTTCGGGCGGTAATATTTTTACCTGCCATTTTCACCCCTAATCCCGATAGCTATCGGGATTAGGGGTGAAATCATCTTACTCATAACGTAATGCCTCAACAGGATTCCTTCGTGCGGCCTTATAAGTTAAACTACTTACTGTCAGCAAGACAATAATCAAGGAGATAAGTCCGGCTAACAAAAATATCCACCAACTAAGCACCGTCTTATATGCAAAGCTTTCCAACCATTTGTTCATTACATAAAATGCAATTGGCGTAGCCATTACAAAGGCAAATATCATCCATTTAACAAAGCTTAAATTCAGCATTTGTATAATCTCAGAAACTGTGGCTCCATTAACTTTTCGAATGCCTATCTCTTTAGTTCTGCTGGTCATTATAAAGGAGGCCATTCCAAATAAACCCATACTGGCCAGGATGATAGCCAATACTGCAAAAAATCCCATTAACTTAAAAGTCTTACTGTCTTTTTGGTAGCGTTGTTCCAGTATTTGATCCAAAAAACTAAACTCAATGACTTGGTCCGGATACATACTCTGGCAAACCTGAGTAACACCACTAATCGAGCTTTCCATATCAGAAGGCTTAACCTTAACTATTATATGATAATTCTCTGAATAATCTATTACATAAACCACAGGCTTAACTTTAAGATACAGCATTTCAAAGTTAATGTCATCAACGACTCCTACTACCTTTCGGGTTGATTTTGGCCAGTTGCATTTGAGAGCCTGTCCAACAGGATCTCCCATTAAATTTAGATAGGCAACAGCAGCTTGATTTAGGATAATGGATTCTGTTTCATCTGTTTTAAACTGATCGTCAAATAATCGCCCCTTTACAGGTTTTATGCCCAGTGTTCTAAAATAATCGAAGGTAACATGCACATAAGAAATGCTTAAGGCCTCGGTCTGACCTACCGGCGTAACACGTCCTTCATTACTTAGAGAGCCTGAAGGGATGCGGCTTGCAACAGAAACACCGGAAATGTAACTCTCATTTAGGAGTGCTTGTTTTAGGGTATTGTATTTCGCTTCATCACCAAAGTCGAATATTGCGGTAATAACAGCTTCCTTATCAAATCCCAGGTCTTTTTCTTGAATATATCGGATTTGTTTGAGCATAACTGCAGAACAAGCAATTAAAGCAATAACAATGGTAAACTGTGCCCCAATCAAAATTTTCTTGATTTGAAATCCGGAACCCATACCACTTTTTGAGGTTTTCATAACTTTACCTGGATTATAAGAAGACAAAACAAAAGCCGGATACCAACCTGCCAAAATTCCTAAAACCAACATCATTCCAACTATACTAAGGATTGTATTCGTGTTTGCCAGAAATGAAAAGCTCAGGTCTTTTCCTGAAATTTCATTAAACACAGGCAAACTAAGCCTCACTAAAATAAGTGCAATGCAAAAAGAGATAAAAAACACCACCATCGATTCGGTGATATATTGCATAGCCAATTGAGCACGTGAAGCTCCAAATGTTTTGCGAATGCCTATTTCAGTACCCCGGGTAGTTGCATTGGCTGTTAAAAGATTGATATAATTGAAACAAGCGATTAGCAAAATAAGTAATCCTATTGCTGAAAAAATTAATACATAGCTTATGCTGTTTTGTGGTTGAATATCTCCTAAAAAATGCGAAGAATGAAGATGGATATCTTTTAGGTTTTGTAACGTAAATTGCGTTTTTGGAGCATCGGGAAAATTGTATTTTTCCATCAGCCCAGTGATTTTGGCCTCTACATCTGGCTTTACAAAATTATCAGACATGTCAAAATACACCAAAAAATTCCACCAACCCCAACTCTCCTCCCAATCTTCACCATACATTTTGTTCCCGTCAGCGAGTGTCAAAAACAAATCAAAGGTAAAATGCGAATTTTGAGGTATATCTTTTATTACACCCACTACCGTATAATCGTATTCATTACCCACATTAAATATTTTCCCAATGGCATTCTCATCACCAAAATATTTACGCGCTGTTTTTTCGGTGAGAACGGCTGTCCACGGCTGCTTCAATGAATTTTCTCTACTTCCCTTTACAAACTCAAAAGAAAATATATCAAACAATTCTGCATCTGTCCAGGCCACAAAATCCTCCTTAAAAAGTTTGTCCTCGATTGTAACAAGGATTTCATCCCTTGGCAAAATCCGGGTAAAGCTCTCTATCTCTGGCAAATTATCCATCAGATATTTCCCTGTACCGGGTGCCTGATACGGATGCTCTGGCTGGCACAGTCTATAAATGTTATCTGCTTTCGTATGATATCGATCATAACTAAGTTCATGCGTAACATATAAGAGCAGTAATATACAAACGGCTAGTCCTATAGAAAGGCTGGAAATACTCACTAATGAATATACCCTGCTTTTCAATAGCTTAGCGATGGCGGTTTTTAAATAATTTTTCAACATAACAATTTGTTTTTAAGTCGCTTATACATTCCCTCTATAACTGTGATTCAAATATCACCTTTCCATCTAATAAGTTTATTGTGCGGTGTGCAAAACCGGCATCGCGATCAGAGTGTGTTACCATTAAAATAGTGGCTCCCTCCTGATTGAGTTCTGTTAAAAGATTCATTACCTCAATACCATTTTTTGTATCCAGATTACCGGTTGGCTCATCGGCGAGGATTAGTCCCGGATTTGAAACCACCGCTCTGGCAATCGCTACGCGCTGTTGCTGACCACCAGAAAGTTGTTGTGGGAAATGCTTTGCTCTGTGACCAATTTGCATACGTTTCAATACCTCATCAACCCGATTTTTTCGTTCCGAAGGTTTCATTTTCAGGTACAATAAAGGGAGTTCTACATTTGCAAAAACATTAAGTTCATCAATCAGATTAAAGCTTTGGAAAATGAATCCGATATTCCCCTTTCGAAACTGAGTACGATTCTTTTCCTTCAAACGACTTATATCACTTTCATTAAAGATGTAAGTCCCTTCCGTTGGATTATCCAACAATCCAAGGATATTAAGCAGGGTCGATTTACCACAACCCGAGGGACCCATAATAGCTACAAATTCACCTTTTTTAACATGAACATCTACTCCACTTAAGGCAAATGTTTCAACGTCTTCGGTTCTGAATACCTTTGTTAATTTCTCAGTTTTAATCATTGCGTTATTTTTATGTGTGTGTATTTTAGTATATATCAGTATAATTGAATTCCTATCGTTCGTTCTTTAAGCCCCTTTCCGCGTGTTGCTGAAGCTTTAGCGGAAGCATAAGGGGTTTGGGGTGTAACAATTTTATTCATATCGAAAAGCTTCCACCGGGTTTTTTCTCGCAGCGGTGAAGGTTTGGCCGCTAACAGTAATTAAAGAAATTACCATTGCTATAAGACCGGCCAAACCAAACACCCACCAACTTAATTCTGTTTTATAAGCAAAGCTCTGTAGCCATTTATCCATAATATAAAAGGCAATTGGACAAGCAATAATAAAAGCGATTGCAAAATAGATCATGAAATCTTTGTTGAGCAGAACTAAGATTTCAGAATCGGTGGCTCCGTTTACTTTTCGGATACTTATTTCTTTGGTTTTTTGACTAATGATGTAGGAAATCAATCCATACAATCCGAGACTTCCTATGAAAATTGCGATAATCGCAAATAACTGAATAAGTATAGAGGTGTTCTTCTCTTCTTTATACAAAGACGCGATTTTATCGTCGAAAAAAATGTAATTCATTATGTCATTTGGAAATACTCCATCCCATTCGGTTTGTACTTTTTTTACTATTCCCTGGTAGCCGGATAGATTTAAAGCTATCGGATTAATTTTGATGGCCATTTCATTTATAAGTCCGCTAAAATTGCCAAAAATGACATTCTCCATATTCTTTTGCAGAGATTGTGCATGGAAATCTTCTACTATACCAACAATATTTAATTCAGTTGTAGTGTATTTGATTATTTCACCAAGCGCTTCTTCGGGATTATTAAAACCAAGAAGTTTCGTCAGCTTTCTGTTAACAACAATATCCCCAGTGTTTTTTACTTTCGAAAAATTATGTCCGGCAATAATTCTGAGTTTATATAAATTCAGATAATCTTCATCTACACTTTTCAAATTTGCAGTATAAGTATCCATTTCTATAGAAGGATGATTGATTAGGTTACTAACTCTCCAATCAGCCAAAGGGCTGCGCGTGCCAAGACTTACCATTTCAATTTCCGGATACCCAAGTAGTTTTTCTTTTAGGAGTGGGAGTTTATCTTTGTTAGCCTCAGGTAATGTGACCAATAGAACAGCCTCTTTATTAAACCCCAGATCTTTGCTTAAAAAGTAGTTTAGTTGTTGGCTCATAACCAAAGTACCTATAATTAAGACAAGTGAAATTACAAACTGAATGACTACCAGGACTCGCCTTAAGGACAAGGATACGGATGGGTTTTTCAGAGTAAGCGAGCTCTTTAAAGCAACATTATCACCCATTCCGGAGATAATCATAGATGGATACAAACCTGAAAGCAATCCAACACTTGTAGCTAAAAGAATTAAAAAGATAAGGGTGTTGGGATTCAACAAAAAGTTTAACTCTAATTTATATCCAATGATATCTTGAAGGTAAATGAGAAGGAAATGAGCAATGAATATTCCTAGAAGTGCTGCTATATAAGTTATGAAAACAGATTCTATAAGAAATTGGAAAATAGATTGTGCTTTGCTTTCCCCTAGTATTTTTTTAATACCAATTTCTTTAAATCGCTTGGTTGCCTGAACAACGGATAAATTTATAAAATTGATTGAAGCGATTATAATCAGAAACAAACCAATAATACCAAGAATCCATAAACTTTTTTCCGGTACTTGCCTATTACTATAGTTATTACAAAACCCGGAATGCAATTCCGAAAGTGGTTGTAACAAATATCGCCGATCTTGGATATTATTTTCCTCATGGTATTTATCATAGAATGATAAAAGCTGATTTTCAAAATCGACTACAGATATATCTTTCTGTAAAAGCAAATAGCAATTGGTGTAAGAATGGCCTGCCTGCCAATCAGATCCTCCACTAAAATATGGATTTATCATAATCTGATCATAATAATTGGCTATAATAGTGAAAGGAAGGTCGGTATTCTTGGGTGGATCTGTTATAACCCCACTGACTTGTAAAGTAAGGGTATTATTTACAGTTATAAATCTATTCATGGCTTCCCCTACTTCCGATGCAGATAAATCAAAATATTTTTGCGCCAGTGAAGAGCTGATCACTACACTTCCTTTATTAATCAGAGCTTCTGCTGGATTTCCGGCCAGGAAATTAAAATCGAAAACCTTAAAAATATTTGGATCCGCACACACTATGCCTTTGTTTTCTTGAAATTTTCGGATCTCGCCATTTTTATTTTCAATACTAATTTGATCTATTTGAACATCAGCTGAATAGAAAGTCATTACAGCATCTATGCCAGAAAACTCTTTTCTGATTGCTTCTCCTACGGGCGGCACCTGGCCTTCCTCATATTTAGTTCCTTCGATTGGGTCTTGATATTCAGTAATTAAGCGATAAATATTTTCGTAATTTTTGTGATAGCTATCGAAACTCGATTCATAAGTAATAATTTTGAAGATAACCAAACTGCATCCAATACCAATGGCGAGTCCTCCTATATTAATTGCGGCATAAGCTTTATTCGAGCTTAGATGACCCCAGATGGTTTTTAGTATTGTTTTAAACATGTTTTTTATTTTTAGTTGGTTGGAGGGTTGGAGGGTTGGAGGGTTGGTATTTCACCTCATAAACTTTTTGCCCTCTTACCTTTCCTACCTTTCCCACCTTCCCTCCTTCCTACCTTTCCTACCCTCCTACCTTGTCACCTTTTCCACTATCACCTGCCCGTCGAGTAAATTGATGGTTCGGTGAGCAAAACCAGCATCACGATCGGAGTGTGTTACCATTAAAATAGTAGCGCCTTCCTGATTTAATTCCGTTAAGAGATTCATCACTTCCACCCCATTTTTGGTATCCAGATTTCCTGTAGGCTCATCGGCCAGAATTAGTCCGGGACTGGCAACTACAGCCCTTGCAATGGCAACCCGCTGTTGTTGTCCGCCTGATAACTGTTGTGGGAAATGCTTGGCTCTATGACCAATTTTCATTCGCTGTAAAACTTCTTCAACCTTTTTTTTACGATCGGAAGATTTCATTTTTAAGAACAATAAGGGGAGTTCTACATTATCAAAAACATTTAGCTCATCAATCAGATTGAAATTCTGAAAAACAAAACCAATGTTTCCTTTACGGTGTTGAGTGCGGTCTTTTTCTTTCAAACTGGAAATATCAGTCCCGTTGAAATAATAGGATCCTTGGCTAGAGTTATCTAACAAGCCTATGATATTAAGTAAAGTTGATTTTCCGCAACCCGAAGGTCCCATTATGGCCACAAATTCACCTTTATTTACTTGGATATCTACTTCATTTAAAGCGAAAGTTTCTATTTCTTCCGTGCTAAATACTTTTGTTAACTTTTCTGTTTTTATCATAATTTTTAGTTTTAGTTTTATTTGGGGGAGAGGGTTGGGAGGGTTGGAGGGTTGGAGGGTTGGAGGGTTGGAGGGTTTTCACCTTCCAAGCTTTTGCCCTTTTACCTTCTCACCTTTCCAAACCCTTCAACCTTCAATGCTTTCAATCTTGTTTTTCATAATAACTATACTTAGTAAAAAATTAAACTTATTAAATATCCAAACCTTCCCACCTTTCCAACCTCCTACCCTCCTACCTCTCCAAACCCTTCCCTTACTCATACCTCAATGCTTCAATAGGATTCCTTCGTGCTGCAACAAATGTTTGCCCGCTTACCGTTACCAATGCTATCATAAAAACTATAATTCCGGCCAAAGCAAAAAACAGCCATTTCAGTTCAATTTTATAGGCAAAATTTAGTAACCATCTGTTCATAATGTACCAGGAGATGGGGACTGCAATCACAAAAGCAATGGCAACCAATTTTACAAAGTCTTTGTTGAGCATAATTAATATTTCGGAAACTTCTGCACCATTGACTTTTCGGATGGCAATCTCTTTTATTCTTTTCTGCAAACCATAAAAACTTAGTCCAAACAGGCCTAAACATGAAATAAGAATGGCAATTAGAGAACTGTAGCCTATTAATGTCTCGGTTGTTTCTTCCGCGGCATATAAATTATTCAAATCATCTTCCAAAAAACTTAACTCAATAGGATCATTTGGAGCAATTTGTTCAATTTTACTTTTAATGCTTTGTACCATTGAAGAATTAATTGAAGAATTAGTTTTGATAAACATATAAGAACCGGTAGGTGAATACATATATACAAAAGGCTTAATTTCCGCATGCAAGGATTCAGTATGCATGTTTTTAATTACTCCAATTATCTCCCCTTTTCGCTCATAAGCTGTTCCTTCGAAAACTGACATTTTTGTCCCTACAGGATTTTTCAAATCCATTGCTTTTACCGCCGCTTCATTAATTACAAAACCATCGCTGGCATCTTTTGAGTATTCCTTAGAAAGAAACCGTCCTTCAATTACTTCAATACCTAAAGTTTTATCAAAATCATAATCCACAGAATTTATCCCCATATCAAAAATATCCTCTGTTTGTTTTCCATCCCATGCAGGCATGTCCGACATCTCCCAGCTGGTTAAAGGAGATCGGGAAGTACTGACACTTGAAATTTCAGGCATCAGCAATAAATTGTTTTTTGCTATTTCATAATTACTCTTAAGTTGATCTTGCATATGAACAATAAGTACATCTTGCTTATTAAATCCCAGATCTTTTTGCTTCATAAATTGAACTTGTTGGATAATTACTATTATTCCGGCTATCAAGACAGTTGCTAATGCAAACTGAAAAATAACCAGTCCACTCCTAAGGCTAAGTTTCTGTGTCTTCGGAGAAGAATTCTTCTTATTTGTAGAACCAAATGGGTTTATAGTTTTCTTAATAAGATCGATAGGTCTGAGTGATGAAAGAAAAGATGCGGGATAGATTCCTGAGATTAATCCGGTAAGTGCTGCAAATCCCAACAGGATAAGGATGGTGAAAAAATTATAACTAAGATCAAGATTTACCTTAAGCAGATTGTTGACAGAGGGCATAAGCAATTCGACAATAATAAGCGCAAAACCCAATGCCAGCATTGCCAGAATCTGAGCTTCAAAAAGAAACTGAGTAATGAGTATTTTCTTACTGGAACCTAAAATTTTTCTTAAGCCAATCTCTTTGATTCTTCTATCTGAGGTTGCCATAGTCAGGTTAACAATATTGAATATCGCAATAATTAATATAAGGAATGCAACCATTGAAAGAATGTAGACGTATTTAATTCGCTCCCCACCCTGCAGATTGTGTAAATGACAAGATGTTAATGGTGCAATAAACAATCGATTATTCCAATCAGGCTTAAATTGATTGATAACATTGGCTATTTGTATATTAAAATCTGAATAGTCCGTACCTTTATTAAGTTGAACATATACCTCCGATGCTTTAAAATCCCAAGAATTTAATTGTTCTGAAATCAATTTATAAGGGAGTAGAAATTCAAATTGCATATCCGAATTTGTGGGTATATCTTCTAATACTGATGTTACGATATACTCCTCTTCTCCATCCACTTTTACGGTATTCCCTACCGGGTTTTCCTGCCCAAAAAGTTTTTCTGCCAGGGCTTGGGTAAGGACAATAGAGTTGGGATGTATGAAAGCATCAGAAAGGGATCCGATTTTAAAAGGAAAATTAAACATCGAAAAAAAGGAAGGATCCACAAAGCTGCCATCAACCAAAAATTTATTCTCATCTTGAATTATTTTTTTGTTTGCCATTTTGATGAAAACCGTAGTGTTTTTAATATCCGGATATTCTTCTTTTAAATGCCCGGCAACAGGGGCTGGTAAAAAGTAAGCCTGAAAATCAAGCGGGTCATAACTAAAGGCTGCCTTATATAGGTCTTGCGGATTCTCATGAAAGCTATCATAGCTCAACTCATATTTTACCCAAACAGCAATGATAATGGGACAGGCTAAACCAAGGCTTAAGCCAAAAAGAGTTATCAGAGTATTTATCTTATTTTTTTTAATACTGCCTAAGGTGATTTTTAAAAAGTGCTTAAACATAATATTGCCTTTTAAATTTTACTTAAAACTTCCGTCCTTTGGGGAGGGTGAGAAGGTTAAAAAGGCTGGAAAGCTTTGAGGGTATTTCACCCTTCTACCTTCTTTACTTTCTTACTTTTCCACTTTCTTACTTTCTTACTTTTCCACTCCTCCCACTATTCATATCTCAAAGCCTCAACCGGATTCTTCCTTGCAGCTCTGTGTGTTTGCCAGCTAACGGTTACTAATGCCATAAGCAGTGCAATGAGTCCTGACAAAACAAAAATCCACCAGCTAAGAGAAATTCTATAGGCAAAATTTTGCAGCCAGCTATTCATAGCATACCAGGCTAATGGGGTGGCAAGAACAAATGCTATACCTACCAACTTTATGAAATCCTTATTTAACATAAGTAGTAATTCAGAGCTTGTGGCACCGTTTACTTTTCGAATGCCTATTTCCTTGCTTCTTTGCTTGCTAATATTCGAGGCCAGATTCAGAAATCCCATAGATGAGATAATAATACTTACCAGCGTAAACAGTTGAATCAAAATGTTTTTCTTTGCATCATTTTCATACAACATCGCCACTTTTTGATCCAGGAAATTGTATTCAAAGGGTACTTCAGGAAAGAATGAAACCCAGCTTTCCTTTATAAAACTTATAGCTTCCTCAGTATTTGATGTTTTCAGTTTAACATTAATATATCCTTTGGAATCATTGTTTAAAAGAAATAACAGAGGGTCAGCCTTTGTGTGAAGTGAATTGAAACACGCGTTTTTTAGTACGCCTAATAATTTTACATTGTTAAATACAGTATCAACAATTTCGTCATTAAACCCGCAATAATCAAGAAAAGCCTCATTAACTATTATCGATCGTTGATCATCGGCTTTATGTTCCGGACTAAAATTACGTCCTTTCTTAATCTCCATTCCCATTAATGAAATATAGTCGTAATCAATGCTCATTGAATTCACAATTTTAGTCACAGTTTCTCCATCTTTTTCAAGTTGAAAGTGGATACTTCCTAAAATATCGCCCGGGGTATGGCTTGAAATGGACGTTTGCGAGATAAGAGGGGATGCATTAAGACTATTTTTAAATGCATTGCCTTTTGAGAGAGAGGTTTGTCCTTTTGGTAAGCTTACTATAACGACATTATTCTTGTCGAAACCCATATCACTATCAATAAGAAAACCTAATTGTTTTGCTATTGTAATAGAAGCCATTATCAGGATAATTGATAAGGAAAACTGAATGACTACCACTAACTTACCCATTTGCAACCCTCTGGTTTTAGTGTAACTTGTGGTTTTCCAATTTATTATAGGAGCATCTTGATTACTGATTTGATAAATGAATGGTATTAAAGTTGCGCCTAATGATGCTACTAAGATTAAGATCACAGATAATGTTAATAAGCCGTTTCCAGAATATAAATCATTAGCTGGTATGCCCGTAATTGTCTCGGAGTATGGGAGTGATAGTAGAAATGCAAATAAGGCTAAAGCAACGGTGGCAGATACAAAAAGCAATGCATTAATCAGAAATTGCATAAACAGATTATACTTTGAGGCTCCAAATATTTTCATAAGCCCAATTTCTTTAGAATTCGTTATGCTCTGAAAAATTAGCAGGTTTCCATAATTTAGTAATGCTATTAAAAAGATAAACAATGCCACCAAAGCTAAAATATAGCTATATGATTTATTTCCTTTGGGAAAGTCATAATTCATATGCATGGAGAAATGCAAATCTTTTAATGGGATTGCTATTGGATTAAATGTTGAATTAATTTGTTCTCCAAAAGCTGCCATATACTTATTAAAAAATGGCTCAAAATTTTCCGTTACTGTTGCAATATCAGAATTGGGTTTTAAAAGAATAAATGTATATGTTGCCGGCATCCAGTATGCTTCAGAAAGATTTATAGCGCTAAGTGCATTATAGTTGTTGTCTGATATTGAAAATAATACATTGAGTCTATGATGAACATTTTCCGGAGAATCCTTTATTACACCCGTAACAGTATATACGCTATTATTATGCTTCAGTGTTTTTCCAACAGGATTGCTATTGCCAAAAATCTTCTGAGAAAGACTCTGGTTAATTACAATCTGATCTGGAGCGATAAGAGCCTTATGCTTGTCCCCAAAAACGAATTCAAGTGAGAATATCTCAAATACGCTATGATCGGCCCTATAGGCTTCCTTTACATTAAACTTCTCTTCATCAAGCTCAAGCAAAACATCCTCACGAAAAGGGGAAAGCCTGGTAAAATTTTCTATTTCAGGAAATTCGTCTTTTAAACCCTGACCAAATAATGGACCCAATTTAGCATGAACCATCGTATTTTCAGAAGCAACAATTTCTCCACTAATTCGATATATTCTATCTGCTTTTTCAGGTTTTGAGTCGTAACCAAGTTCAAAAGACACATATGAATAAATATAAAATATAGATAAGAATGCAATGCAAAAACCAAGCATACTAAGTATTGACGCATTTTTTTTACTAAAAACGTTCTTCAAAGCAGTTTTTAATAAGAATGATCGCATTTTTTAGATATTATTTGATTTAATCGTTATACCTTCCAAGCCTTTTGCCTATTTTAGATTCAATCTCTCGTTATCGCCAAAACTATCGTAGCCAGAGATAATAACTTGTTCGCCAACTTCAAGTCCTTCTAAAACCTCATAGTATTTTGGATTCTGACTACCAATTTTTATCGATCTTTTTTCAGCTGCACTTCCATCTTCATTCAACACAAAGATCCACTGACCACCGGTTTGCTGGTAAAAGCTTCCTCGGGGGATAAGGATTGCCTGCTTAGGATCACCCAGTTGAAGACGGGTATAATAGGTTTGACCGGTGCGCATATTATCCGGCATTACACCCATAAAAATCATCTCCACAGAAAAACGACCTTCGCGGACTTCGGGCAATACTTTTCTTATTTTGAGATGAAATTCCTGTTCCTGGCGATCCAAAATGGCAGTGAGTCCAATTCTAACCTTGTCAATATAGTGCTCATCAATTTGAGCAACTACTTTATAGGATGTGAGTATATTCACCTGACCTATCCTGCCGCCGTTTGGTACCGACTGACCCAGCTCAACATCTAATGTAGTTAACTGACCATCAACCGGTGCTGTAACATTCAGGTTATCCTGACGTTGGCGAACCAATTTTAAATTTAAATCCATATTCCGAAGATTATCTTCCATTTGCAATACCTGTATGGAGCGGTAGATGGAATCCTGCTTTTGTCGTTCAATATAAAGCTCAAAGCTTCGTTTTGCCAATTGGAAATCCTCCTCTGATATCAGGTATTGTTCTTGTGATATTAGTTCATCAGCATAGAGCGACTTATTTTGTTTGTAGGTTCTTTCTTTGCGTTTAATGTCGAATTCGAGATTAAGTAATTCCCTTTTTATCTGAAGCTTTTCCTGCTCCATAACCACCATGGTATTTCTTAGGAAGTTGGTTTTTTCAGCCAATTGGGATTCGCTGTTAAGAATGCTCAAACTAAGATCAGGATTGCTCATCCGTAAGATCACATCCCCTTTTTTTACCATCGCTCCTTCTTCAACCACTTTCTCTTCTACCCTCCCGCCTTCGCGGGCATCTAATAAAATTGTGGCAATAGGCTCAACATTCCCGGGAACCGTTATATAGTCATGAAAGGTGTCTGAAGCTACTGTCTCGACTCTTATTTTTCCGGCATCCACTTTCAGTGTGGATACATTTTTTGTAAAAAACGCCTGATTGATTAAAAAGAAGAATGCTACAATTCCTACACCCATAAAGATGTGCTTCTTTTTTAATCCCTTTTTCTTTTCTACTGGTCTGTCCATAATTTCATTTATCTGAGGTCTGGTTTATTGAACTTGTATTTCAACACTAAGCCAGGATTTACTTTTTAGGTTTTAATATTTATCAATTAATATGATCCCAATTTCCTGTCTTGTAAAACTCTAACATTTGCTTGCGCATAAAAAAAACTATCCTTGATTTTAGCAAACTTTCTTTGGCATCAATAAAACGCTGTTTTGCCACTTCATAATCGGTTGTACTCGACAACCCTTTCTCCAATTTCGTAGTTGCATTTTGCAATGACAATTCGCTAAATTCATAAAGCTCTATAGCTGATTGATACTCATACATTGCAGATTGCAAATCGTCTACTGCAGTCCATATTTCTGAATAAAGAATATCTTTTTGTTTTTGCAATAAAAGCTCGCGGTCATTAACTGCAATTCGTTTCCTTTTTATATCGCTATACACCGAAGCATTATTAAATATTGGAATTCTGATTCCCATGCTTACTGCCTGATTTTGATTATTATCAATTTGCTGGCTAAATTTTAAGGGATCTCCATCGAAATAGTTTGTATATAATCCTGCCGACATATAAATACGTGGAGCTATGCCACCCTTCGCGACAGCTAAATCTTTTAATGATGCCAGATATAAGAACTCTTGCTGTTTGATCTCAGGCAAAACATTTAGAGCACTATTAAACAAAGTATCTATATTTTGTTTTTCCTGAGCATATCCTGAAAATAAAGCCAAAGCATCAATATTAAAAGACTGACTTGCATCTAATCTCAGTAATTGCTTTAATTGCACCAGGCTGTTGTTGTAATTGTTTTCGGCAACAGTAAGATTGAATTTATCATTGGCCCACTGGCTCTTTAGCTCCTGGGCAGTTATCTGAGCCTCCTTACCAACATCTACCATCTTTTGCATTCTTTCATATTGGGCTTCGGATAGAGTGAGCTGACTTTGAGCTACTTCACTAAGACCTTTGCTGTAAAGAGCAGTGCAGTATGCTGTTAAAATGTCAAAAACCAATTTATTCCTGATATATGTGGTTTCCTCTTTGTTGGCAGACAGCAGATACTTGTTGAATCCTATGGTATTGAGTTTTATAAAGCCGCTGAATAGGTCAACAGAAGTTACAAACCCGTAATTATTGTACATAGTCTGGTCGAAAGTGATGGCATTGGTACTTCCATCGATACTACGTCCAAAATTATAATACATCCCGCTAGCCATATTTAAAGTGGGTAAAATTTTCGCTTTGCTTTCCAGGAGGGTCAGCTTTTGCGACTCTGCATTATTCAGCGAAATATTAAGATCCACATTATTCTGTAATGCGTAATCGATACATTTTACAAGACTCCAGCTTTCCTGAGCCGAAGCAGAAAACGAAGCAAAGACAAAAATTAAGAGGGTAATCATCCATTTTGGCCTCGCTATTTTCCTTAAAATCGATCCTGAAAAATCAATTCCCACATCTGTATTTGTTTGTTTTATCATTACTATTCTTTTCTTTTTTTGTGAAGAATAGTCAAGCGCTGTGCCATGAATTTTATATGTCTGATTATCTGTGATATAAGGTATTTTTTCACCCCATTTTTTAGAGGTATGTGTAAATATATTTTACAGGGTGTGTATATATAGTTTACAGGTGATTTTTTGGGTAGGAAGGGGGATTAAAAAAATGCCTCTTCAGCGCCCGGTGCTGTGGGTTAGGGATGGGGTTATAACCCCGGAAGGGGTTTAACTAAATTAGCCCCGGTTCCACCCGGGGTAAAAAGTACGCCCCCCAGGCCAACCCCGGAGGGGTTGAACTAATTAAGCTAAATTATTTATTCATCTGATTATGAAGTGCAACCCCATCTGGGGTTGGGGGATTATCAATATTCATAACCCCGGGTGTGACCGGGGCTAATTTAGTTGGAGCCCTCCGGGCACCTGACTCGTCCTAAAACTCAATCTTATAACTAATCATTGGTACCACAATCACAGACTCAATTCTTTGAATATCGTTTGTTTTATAATTATAGGCATATCCTTCAAGCATTGGAGAGCCCAGGACATTTTTTACCTGGAAGGCCCACACACCCGAATATTTAGTTTTATTAGCACGATAGCTAATCGATAAATCAAGATAATACATAGCGGGCAATTGCTCGTCAAATGCATTTGATTCGTCATAAATAACAAGTTTATCCTGTATTGATTCATTGGTTAATACCGGACTATAACGTTCCCCTCCCATCATATTCAATCTGCCGTTAACACTTAATACCCGATTGTTTTTCATAAAATATTCTTTTCCAAACAATAGATTAATTACAAAACCCTTATCGTATCTGGTATTGTGCCAGATGCCATCATCCCCCTTATATTTTGAATCAAAAACAGAGGCTGTCATTAAATAATAGTAATTGCGATTCAGGAAACGCTCCAGGGTGAAATCTATTCCAATATTTCGACCTACGCTATTGTTTTCCAATGATTCCATAAATACTCTTTCTTGCTTGTAGTTGATCATAGAATAAGAGCTGTCAGCAATTCCGGGGATATCATCAAGATATTGAAAATAAGGCTCGATTTTTAACCGCAAGTTATCGTTAATTAACAAATCGTAGCCAAATATTAGATGTTGGGCCTGTGATAATCTTAAATTTTTATTTGGGTATTGGGCATCTCCATTTAATTCTTTTTTGAGCAGATATATTTTAAGTTCTTCCAATTGACTGTGCTTCCCATAGCCAAAACTGATTGAATGTTGGGGATGAAATTCCCATTTTATACCGACCCGGGGATCCACTGAGTAATCCTCATTCAGGGCAAAATAATTTGCGTTGACCCCCATATTGACGGATACATTTTTGGATATTTCGTATCTTGATTGAATATAATATTCTAAAAAACTGCTGCGGCCATTTTCTTTCACAAAATTTTGAAAAGTCTCGGGAACATCATTAATTGTGGCATTAAAATCCAAATCATAAAACAAAGCAGAATAATTAATACCTGTTTTTAGTGTATGTTTTGCACCAAATTTATGATTGTAGAAAGAACTTAGGATCACTTTACCTGAATTGTCGCTATTATCCCAATATGGTCTTCGCTCCACTGCACTATCCAGTCTGGTAGCCTGAAGTTTGTTTTCTGTTCCTGTAGCTGCAAGAGTAGTATTTACGTAGGATTTTTCACCCAATATCATCTTATGACTTAATCCTATAGCCCCTGTATTTATTCCCCAATTGAAATTAATTCTATCCCAGTCCGTTTCCCATTTGTTTATATCAAGCTCATCTGGTTCGTTGTTGTCATCGATGGCTCCAATACCCCATAAGGAAAATGTACCTGCTTTTTGAGTCGGGAAATTTAGTTTGAATGATAAATCCTGGTATCTCGGAATTTGAGCCGATGGTAAAATACCTAAATCGGAGAGTAAACCCATGGTAGAATATCGATAATTGAAAAGATAGCTGGCCTTCCCTTCTTTTTTAAAAGGTCCTTCGGAAGAAATATCAATCCCCATTATCCCGGCTTGAATCGTATGTTCCCTTTTTTCACGATTACCATTGCGCAGCTTCATGTCAAAAACTCCGGCTAATGCATTGCCGTATTCTGCAGGAAAAGCACCGGTGAAAAAATCTGAATTGGCTAGTAACTGGCTGCTAAAGATGGTCACAAAACCACCGCCGGCCACATTACCTCCCGAGAAATGGTTTGGGTTTGGGATTTCAACTCCTTCGAGTCGCCAGGAGACTCCTTTCGGCGAGTTACCCCGAATGATAATGGCATTGTCTTGAATATTGCCAACACTTACTCCGGCAAAAGCCGATGCCAATCGTGCAGGATCATCTACCCCTCCTGCATATCGTCTGGTTTCTTCTACCGTGAAGGATCTGGCGCTTACGGAGGCCATTGAGTTTAATGGCTTGTCTTTACGTGAATAGGCTTTGATGGTTAGTTCTTCCATTAGTGTGGAAGATTGGGTTAAGCCAACATTGATAACTACTTCTTTACCAGATGTAACTAAAATCTCGGAAACAATTGCAGGCTCATAACCCACATAACTGATCTGAATATTATAGCGCCCCAAAGGAACAGCTGATATTTTATAATTCCCTTCAAAATCGGTAATTACACCTAATAGTGGATCTGAATTTAAAATTACCACTGTTGCTCCTAACAGTGGAGCCTGGGTTTCGTTGTCTAAAATCTTTCCTTTAAGGGTTTGCGTAAGCGTTTGTGAGAAAGTATTCTGACCAATCAGCAGGGATGCCAGAATTAAGAAGGCCGTTGTTCGGGTAGGAAAATTCATATCCTTAGTTTTTATATGTATAGTCCGGTGTCGTTTCCTTTAATTTAAAAAGTACTAATTGAACCATAATACACTTTGTTACTATTGGTCTTTATTCATATAAGAATCTCAATCCGTGATAAAGACTTTGAAAGGGAACATGCCCTTCATCCTTGTAGATTTTAAATTCACAAACAATATTTTCATCGGTTTCAATGAGTTGATTGAAATTTGATAATTGCTTTTCAATAAGTCCATTGGGGTCAAGAAAATCCTTTAAACCATGTGTTAAGAAAATTTTCTTTATTGAAGTTTGTTTGGTTTGTAACATATTCTTAGTCAGGTTCATGAAATACTCCTCACAATCTGGGAATCCGCCGCTACAGGCAATAAATGAATCGAATGAATCCGGACTTGTCAGGAAATAATACAAGGTGAAAATTGCGCTTAATGATTGTCTGCACAATATCTTTTCATTTGTTGTTCTGTAAGAATTATTAATATGTGGAATCAATTCACTTTCGATAAAATTTCTAAAATTTTCAGCTCCGGGTTCTGATTGAAAAAAACTTGTATTAACAGGCATCATGTCTCTGTTTCTATTTGTATTTTCAATCATAACCACTATCATTTCCGGAATTATCTCTTCCGCATATGCCAAACGATTAATTACAGCAAGCGTTTCAATAAATAGATCCGCATCCCCATCAAGACGGTACAATACAGGATAAGATTTATCAGAATTGCAATAATCTTTTGGAAGTTTTATTATAATTTTTCGGGTTTCATTCAATACTTTGGATTGGATTGAATCTTGAAAACCAATCTTTATTTCCTGACCAGACAATATGGTAGTCTGTATTAGCAATAAGATTGAAAATATTAGTTTAAGCATTCCAATTGGTTCTAATTGATGTCAATTTGTTTATACAATAGACTCATCAGTCATAAGCTTATTTATAGCTGCATGATTGAATCCTTTGATAATTAGCCAAAGTGCCATTACTATTTCCTGTGGTGCTAACACCATTTGCAAATAAAACCCAAGCTCGCTATCTATGTGGAAGAAATTCATCAGGGCATAAGCCAAATATGGAATCACACCGATCAGACCCCAGACGGACAGCCAGCGAGGAATCAATCTTGTTCGATAAAAAGAAATGTATAGGCAGGTAGCCCCAATGAGAAACATGATGGTGCCAACCGGTCCGATGAGATCCTGGAACTGATACACGATATTGCCCATGGATTGCAAAGCAGCCGAATTAGCTCCTGTTGCCACATATTCATTAGAAAGTAAAACAAGTGCTAAAAATCCTAATGTCGAAATTATATAATACGTACCCTCAAGTGCCCCACGAAAAAGTAACATTCCCGCTGCGAGTTCTTCGCTATCCTTTCTGAAGATAGGATAAAGGAAAATCGTCATCGCAACCAGTGAAATTCCCATCATGAGGATTAAAAACGAGCCGCCCGTAATCTGGGACGAATTGGTGGCAACAAGATCCAGTAAATCCATACCAGAAAGCGGTTTATTGGTAACCATCGAAGAAATCACCTCACCGCCAAAAACTGTACTTGCAACTCCAAAGGCTGTCCCTAAGAAGTATAGTACACCTGCCATTACTGCATTGATTCTGTAAGTTTTCATATTATTCTCCTATTCTAATTATCACATTTCCTTTTTTATGTCCTTTATCAACATATCTATGCCCTTCAACTATCTGTTCCATTGGATAAATCTTATCTATTACAGCTTTAATTTTCTTTGTCTCAAGTAAATCTCTCAGTTTATATAGGTTTTCTTTACAAACGGCTTTAGTCCCAGGGCTGCCATCATCCACAGAAATAAATTTACCACTTGCTTTTAATGCATTTTTATATTTCAAATCTGAACTCTTTTTCTTTCCTACAGCATCAAAAATTAAATCATATTTTTTATCCTCAAGTTTAAAATCTTTGTTCGTATAATCGATTACTAAGTCTGCTCCTAATTCCATTACAAGGTCGAAATTCGATTTGCTGCAAACTCCATCAACCATCGTTCCATAATATTTTGCAATTTGGACCGCTAATGTCCCAATAGCTCCTGATGCTCCATAAATAAGAACATTTTGTCCTTTTTGGATTTTAGCTTTTTGTAAAAAATAGAGGGCTAGTGTCCCTCCATAAGGAATGGCAGCAGCTTCTTCAAAGGAATAGTTTTCAGGAATGGTTTCTACTGCAGATGTTTCCGGCAGACAGATATATTCAGCATAAGTTCCGAATTTCATATAAGTATGTGCAAAGATTTTTTCTCCGGTTTGGAATAATGTCACTTTATCCCCAACCGCTTCAATGGTACCCGATAAAACCATACCCAGTATTGGTTTTCTTGGTTTTGTGAATCCCAGAGCCATTCTTGCCGGAATTTTCATTAGTGGAGACAGATTTAAGCTTCTGATAATACAATCACTTGCTGTTACTGAGGTAGCAACTATTTTAATTAGTATCTCATCGCTCTTAGGAATTGGCTTCTCAACATCCTTTAATTGAAGTACTTCAGGCTCTCCATATTTCGTGCAGATAATGGCTTTCATTTTTTCGTAGAATGTTATTTATCTGGATGTTAGTTCCTTATAATTATCTTTTTTCTAATTAACAAATTATCAGCTTCAACTTCAATTATTATCATTCCTGTACCGTTTTTATAAAAATCTTTAATATTCAACTTTATTTAATCAGTTAAATTGTCCTAAAAATAAAGGATCAGCATTCTTAAAGCATTCTTTTATCTGCTCAGTTGTCAAAAGGTAAATCTGAGAAAATTCAGATTTAGAATCAGAATAACCATCAATCATTGCTTTGTTGTTTTTAATCCAATTTACTGCAGTCTCTACTATCTTTTTATTTGCTAATTCATGACCTGATGATTCACCAATTCCATTAACCATATTAGCTAATCCCAATCGAGGTTCTGGCGCAAATACTAATTCTGATAATTTAGCATGATACTCTTTCTTATCACTTGACCACATTATGAATTTTATAGGAAAATATTTCTTATCAATGAAATGTCGTCCTTCATGAGCAAATATAGAAGCTTCAATATCATAATTTTTAAAGCTTGATAAAAATGCAAGTTTAAGTTCATTGCCCCTTAATCCTTCTGAAAAAAGTTTGCTATATAAATCATTTAATGCATCATATCCTAATTTTTCTGCCAAACCTTCTGATTGACTATAAATATTATTATCTGCATGAGGTTTATTCATGAATTCGCTGATAAGATTTTCTGTCTTTTTGCGCTCTAAAGAGTCGTTTATAGATTCCCAAGCTTTAAAAGGGCCATTTAGATAGGCTTCCCTTACTTGTATAATTTCACAGCTCGTTGCCCAGCCACCTATGGCTTTATCTTCCCAAAACCAACTTGAATAACCATTAGAAGTCATCATGTCAATTTGCGTGAATGTTAATTCAGGTTTATAGCCATATTGCTCTACAGTTGCTTTTTCCTGATTCACAATATGCCCCAGGCATAAAACAAAACCTTTATAATTACCTGTGCTGCCTGTAAAACCTTTTGCTCCAAAATATTTTTGGGTTTCAACTAAAAAATCAGATTTATTGTAATTTTTGTTTGCAGTAAAGGAAAGATTCTTCCATAGTTTCTTCCTTTCTTCTTCCAACCAACTCTTATATTCTCGCTTATTTTCTTTTCCAATAGCAATTTCCCGATAGTATTCGTTGGTCTTATTTTTTATAACTTTTAAATACTTAGCATAGCTTATAAAATCCAAAACTATTTGGTTAAATTCATCATCGCCACAGAATAAAACAAAATCGTCAGCGTATTCATAAAATCGAGAGTTAGATAATGCTATAATTAACTTTTCTTGTTTTTCAATTGGTAGTTTTTTTCCATGCCATTTATCACAAACTTCATTTAAATTTTTTGCTGAAACAGCTAAGTATGGATATGGATTATTAATATCTGAAATTTGAAAATAAGATTTCCAAGCATATATAACATTTCTACCGTTATTTTGAAGTAATGAGATCCCCAATAGTAATTTTGAAGGTATAGGAGATCCAACATGAGATTCTAAAATTTCTATTAATAAATCTGAAGTTTTAGAAATTAAAATCGTATCTATCGGGATATTATTGCTTAAATTGTATAATGAGAAATCATAGACTGTTTGCGCATATTCGAGCCTTGAAGCTGTCTTTTCTGATTCTAATTTTGAAAATGTTTCTGATTTTTCTGCTGCTGTTAATGATCTCTGAAAATTTCGTGATTCTCTTTCAATTCTCGAAAGTATTTTCCAAATATCTGTTTTATTAAAACCAATGGAATCAGCTAACATAAGCCTATTTATGGCAGAATTATATTCATTATAATATTTCCAATCTTGAAATGCCAACTTTTTTAAAACTTCGCACTTCGTTACATTATCAATTAGCTCATTTTTAAGCATAGCACTTAAAATTTCTCTTGATTTTTTTAATTCTAACTGATTGTAAAATGCATTTGCTGACTCCAGGCTCAATTCCTCGTTATCTGATGTAGCACTAAATCCTAAAATTGCTATTAAGGAAATAAAAAAGAATAGATATTTCATAAATATTATATATTAGCAACAGTTATTAAACCTGTATTAATTGTCTTTGAGCTATTATTCATATCGCAAGCCTTCTACAGGATTCCTCGAAGCTGCTTTCCAGCTCTGGAAACTCACGGTTAATAATGCAATTCCTAATGCCAAAATGCCAGCTACCGCAAATATCCACAGGCTTAATTCTGTTTTATAAGCAAAATTATTAAGCCATTCATGCATGGCATACCATGCTATTGGACACGCAATTACAAATGCAATCACGATCCATTTTATAAAAGTTTTGTTGAGCAGCATCAAAACATCTGATATTTTAGCTCCGTTTATTTTGCGAATGCTTATTTCTTTCACACGTTGCTGTGTGCTGTTTAAAGCCAATCCAAACAAACCAAGACAAGCTATAATAATTGCAATTATAGAAAAACTGGTAAATATCTTTTGTAAATTTTCCTCCGACTTGTATAATTGACCAAAAGTTTTGTCAAGAAATTCGTATTCAAAAGGGGTTTGTGGGGAAAGCTCATTCCAAATACCTTCAATATATTCTATAGACTGTGCTGTATTTTGATTGTTGATTTTAATGTGAATATGTGAATTCCAATCGGCATACCACAAAGCAGATGGTTTAAGTGTTTGGCGGAAAGAATCATAAAAAAAGTCTTTGGTCACGCCAATAATTTTCGCCTTGCTTTTAAAAAGAGTAAGTTCAGTATTCAAAACTGTCTCCAGACCAAATTCTTTAGCAAAGGTTTCATTAACGATAATTGCCCCTTTATTATCGCTTTGTATCTCCCATGAAAAATTTCTGCCATCGAGCATCACAATATCCATCGTTGGAATAAAATCAGGATCGACAGTTGTAACAGCATATGTTTTCTTTATTCCATTATGCTCGTAGGTCGCAGTAATAGGAAGCCCTTTCCCAAGTCCGGTATTCGTGCGTGTTACTGATATTATATCTGGATTTTGGAGAAGTCTTTGTTTAAAAACCTTATACTTCGATCCAATTTGTTGACTCTGATTAAAGTCTATAATATTAGCCGTATTTAATCCCAGTGATTTATCCTTCACAAAATCAATTTGTTTAGATATTATTACCGTACAAATAATCAGAGAAATTGAAATAACAAACTGAAAAACAAAAAGTCCAAATTGTAATGAGATCTTCTTTTTCCCTTTCGTAACCTCTCCTTTCAATAGAGAAGTTATTTTAAAAGATGACAGATAAAATGCAGGATAAATGCCCGCAATAATGCCTATTATCAGGATACCTATTACAAAATATACTAACAGTAATGGTTGATGGATAATATCAAATGAAATCTGAGTATTAGTGATATTATTAAAATAAGGTCCAATAAGCGAGACTATTAGCAATGAAACCGGCGCAACCAAAACACTGACAAGAACCGATTCAAAAAGAAATTGTTTGATAAGTTCAAATCGTGATGAACCAGTAACCTTTCTGACAGCAATTTCTCTCGCACGTAATGAGGAACTGGCAATAGTAAGGTTTATAAAATTAACCAATGCTAAGATTAAAATAAATATTCCGATAAGCTGAATAAGAAAAATTAATTGTCGTTTGTTATTGTTATAAAACGGAATATCCGACAACGGAACTATAGCTATTTCCAGATGTTCATTTTCAGCAAAATACATTGACTCGCATTCCTCCCATAATTTGCTTAATTTCTCTTCAACGATTTTACTATTGTTATTATCTAATAAAGCAAAGGTACTATACATCCAGTTTGACCAGTCTGAATCCATGTCCCTTCCGGTTGGTTTAATGGAATATAAGGTTGCGAAAGATGCTACGGCATTAAAGCTAAGCGATGAATTGTCTGGAATATTTTCAATAACCGCAGTTACCGTCATATCCATTTCGGGCCCACCAGACCTGTCTCCAATATAATGGATGGATTTGCCTACTGAATTATCGGTTCCAAACAAAAGCTGTGACGTATTCCGGGTTAACACTATTGAATATGGATTATTTAAAGCAGTGGTTGGATTGCCATAGATTAGCTTAAAACTAAACATGTCGAAAAAAGTATTGTCTGCGAAAACGACATTCTTAACTTTCGTTTTTTTAAATGACCCACTTTTTTCTTTAACCTCAATATAAGGAGATTGACCTCCACCCGCATAATAATCAATCCGGGTAACAGACCTTATTTCCGGTATGCTT
>JAIOZM010000044.1 GCA_021740585.1 Bacteroidales bacterium
GCCCGGCTCCGCTCAATGGCCGAATATTCAATGCCCGGCTCCGCTCAATGGCCGAATATTCAATGCCCGGCTCCGCTCAATGGCCGAATATTCAATGCCCGGCTCCGCTTAATAGCCAAACATTCGTTAAAAAGATATCGGTCATTGAGCGGAGCCGAAATGCCGATTCCTCAAATATAATAATATTCAATTACTTCCCCATTACTTAAAAACAACCACACTATCCACAGCAACCCCACTATCCTCAACAGAATAAAACTTTATTTCAAGTTTATGGCTGTTGGCCGTGGCTTTCATGGCTCCAAAACTTTCATTGTAACAAATGGCGGTGGTTGTATCGGGGGGAAGAAAGGCCGTGCTGCAATCGTAAAAATTCCTACCTCCCAATCCATTTACGAGATAGATCAGTCCGGGTTCTGAGGCCAATTCAATGCGCGAATAAAGATGATCGTGGCCGCATAAAACAATATCGACTCCCAGTTCATAGAAATTCCACTGCATTTTCACTTCATTTCCTCGTGTACCTGTCGTATAAGGAGGATGATGAAAATACACAATATTAAAAAGGCTGGTCGATTTAGCGATCTCTTCTTCGAACCATTTTCTTTGTTCATTGATATTAACGGCCACGGAGTTAATCGAGAAAAAGCTAACCGGTCCCCATTGAAATTTATAATACAGTTCTTTGTATGGAAGGCTGAAAAAATCGAGATAAGGATTCAATGAATCAGCATTGTAGCTGTCGTGATTTCCAGGACAAGGGAAAAAGCGATTGATGCTATCTTCGAAGGCTTTTCCATTGCATCGATAATCTTCTTGTGCATCAAAATTGAAAATGTAGTCGCCATAATACTGGCTAATATTTTCTTCCATGGTAGTCATCAAACCGCTGGGGTAATTATTATCGCCGGTGGTTAAAATAAAATCGGGCTTCCAGGATTTGACCAGTTTCGACACCAATTCTTCCCCGACACCTGCAATTCCATAGTCGCCAATTACAGCAAATACAATCGAATCGGCCATTATAATAAATTCTTCCGATTTTTTTTCATCCTCAGGCATTGGCTCAGGTGTCTTTTCTGAGCAGGCTAATATTGCACTTGCCGTAAAAAGATAAAAAGCGATATTTCTGATTTTGAAATTCATGAGGCTGGAATATATTCATGTAGATTTGGAAAGATAAAAATACAACATTACTGATCTTTAATCCCGGTTTTTTTACTATTTATGACAACATTTTTGAGCGGAAAGGATTTTTGGAGTTTTTTTGGCGAAAAAATTAAATTTGGATAAGTGGATATTTTTATTATTTTAAACCTCGGAGGTCTAAAATTTACTTCACCAAACCGGACGTTTTCTAAATGCCATTAAATCAACAGATTAAATAAAGAAGATATTTTTTTTATTCGACAACCTCTGAGGTCTAAGGCAAAAGTAAATGGCGCCAAATCTACCCAATCCACCCCAACCAAAACCTCACGACTCAATTATCTCCTTCAAACTTCGCTCATAAGCAACATCGTAGAGTATCAGGTACTCTTTTGAAAATTTAGTGTAAACATCTTTCGACATGCTATGCTTTCCTAACTGAACCAAAGCCTTACATTTGAGCTCCATGGCCTGCTCATTTATCATATCGAATAAGAAAATTGTATCTGCTATTTTTATGGCAAAATCAGGATCGGATTTTGCTCCTTTCTCACTTGAGAAATCTACCAGAAGATCGATTATCTGATGCGAAATTTTTGCTTTAATAGAATCCAGCCATTCATAGCTTGTGTTTAATAATAATCCACCTCGGTGAATCAGTTGAATCAAATTCGATATTTGCTCTTCTGTATTTCTGTTTTCTGATCTTAGAATTTTCCAGCATTCCCAATAATCGCAAAAAATTATATGTTCCATGCCTTCAAGATCAAATTTCCAGAAGCCCGAAACGTTTTTCAGCATAATGCTTAACTCTGGGCCCAGAATTGTCCTTAACTTGTTAATGTTGACAGAAAGATTGTTTTTTGCATTTTTTAGTGACATGTCTCCCCAGACTTGTTCCAACAGAATTTTATTCGACACTCCATTTGAACTGGCTGATGAATTTAAAAGGATTAATAAAAACAACTCCTTAAGTATGGGTGAAAATTTATTTGATATTTCCTGTTCCTCATTCAGGTGTAAGCGAAATCCACCAAACAGGTAGATTCTTTTTTCGGGGATAGCTTTTCCACTTTCGGTGGATTTTGACTCCCAGGTATTTTTTAACAAATCGGTTGAAAAGAACCCTGTTTCGGGTATTGATGGAGTGAAATTCTTTCTGCGATTTGTTTTTCCGATTATTTTTTTTCGGATGGCAATATACATAATCAGTATAATATCGACGCTAATTATTAAAATGATCCAAATCCACATTTTCTTCCTGGTATTGTCGCTTTGTACCTTCTCATAAGTAACTCCGGGAGGGTAGAAAAGAGAATAGATGCATACATCACTTATATTTGTTGAATCATTATATGCAGTTGTAAAAGCAAATAGTTTCTGAAACTTGATAGAGTAAAAAAGATCTGCATAAGAATGACCCATTTTAAAATTGTAAGGAATTTTATCAGCCATTAAATTCCATTCCGGTCGGGTAATGGATCCTTTCACCAACTGAAGCGAACTTTCATGGGAGTAAGGACTGAACTGCAGCGCATAAAAACAACTCTCAGCTGAATCAATAATAAGAGAATTGGCGAATGCCCTTGATCCAAAACCAGACCCATATTCAAATATTTTGGAAAAACTACTGTCCTTAATTGAATAGGAATACAGGTCGGAATAAAAATGAGGATTTAGAATCGGACTCCCGGTTTCACTTCCATAACCACCTAAAATGAATAAGCTGTCGTTTGAATTGCTAACTCCCAAAGCCGCCAAATACCGTGGAGGCAAATTTCTTCCCCGAATAACTGGGTTTTCCCACCTGTTATTTATCTGGTTGTACCGGCTAAGCTTGTTATTATACTTCGATCCTTCGAATCCCCCGAAAACCAATATAGATTCGCTGTCCATATCCTGAAAAATGTTATAATGCCAATTGGAGGAATTGGGGAAAATAGCAGCATGTTTTTCTTTAAATGTTAATTCAACTGGGTCAAAATCTATAATACGACCGTTTCCTGCATTAACCAGCATGTATTTCTTATTATCCTGAATGTGAAACAGCCTGCCACCTTCTTTTACATAAGGGATTGGTTCAGAGAGCTTTTTAATCTTTAGATTATTATTGTTCAGTGATATTGTAATATACTCTGCGTCTGACAGTAAGATTAGCGAATCTTTCTCATGGCTTATTAAAATACTTGAACTACCATTTACCTGAATTTTGCGTTCAAGTTCCCACTTCATATGTTTCATATTTAGCCAAACCGGATTATAAACTCTTGCCCTTTTCCCTTTGAGTTTATCCTTGGCAAAGTTTCCACTGTATTCCTGAAGGGGCCAATGATTGATCTTCTTTTTATTTGATTTGATGCAGATATCTCTTATAATCATTGGAGGAACATGAGTCGTCTCAAACTGAGCAAATTTATTTGATCCAAACAGAAATTTAAACTCACGTTCAGACTTCAATCCAATATCCGTTTCGATAAAGCTGGCGTCACCCAGCGAAAGTTCCAGAATATCCTTTTTTAAATCTACCCTAACGGTTAAAGTCCTCCATTGGTCTATTATTCCTGTCTCTTCAATATTTAATGAAATGGAGGAGAATTTCTGACCGCAAGTAACGAGAATGGTATTTTTCGATGTGGTAAACTGATCGTAAATAATATCGATATTGTTTCCATCCGATCCAACAATCCGTAAAATATATCCGAAGTCAAAGTTTCTCTCAGCTCTCATCATCAGATCAAAACTGATCTCGAATTCATTATTAAACTTCAAAAAACCATTTTCTGATAGATCAAGACCTGTTCTTTGAGGAGCAATGGAATTGCTGCTCCTGAAAAAAAGGCCATAGTACTGTGCTTCAGCATTTAATAGTATTAATGTTGAAAACAAGACTACCAGGATGGAATATTTATTTAAAGACCGTATCAATCAATTATTGCGATTATGGCAATTAAAACCTTATTTTCTTACAAAGATAGAAAAGGTGAGAAATGCTCGCATAAAAGATTGAAATTTATTTTAATTAGATTCAATCTAAATACCAGGCAATTTTTACAATTAATGGTTTGTTATGTCAGAATTAATCTGTTTGTTTAGCTCCTTAAGATATATTTGATCTCTTTAATTCCTCAAAAATTTAATTATAATGCAAATAGTTGGTATAATCTTATCCTTACAATTTATTGTTCTTGTTGCATTTTTATTGTATAAAAAATACAATCCACAGGCTGTGTTGCTTTTTAGTGGACTTGCAATGATGGCCTTAGGCTTAGCCATTGGCTTCCCAATTCCCGGACTGGTTAAATCCACAGGTTTCTCCGGATTCGATTTATTCGCTGTAATAAAGGAATCTTTCAGCAGCAAGGGTGCCGGTGTGGGATTAATGATAATGACTATTGGAGGTTTTGTGTCATATATGCGGAAGATTGGCGCCAGTGATGCATTGGTCTACATTTCAATGCAGCCTCTTTCCCTTTTTAAAAAGCATCCATACCTGGCGGCCTCTCTAGTAATTCCTATCGGACAGCTCCTATTTATCTGCACTCCCTCGGCAACGGGCCTTGGGCTTCTGTTGGTAGCTTCAATATTCCCTGTTTTAGTTAGTTTGGGAGTCAGCAGATTATCTGCAGTATCAGTGATAACCGCCTGTACCGTATTCGATATGGGTCCGGCATCGGCGAATACGGCGCGTGCATCAGAACTGATAGGTAAAAATAACGTGGCGTACTTCCTTGAAAATCAACTTCCTATAACTATCCCCTTAACTATATTACTTATGCTTATGTATTTTTTTCTTAATCGTTATTATGATAAAAAAATGGGTCATAAGCCGGAGTTAATCGATGAAAAGGAATTTAAAATTGATGTTCCGGCCATCTATGCTATACTCCCCATATTACCTTTAATATTGTTGGTGGTGTTCTCGCCCATTTTTCAATTTATTAAACCTCCAATAATGCTGGATACAACTACAGCAATGATTATGGCAATGATTGTTGCCGTGGTTTTTGAATTGATACGCCGACATAATGTAAAAGAAGTTTTCGCATCACTTAAAATCTTTTGGGAAGGAATGGGGAAAGTTTTTGCCACCGTTATAACTCTTATAGTCAGTGCTGAAATATTTTCCCGGGGATTGATAAGTTTAGGCTTCGTTAATGGATTAATTTCTGGCTCACAACATATTGGTTTTGGAGCCATTGGTATAAGTGTGGTGATGACAATTATGATTTTCACTGCATCCATTCTGATGGGGAGCGGAAATGCCTCGTTCTTTTCTTTTGGTCCCCTGGTTCCAAATATTGCTGCAAAGCTGGGTGTAGACGGTGTTTCACTTATCCTGCCAATGCAGTTGGCTTCAAGTATGGGAAGGGCAGTATCACCCATATCTGGTGTGGTAATTGCCACCGCTGAAATTGCCCAGGTTTCTCCTTTTGATCTGGCGAAAAGAAATATCATTCCTCTGATATCTGTACTTATTTTTATGCTTTTTTACCATTCTATATTATAGAACTCAAAGACAAGACAATGTTTAAGCTTATAAAAAATGCTCATGTTTATTCTCCAGACAAGGTGGGGAAAAAAGATATCCTGATCGCAGGGGAGAAGATTCTTTCTGTTGAAGATACTGTTTCATGGCAACCACCCGGTTGTGAAATTATTGATGCAAAGGGGAAGATTCTTACACCCGGACTAATAGATCAGCACATACATATTACAGGAGCAGGCGGAAAACTGGGCTATCACTCTATGACTCCTGATATACCAATTGAGGAGCTCATTGCCTGCGGAACTACAACCGTGGTTGGTATGCTGGGCACCGATGGCGTAGCACGGAGTCTGAACGGATTGTATGCCAAAGTAAAAGCTCTGGAACAGGAAGGAATCACGGCGTATATGCTAACCAGTTACTTCGGAATACCACCCATTACATTTACAGGTTCTGTTTTGGAAGATATGATCCTGATCGATAAAGTTATTGGTTGTAAAGTGGCTATAAGCGATCCAAGGGCTTCCTTTCCAACCGAAAATGAACTTTTAAAACTTCTTCGTGAAGTGCATGTAGGCGGACTCACTTCAGGTAAGGGCGGTATTTTGCATGTTCATTTAGGTGGACTGGAAAGTGGAATGCAGGTACTGATAGACCTGGTAAATAATTATGAATTTCCTGTGGAACACATTTCACCCACACATGTTGGAAGAACCAAACATCTGTTTGACCAGGCTGTTGGCTTTGCTAAAATGGGCGGTATGATTGATATATCTACCGGTGGAACAAAATTTGATTTGCCTTTTAAACAAGTAGTTTATGCCCTCGAAAAGGGAGTGCCAATTGAAAATATAACCCTCAGTAGCGACGGGAATGCAGGAATGGCTAAAAAGGATGAGAATGGAAAAGTAACCGGATTTTATAAAGCTCCCGTAAGCGAAAATCTGGAAAACGTAATTCTTCTTATTAAGGAAGCTGGCCTACATGTCGGGCAGGCATTTAAGCTAATTACGACTAATCCGGCAAAGAACCTATCCTTGAAAAACAAGGGAAAAATTGCTGTTGGAGCTGACGCAGATTTCTGCTTATTTGACAGCGATTTTACCTTAACCGATGTGATTGCCAGAGGACAGGTAATGATGAAAGAGAAACAAATCATTAAGAAAAATGCATTCTCAAAATGAAAAAAAATCTGCAAAATATAGTTGCTTTTATTTTAATCCTGATGCTTATGTCTGTTTCTTTATCTGCACAGCACAACACTTCTCCATTGGGAAGCGCTGTTAAGACTGATCCTGATATTGAGATTTTGACACCTGCATTTTCGAAGGAATTGGGATTCACTAATTATAATGAACTAATTACCTTCCTGGAAACTGAAACCGAAAACAGGAAAGATTTGGTGAAAATAGAATGGATTGGGGAAAGTGGATTGGGGAAAAAAATACCTGCCCTGATTCTGGATAACGGGAGTGAGGATGTCAAGATAAAAATTTGGATGCAGGGCGGATTACACGGAAATGAACCTGCAAGTTCTGAGGGACTTTTAATGTTTATACATTATTTAATTAACGAAAGCGAAGCAGACACTCTATTTAATCATCTTACATTGATGATTGTTCCCATGGCAAACATTGATGGATACGAGATACAATCCAGATATTCTGCAAGCGGAGCAGATCTTAACAGAGATCAAACAAGGTTGCTGGAGCCCGAAACCGTATTTTTGAAGCGTGCTTTTGCAGATTTCTCACCCCATATTGCAATAGATTTTCACGAATACCAGCCAACCAGAACCTCACTTAAAGACTTTTCGGAGAATAAACTTTCTATTCCATATGATGTGTTGTTTTTACCTAGCGGGAACCTGAATATACCCCAAAACCTGCACAAGATTACACACGATCTATTCCTCGAAAACGCAAAAACAGGTTTGGAATTTGAGGGTTTAAGTTCTCATTATTATTTTCTGCCTGAAACCAGAAAAGACAATACCCGATACTTAAAAATGGGAGGGTCGAGTCCCAGATCCAGTTCCAGCTCGTTCGGACTTTCAAATGCCATTTCCATTTTATTCGAAGTTAGGGGAATCGGTCTTGGGAAAGAGCTTTTTAAAAGAAGGGTATTTTCAACTTATTTGCTGGCAAAAAGTGTGACAGAAACTGCGTATCTGAATAATTCCAGGGTAATTAATGAAGTAAATAAGGCAATAGAACTTACAATGAGTATGAATGAGGGTATTGTAATGGAAGCCTCACCGGCTGTATATAAAGATGAAGTACAATTTTTGGATTTGGATAAGCATAAGATAATAAATATGGAATTAGAAATTGAAGATGATAATGAGTCTTCAGTAGTTTTGTCCAGAAATCGTCCGTCCGGCTATATCCTGTTTCCCGAATGTGAGGAGATCGTTAACAGACTCAAAATACTAGGGTTGGAGATCGACACCTTGAAGGTTGCACAAAAAGTAAAATTGGAAAGCTATACCATACTTTCAAGCGGTGTAAAAGATCCTGACGATAAATTTGCGGTAAATATAGTTACAACAGAGTTGGAAAAAATTAAGAAACTATGCCCGGCAGGTAGTTTTTTCGTCTCTGCAAGACAAAAAAATGCAAACCTTGCCATATCAACGCTGGAACCTGAAATGGCAAATGGATTCGTACGTTACGGTATTCTGCCTGCCAACTCAGGAGATGAATTACCGATATACAGAGTACTCAAAAACTCAAAAATTAAACAATTATACTATTAACTAAATTCTTAACTATGAAATGGATTATATCCTTGCTGCTGTTTTTTGCCAGCCTGACTGTTTCCGGACAGATTTCAGGATATGTTTACGACAGAAGCAATAATGAACCTTTGCCCGGTACCAACGTTGTTGTTAAAGCAACCATGGAAGGTGCTATAAGCGATGAAAATGGGTATTTCAACATTAAAGCTAATGTTGGTGATGTAATAAGCCTTAGTTTTATTGGCTATATTCCCAGCGAATTTGAAATCAAGGATCTGTCTGAGATCATTGTATTTTTGGATCCTTCAACCGAGCAATTAGACGAAATTGTGGTTGTGGGTTATGGAACTCAGAAGAAGAGCGATGTAACAGGATCGGTAGTTTCAATTAACGCCGATAAATTGCTGGACCGTCCGGCAACGAGCATCGTCCAGTCTCTTCAGGGGAGTATGGCCGGTTTAAGAATTTCTGTCGATGGATCGAATGCAGAAGGGTCGGTTACTTCGATGATGATAAGAGGACAAAATTCAATCACAGCAAGCAATGGCCCGCTTATTATTTTGGATGGCGTTCCTTACTCAGGCAGACTCTCAGAGATAAATCCAAACGATATTCAATCTATCGAAGTGTTAAAAGATGCTTCCTCGGCAGCTATTTATGGTGCCAGAGGATCGAATGGGGTAATCTTAATCACTACAAAAATTGGGAAAAAAGGTAAGATGAAAGTGTCGTACGAAACCAATTACTCCATAGACAAAATTGCCTACATTCCCGATATGATGGATGGGGAAACATTCTACCAACGAAAAGTTGAATATGGGGAAACTTTCACCCCACTTGAGCAAGCTAATTACGATGCAAAAAAGTTTACCGACTTTATTGATATTGCCACTCAGGTAGGACATAAAGTTCAACATAATCTTTCCTTTAGCGGTGCAACAGAAACCAACCGCTATTTTATATCAGGGTCTTTCAGCAATATAAAAGGTGTTGCCATTAATGATGAATTTAAAAGATATACCTTGCGGGTAAACATTGAACAGGATTTAGCGGATTGGGTAAAAATAGGGACGAATACTTCTTTGGGTTATTATGACCGAAGTGGTAACAGGGCAGATTTTTCAGATGCTTTTCGTATGAACCCATTGGGACAAGCCTATAACGACGATGGAAGCATAGCATTTCTTGCCTGGGAGGATCCAAATTATGCCGTGAATCCATTGAACCCTTTAAACAATATTGACAGCGATATTACAAGAAGAGTAAATACCAATAATTATCTTCAAATGGATATTCCTTTTGTTAAAGGATTATCTTTCAAACTTAATACCGGACTTGAATTTCTGTCTAATTTAGATCAGAATTATAAAGGACTCGACACCTATTTGGGTAACCAGAATAAAGGGGTGTTGTCAATATCAAATGACTATGAGGAAAACTGGATTGTAGAAAACATTCTTTCCTACAACAGGGTTTTTGGTGATCATAGTCTGTTTCTTACTGCTCTTTATAGTGCTCAAAATGAAATGCAGCAGAGAAACTGGATTGAAGGTATAGGTTTCCCAAGCGATGTGCTAACTTATTTTCAACCTGATAAGGCAGCCTCATCTCAATCGTACTCTAACTACCAGGCCAAGGCACATCTCTCGCAAATGTTCCGTGCCAACTATGGTTACGATAGTCGTTATCTTTTCACTTTTACGGTTCGGAGGGATGGCTACTCAGCTTTTGGTGAGGATAAGAAGTTTGGTATTTTCCCTTCTGTTGCCTTTGGTTGGAACATTATGAATGAGGAGTTTGCTCAGGCTCTCCCTGCTCTCGATATGGTTAACAGGCTAAAATTACGATTATCGTATGGTGTTAATGGAAATGAAGCCATTACGCCCTATTCAACCTTACCTTATTTATCATCCAAAGATTATCTGACACCTGATTATCAGGCAGCTTTTGGTTTTTATCCGAAAAAATTAGGAAATCCAACCCTTGGATGGGAAACTACTCGTTCCCTAAATTATGGACTCGATTTTGGATTATGGGAAAACCGTGTAACCGGTCTTATAGATCTTTATTGGTCGAATACCACCGATCTTCTCTTAGACAGAACTATTTCTCCTATGAACGGAGATACTTACATCCGATCTAATATTGGGGAAACAAAAAATCGTGGGATCGAATTCCAGATTAGTTCAGTGAATGTAAGCAAGTCGAAATTCTCGTGGAGAACAGACTTTAATATTGCAAGAAACAGAACTGAAATCGTTAATGTTGGACTGGTGGATGAGAATGGAGAATATATCGATGATATTGCCAGTGGATGGTTTATTGGTGAGCCCATAGATGTAAATTACGATTATGTATTCGATGGTGTTTGGCAGGAGACTGACGATATTGCAGCAAGCCATCAACCTACAGCTCATGCCGGAGATATTAAATACAAAGACGTTGTAAATGACACGGTTCTAACTGTTGACGATAAAACAATAATTGGCTCGCGCATTCCGGCTTTTGTGGCAGGAATGACAAATACTTTTAAGTACGGTAACTTTACTTTCAGTTTTCACCTTAATTCTGTTTATGGCATTACAGCCTATAATCAATTGCTAAATACAGGTGATATTTCTTTTAGGATCAGACCTTATAATAAAAACTATTGGAGTGCTGATAAACCTAACAATGAATATCCGGCAAATACCGACAGAGATGTGAATCCCCGCGATATGAATTTTTACGAAGATGCCAGTTTCTTAAGATTACAGGATGTTACATTCAGCTACCAAATGCCAAAAAGACTGCTGAATAAAATATCTGTTTCAAATATTGAAGTGTTTATGAATCTTAAGAATATGGCAACCTGGACCAAGTGGTCAGGGCTTGATCCTGAATTTTTAGAGACATCTCCTACTAACAGGCAGCGGGCAACGCCTCAACTAAAGAGTTATCTATTTGGTTTACGATTAAGTTTCTAAAAAAATAAAAAATTTAAAATTATGAAACTCAAAAAATATATAGTATTAGCAATCATGCTCCTGGCAGGATTCCAGGCATGTGATGAAGAGGAATTCCTGAGGGAAGATCCTAAAGACAACATTTATGCAGATAATTTACTGCAGACATACAATGGTTATGTTAATATGATGAATTCTGTTTACGCATGGATCAGGGCAGAAAAAAGCAGGCTGGATCCATCAGGAGGAATCCCGCTTACCCGATCATCAGGATGGACTACCGGGGTGGATAACGGTTTTATGAACAACGGTCATTCCGCCATGGTTTTCGTTAACTGGCCAACGAATATAAATGCCGAAATGGAATATTTCGAAAGTATGTTCGAGTGGCTTTATAAAATCATTAATTCCACTAATATGGTTATTGAGCGTGCTGAAAATACTGATGTTGACTGGCAGGGCGGAAGTAGTGAAGCTAATGAGCTAAAGAAAAATTACATTATTGGGCAGGCAAAAGTAATTCGGGCATGGGCGTACAGACACCTTAGCTATTCATGGGGTGATGTTCCCCTAAGTTTGGTAGAAATTAGCGGTGCTACTTATCGTGACGATTGGGAGAGGAACCCTGTTGCAGAGGTCAGAGCTCAAATGGTTCGTGACCTCAAATTTGGGATTGAACATCTTCCATTGAGAGATGAAAATCCTGCAAATGTTAATGCTGCTGTTGCCAGACATTATTTAGCTGATACTTATCTTGCCATGGGGAAAGCTGATTCGGCTGAAATTGCCCTCAGACCTCTTTGTGAGAGCACCGAATATGAGTTGATGACAGATCGCTTCGGAAGCTCAGCATCAAGTCCCGGAAATGCCTTTATGGATATGTTTACCTCTCAGCTTCCTTCTCAGGGGAACAAAGAATCCTTGTGGGTTTTACTCAATACCGAACCTGAAAATGTTCCCTACGGCTACGAACTAGGCTCTTATTTAGACAATATGTGGCTTACCTATTACAGTAAGGATGCTGCTATTAAGTTATTGGATATTGCAACTTTTTATACGTATAATGGTGGAAGGGGAGCCGGCAGGAATTCAATTACCAAATCAGCACTTTCGTGGTACGAGCCCCAGGATGACCGCTTCTCAGAATATGCCATAGTTAAATTCCTTGTAATGCCTAATGAAAGTCAGGGTCTGGATACCGTATTATGGACAAATACCGATTTTGTTGTTACAGCGGGCAAATATGATCTCGATCATTATCAATGGCCATCTACCAGAAAATGGGAATATGTTCCGCCAGATCCTGCTAAATTCGATGAACGTGATCATTTCGAAAATATAATGTATCTGCGTTTGGCAGATTCGTACCTGCTGTTTGCTGAAGCGCTACATATGCAAACCAAGAATGATGAGGCTGCTATATGGCTGAATAAAGTAAGAGAGCGTTCGAATGCTTCTGCCATTAATGCCTCAGATGTGGACATAGATTTTATACTTGATGAAAGATCGAGAGAGCTGATAACTGAGGAGCATAGACGGCATGCACTTATCAGGACAGGGAAGCTTGTGGAGCGCGTACAGTTATATAACGAATTTGCAGGACCGACTATCGGAGGCGCGCCTCTGCTATGGCCTATCCCACAAACGGTTATTGACGCAAACACCAGCAGGGTTATGGAGCAGAATCCGGGATTTAATTAAACCTTGCTATATTTGAAAATGATATGAAATTAAGTTTTGGATGAAAAAAATAAGCATTGCTTCGATATCGCGCTATTTATTCCCCTTAATTGCTTTAGGGATAATTATAAGTAACCCGGTAAAGGAATACCCTCTGGTTAGCCGAATGATTGCAGTGGTAATCCTTATGGCAGGATGGTGGATATCTGAAGCAGTGCCTATAGCCATAACTTCATTGTTACCCTTAGTATTATTTCCTGCTTTGGGAATTCTGGATGGAGGTACAACCGCGGTACAGTATTTTAACGATATCATATTCTTGTTCATGGGCGGGTTTATTCTTGCTCTGGCGATGGAAAAGTGGGACCTTCATTTAAAAATCGCATTTCGTACCCTTCTCTTTTTTGGATCAAAACCCTATAAAATTCTGGTGGGATTTATGGTGGCTTCATCCTTGCTTTCTATGTGGATGTCGAATACTGCAACAGCCATACTTATGCTTCCCATAGCCATTTCTGTGATAAACGAAATGGAACATATTCATGGGAAACAAAAGATGATAAGGTTCAGAATTGGATTATTACTGGGAATTGCGTATTCATGTTCCATTGGGGGAATCACCACCCTAATTGGTACTCCTCCAAATCTTGCATTTGTTGCGATCTTTGCGAATATGTATCCCGATGCAGAAGCCATTTCTTTTTCTACATGGTTTATTTTTGCTCTCCCACTATATCTGATGTTAATTACATCGGCATCACTGGTATTATACCTGCTTTTTCGTCCTAAAATAGAAAGCGTAGGAACTTTCAGAAAGTATATTCAAGAGCAAAATTATAAATTGGGTAAGTCGACCTACGAACAAAAGATTGTAATGACAGTTTTTTCTTTTTTTGCCTTGTTGTTAATTCTGAAGAGCGACCTGATTATAGGTGATTTTCGAATTTTAGGCTGGAGTAATCTTTTTCCTGAACCGAAATATATCAGAGATGGAACCGTTGCCATATTCTTTGCAGTTTTTTTATTTGTTATTCCTTCAAAAAATAAAACAGGAAAACAGTTAATGGATTGGAAAACGGCAGTTAAACTTCCCTGGAGTATTATACTTTTATTTGGAGGAGGATTTGCTCTGGCAAAAGGGGCGGTCGATTCGGGAATGACGCAATGGATTGCTCAGGGATTGGTGCAGTATGCCGGAGCTCCTCCCATTGTATTTATCGGCATTAATACTTTCCTGATGGCTTTCTTAACAGAATTCACTTCCAATATAAGCACAACTCAGATTTTGCTACCGGTAATCGCTGCAATGTCAGAATCATTAATGATTAACCCGAAATTTTTGATGATACCTGTTACCATTGCCTCCTCACTTGCCTTTATGTTACCCATAGCAACACCCCCGAATGCTATTGTATTTGGATCAAAATATCTGCATATTAAGGATATGATACTGCCTGGATTTATTTTAAATATAGTGGGAATAATTCTGGTAACCCTGTGCATGTACTTTTGGGGTACCTATATATTTGATATCGATTTGTCCGTTTTTCCAGAATGGGCCATACGAAAATAACTGTTGAATCGTGAAAACTATTACTATGAAATTTGTTTATACTTTGGTTTTTCTTGCCCTTAGCTCTTTTTCCTGCTCTAAAGAACCGGTTATTGAAGAACCGATTGTAAGCAAAAGTGAAACCAAAATCCTTTTTGTTGGGAATAGCTATACCTACTATAATTCAGGAGTTGATTTTCAACTGAAAAATATTGTGAATGCCGATACAATTGAGGATGACAAGACATATGTTTTTGAATCGGTTACGGTGGGTGCTTACAGATTAGAGAGCCATTGGAACGATCAGGTATCTATTGAGAAAATTGCGAGTGATAAATGGAATTATGTAGTTCTGCAGGAGCAAAGTACCAGGCCTATTGATGAAACGGAATTATTCTACGAGTATGCCCGGCTTTTAGACAAGATGATTACTGGCCGTGATTCAAAAACTGCTTTTTATATGACCTGGGCCCGTAAAGATCATCCTCTGGAAATAAATGAACTCGCCGAAGCCTATATATCAATTAGCGAAGAGCTAAATGCAACTTTAGCTCCTGTTGGAAGGGTTTGGGAATATGTTTTAAATAAATATCCTGAAATTGTTCTTCATATAGCTGATGATAAGCATCCAACACCTGCCGGGACATATCTGGCAGCATGCGTTTTTGATATTGTACTTTTAGATAAAAATCCAATTAACTCAAGCTATGTTCCCGCAGGAGTTAGTGAACCAAATGCCATTAAACTTAAGAATGCAGCCTGGGACTTTATGCAGGAATGGGAATAAAAAATATAGGTGTCCAAAAAGCCTCTGTGAAGGGCGAAGCCCTCAACTCTGTGTAACTCTGTGTAACTCTGTGTCAACTCTGTGAATCTCTGTGTAACTCTTTAACGATTGTTGCACAGAGGGACACAGAGGAAACACAGAGGGGCACAGAAAAAATAACAGCAACTTTCAGATCAATTGTTACTTTTTTGGACACCCTCTTTAATTAGATTAAAAAGAGAATCTACTCCTTAATCACCATACGGCTAACCGATTCATTCTTTTCGGTAGTAAGCAAATACATTCCTGAAGGAAGATCTATATTTACATTGTTCACACCGGCTACAACTTTGAAAGTTGAAATGGTTCTGCCTGTGATGTCAATAACCCGAACTTGTTTTGCTTTGCTGGTTTGGTATTTAAACGAGCCGTTATTAGGTATTGGGAAAACCACATCGTTTTCAACATCATTTACATAAACACTTACGGTTCCGGTACACTGGGTAGTGTGCAGGTGAACATCTGTAGAATCATTTTCTTGTTTTACAATCCACTGAGAATTTGCTGCACTTGTTCCTGCTGAAGTTGCCCAGTCGGTTGTAGGACTGCAAATGTCAGGTTTGCGGATCAAAGTGTGGTTGATGGTTGCAGCAATAGAATCTCCAACATCCCATGCAGAACCCGGATCTTCATCAGGAGTACCAAATACATCTAATAAAACAAAAGTTCCGGTACCATCATCTTTAGCTAAACCGAGGGCGTCGTCACCGCTAATATTCATAAAACTCCATCGCATATCTGCGGTTACCTCAGAGCCATCTTCAACCGGACGGGCAATAACAAAGGTTTTACCATTTGCTAAAGTTCCTGCTAAAGGAAAAGGACCTATCTCTATAGTGGCATCCATACCCCATCCACCACCATTTTTGGCACGCCAAAGCTGGTACTTTGTAAGGTCTACTGCAGCACCTGTTCCATTATATATTTCCACATAATGGTTGAATGTCTGAGGATCGGTTGACTGGTGACTCCATTCGCAATACTCAGAAATAAAAAGGTCTGTGGCATTTTGCTGTGCCATCAAAACCATTGCAAACAGAGATGAGGTAATAAGTAAGAGTAATTTTCTTTTCATAATTACAAGATTTTAGTTTGAAAATAATATCAATAAATTTACGTTTACACCACTAACAAAGTGGTTAATCATCCATTAACATTCTCTTAATTTCAATATTAAATACTATTTAGATTTATTCTATCTTATTTCTTTGGTCGGGGAGTTAGAAAAAAATCATTTTCTACTGAATTATAATCCGAACATGAATTCGCATACCTTCTGAAAAGTAATAAAGAGTCTTTTTTACCATGATAAAATATATTATTGAACCATATTTAATCAGGCCGGAATTCTAATTTAGAAAACAACATTATTACTTTATTTGCTTTCTATTTTGATTTAATACCAGTGCTCTGGTATACTAATCTATGGCCAAATTATAGTTTTTCCCGAATAGAATGGATATCAGCTATTCGTATAATCTCCAGGCGAAACCCCATAAGCCTCCTTAAAAGTCTGATAAAAATAGGAGCGACTGTTGAAACCGGTTTCATAGAAGACTTCTGATACGGTTTTTTCACCCTGTTTAAGAATGCTAGCAGCCTTAGTAAGTCGCAGGTATTTTATCAGACCATGTGGTGTTAATCCGGTTAGTGCTTTTACTTTTCTGTAAAGTTGAGTTTTACTCATGAACATTTGGGCGGAGAGAGATTCTGCATTCAGATTAACATCCTGCATTTTCTCTTCGATAAATTCGATGATATTTGCAATTAATTCCTGATCTCTGGTACTCAGACCCTCCACGGCTTCATTTTGGTATTGCTTATCTGTATAAACCTTAAATGATTGATGCAGTCGCTTGCTGTTTACAATCAATTTTTCAATTCTCACCATTAAGTGACGAGGGGTAAAAGGTTTTGGGATGTAGGAATCAGCCCCAACTTCAAGTCCCTCAATACGGTCATCAATTTCTGCTCTGGCCGTCAGAAGAATTACCGGGATATGACTGGTGTTAATATCAGATTTGATGCTTTTAGTTAGTTCCAAACCATCTATTCCTGGCATTATAACATCGCTTATTACCAGGTCAATCGACTCTTGGTTGAGTATCTTAAGTGCAGTTATTCCGTCCGGAGCCTTGAATATGAAATACTTATCTATCAGGAGACTCTCAACCAGATTCCGAACTTCATGGTTATCGTCAACAACAAGAAGAGAAAACTCCCGATTATCGTCCTCAGGATTAATCACTTCATTGTTAACATAATCTAAGGGAAATTGAAATTCCTGATCTACCTTCATGCTTATCTTTTCCAGACTGGGTTTATGCAGATTTTCTGCTATTTCTTTTTCGAAGGCTTCTTTTCTGTTTGGAATTATCACTAAAAATTCACTTCCTCCAACGGGTCGATTACTGGCAGTAATACTTCCCTTATGCAGCTCAACAAGACTCTTGGTCAGAGAAAGTCCAACTCCTCCGCTTTCCTGCGGCTGTTTTGATTCGTGGATACTGCTTCCATGATGATAAAACCTGTCAAAAATATTATCGAGATATTCAGGAGGTATCCCAATTCCGTTATCTCTGATTATCAGGTGAATATTGTCTTCCTTCTCAAGAAGCTCTATTTCCACTTTTCCTCCGGAGGGGGTATATTTTATGGCATTACTTACAAGATTAAGAAGTATTTTTTCAAACTTTTCAGGATCAATCCATGCTTCTATAATATCTTTAGAACGCAAAAATGTGAGGCTAACTTTATTGAGGTCAGTATATAATTCAAAAGCTTTTGTCAGCTTGGAAATGTATTGAACCAAATCATATCTTCCTACCGCCAGCTTCATGTTATTGGTTTCCACTTTTCTGAATTCAATGAGTTCGCTAATCAGTTTTTGAAGTCTGTTAGCATTTTGAAAAATGGAGCGGGCATACTGTCCCAATTGTTTCTTTTCACCCAGCCGTTCTTTCAATATAGCTGCCGGTGCTAAAATTAATGTGAGTGGAGTTCTGAATTCATGAGCAATATTGGTAAAGAACTGCAATTTGTAATGATTAATTTCATTGGCTTTCATCCGTTCAATTTTCTCCATTTCCACTTCCCTGCGCTCTGCGGCTCTTCTTTTCAGAAACTTCAACAGTAGGTACATAATCACACCAAGAATTAATAAATATACCAGATAGGCTAGAAAAGTATTCCAGTAGGGTGGATTGACAATAATTGAAACTTCCCGAATTTCATTCCCATAAAAACCATCTTCGTTGGTGGCTTTCACTTTCAGGGTATATTTTCCCGGGGGGACATTTGTAAAGCTTGCAGTTCTTTGATTTCCAATATAGTTCCATGCCTTGTCAAATTCTTCCAGGTAATAGGCAAACTGACATTTTTCGGGATTGTAGTAATTTAATGTGGTAAAAGAAATGCTGAAAAAGTTCTGATTGTAGTTTAGTTTTAATTCTTTGGTTGCATTAAGGCTTTTTGTTAGAATTAAAGTGGAATCTCCCGGAATTACCAGATTATTATTGAGTCGAAATTCACTTAATAAAATGGGGGGGAAATTATTTGAGGCTACAATTTCAATAGGTTTAAACCAGTCCAGACCTTCTGTTCCTCCAAAATAAAACAAACCAGAAATTGTGTCATTGAAAGAAGCACCATCGGTAAACTCTGTATTTTGTAAACCATCTGTTTTATTAAAATTCTGGAAAATAGTGCTTGATAAGTCAAGTTTTGCTAAGCCACTGTTTGTCGAAATCCATATATCCTGAGCAGCATCTGTAAGAATAGCATGAACGGTATTATTTGGCATCCCATTTCGTTCTGTATAATGGATAAAACGATATGGTTTATAGGATAGGGTAAGGACACTGAGCCCACCACTTGTACCAATCCATAGTTTCTGATTTTTCGCCATACAAAGTGAAAGCACATCGTCGTTTAACAACCCCCTTTCAATATCATTACTAACATTGAAAATTTCTAAAGAATTATTTAATGTGTTTAGTCTGTGAAGTCCACCTCCACGGGTCCCCAGCCAAAGAACATTGGGTCGTTCTTCCACAATGGAGTATACAATATCACTTCGTAATCCTTCAATGCCCTGTTTATACCTTATTTGCTGATATTTTTTGAGCACATACTGTCCCTGTCGATCACGGGAGACCTCCATATTTACCACACCGTATCCGCTGGTTCCCAGCCAGATGCTTCCATAAACATCAATGCATATTGAATAAACATATCCAAATTCCTGAGAGTCTTTATTTTGAAAGTCTTCGGGGAAATGAAATATTTTCCCTGAGCTACTTTCAAGCATATCAATACCTTCTCCGTCAACGCCTATCCATAAGTTCTTGTTTTTGTCCATATTCAGGGAAAGAACTGCATTATTTGAAAGTCCGTTGTCAACATTGTAGGATATTCTCTTGCTACCGTCTGCAGAGATTTTGTTTAGGCCATCACCACGAGTCCCAATCCAAAGGTTTCCGGTTTGATCCTTGAAAACAGACCTGACTATATTATGACCCAAAGAACCAGTTTCATTATCTCCTTTTTTTATATTGAAGAAAGGTTTCCCTTTGGTTATATAACGGTAAACTCCATTTCCATCAGTCCCAATCCATAACATATCCTCAGATGTTTGGTTGATATTCCAGATTTTCACCTTTTTTGACGACAAATCAGGCATATTTACATTCATCGAAATTAGAGAAGCTTTGTTGTTGAGGGATAATTTATAAACAGATCCATCATCGCTGCCTATCCAGAATTCGTTAGGCTCGAACGACTTATTTACTGTGGTAACTCTAAGGAGTTCATCATTTTTTCTAATTCTTTCTATCTCGTCGGTTTCCAGGTTTATCAAAAATAATCCGCCGGTTTCAATGGCTATGGCGAGATAAGTATTATTCTCACTTTTTATGAACCAATGTTTTTCAAAATTCAGGTTCTCGTATTGGCTAAGATCATTTTCAGATAATTTAAGGAATGATTTCTTTTTTTGGTAGGAGAATACTTTTCCATTTTGTTCAAGGAAATAAAGATTATCATGTATTCCACCACTAAGACCAATAATATCTTTTTGTATTGAATCTGATATTCCCGGCAAACTTATGGGGAGAAATTCATTGCTTGTCTCATTGAAAAAGTAAAGCCCATACCTCATCAAAGAAACGTAAAGGACAGAGTCGCAACCGATTGATGCTATTAAGTTTTGTTCACGAACCGGGAGGTATTCATTCCCGGAAAAATAGGACTCAAAGGACATAGTATTGGGCAAGAAACGGTTTATACCTTCATTGGTAACCACCCACAAATTCTGGTGTTTATCTTCCAGAAGCTTCCTGATAATGTTATTGCTTAATGATCCTCTATTGAAAAAATCAGGTTTGAAAACTGTAATGTTTGTACCATCATAGCGGTTCAGACCATCCCATGACCCAAACCACATCAAACCTTCAGAGTCTTCAAAAATAGATGTAATCGCAGAGTTGGACATTCCATCTTCATTACTAAGATTCAATGAAATCCACTTGCTTTCTGAACTTGCATTTGAAGAAAAATAAGCAAATAGAAATAGTATGGTCAGAGTTTGAATCGGTTTAATCATAAAAATAAATGGAAGTACTTAATTGTAAAGATACGGTAAAAGTTATTCTGGCTTGGTATGGGAAGTGTATTTATTTACTATTTGGACAGTTCTTAATGGAAGTTTAAATGCCTAAAATACGAAAAGCCAGGTATTTTTACTTTTGTTTTGCCTTGGATTCTCGTAAGAATCCCTTTTCCGTGTTCTGCCAAAGGGGCTAAGCAAAGGGGCGGCAGGGAGCTTCCTGAAAATCTAAAAAATCACCAGTTTCTCACTGTGCACTTTCCCATTCCCCAAAATATAAATATAATAAATTCCTTCCCCAATATGTCCTATAGAAAGATTGAGCTTCTCATTCTCAAGCAGCGCTGCATGTTCTGTTGAAATCCATTTCAGCTTCCCATCTATTCCTGTTATCCAAATTCTTTCGGGGCTAAAATTAAGGGAAGTCATTGAAATGCTTAGGCTTCCATTCGACGGATTCGGGAATATATTAATTCGATTTTCATCTGATAAATTAGGAATACCTGTAATTTCGCCAGTCCAGATTTTTTCTATGGTTTGATTGCTAATACCATAATTATATATGCGCAGATCATCCATAGCTCCTTTAAAATTATAGTTTGAGTCGTCAGGGAGCATTTGACCTATAGTGAGATTATAACTTGTGCTTTTAATCGTTCCGGTCCAGGGTTTAAAGCTGTTTAATTCATCATTCACATAAATTTCAAGGTCTCTGCCATTGTAAATTGCTGCCACATGTTGCCATATTCCCGGCTGTAACTTAGATTCAGTATCCAGATCGGTAATACCCGAAGAACCATTGATAGTGAAACGAAGAAAATTATTATTTATGGACATTTTCCAGCGGTTCTGCCAGCTGCCATGTGAAACAACAAACTGTTCGCCACTTACATCTGCAGCAGGTTTTATCCAGCATAACACTGATAATCCGTCGGAAAAATTCAGATATTCCTTGTTTGTAAGTGTAATTTTAGAATTTGAACCATTGAAACCGGCTGCCTGTCCGCTTTGATCCTTCGGGTCGTTTACCCAGCTTATGTTATATGGGACAGCATCATTTTGGTAAATGCTGAAATCTTCACCATTTCCATTCAATGCAAAACCGGCCACCAGCCGTCCATCCTGTGTATAGTTGGAATCTCTAACCATCAGCAGCAATGAATCTTTTGTAATAAGGAGATCGTCATTAGTCACCAGGCATGAAATACGATAATCTCCTTCAGTTGAAGGAGCCACCCAGTTTACCGAGGAACCTTCACCTTCAAGGCTTCCTCCGTTTGATGACCATTGGAATTGAAGCTGATCATTATTAATATCGCTTGCAATACAATGCACTATTGTGGAGCTTTCAGGATGAAGTTTTCTGTTCTCTGCAAAAAGATCCTCAATAAGCGGAGGAGCTGTGATTCGATCGACTACGTTTATACGCATTTCCATAGAATCAAGAAGACCACCGGTATCTCTTACAAAACAACTAATAGTATAGTAGCCCGGAGCTTCAGGAGCCTTCCATACAAATGTCTCATCCGAAACCCACACATCTTTCAAACCAGTCCAATTGTATTCCAGCGCCGCTGTTTCTTTATCTTCCGCAGCACAAAATATTGTATGATCAGTATTGATAACCACAATACTATCGGCACTTGCGAGGGACTTGATTCGTGGCGGGAAATTGTCTGCAACCATCCCATTCGAATAATCTATAATTACACCATCGGCCAGAGTTTTCAAATACGAATTTGTAATCGCCGAACCGGCTGGTACTATCACAATAAGCATAGCCTGATCAGATGGTATATTTAGCGAATACATACCAGTTTGTGCGTAAGCCAGAAATTGGTTGGTTGTTGTTTCATAAATATCAAAACTGCCTGTACTTAGGTCAATATTTACATTATGACTCATTGCATGTGGATTATAATACAAAAAGCTTGAAAAGGCTTCTTTATTGTAATAATCCGTTTTCAGCAAGTCGATTTGTAATATTCCTTCCACATTTGTTGTCTTAACAATCCCACCCAGCATTCCCACATGCGAGGATCCATACAACGCGAGATTAGTCGCCGCCCAACCTCCTCTTACAGCATCGCCGGTGGCAAAAGGAGCTTTCCCATTCAATGTTTCTTTCAGAGCTTCGTATGCTATTACCGATTTAGTGTCATTTATTATACTCCAGTTGCGCGTATCCTGATTTTCAGCGGGAAGATAATTTGAATAAAATAAACGGGAAGCATTGGCCAGATTAAGAATCCATTTTCCCATGGCATGGGCAAAACGATCGTCGTAACGTAGCATGGGCAAAAGTGCTGCAGCCTGCTGAAATCCATTCATAGTAAAGGCATAACCGACTCCACCGGAAGATTGCTCTCCAATAAGCCCGTCGCAATCCAATCCTCCCCAGCTTCCATTTATAGCACCCCAGTTTCGTAGAGGACCTATATCGAAATTCCAATTTAGCATTTTTTCCACATCATAATCAGTGCCTAGTTCCGCATTCATTCTTGCGGCAATGTAGGTTCCATAAACAAGTTGCAATTCGTATGATGGATTGGTTTCCAGTCCGTTAAGATATTCCATGCACCATTCAGCACCAACCCTCCAGGAATCATTACCAGTTTCCTGATAAGCATTATAAAGTATCCATGCCAGTGCTCCTGCAGCTTCGGGTTCAGGCACCCCTTCATCCAGTGGCTCCATATTCTGAAGGTTCCAGGCACGATAGAACATTTCAGGTACTTGCCACGGACTATCATTTCCTCCCATAGCTTTAACTGCTTTCAGCCACTGATTAGCTATTGAAATAAATTGTTCATCGAAATGGCCGGTATGGGGGTAAAGCTCATTTAGCTGATAAAAAAAGATGTTGGGCATAGTTTCGTACCACCAGTCGTCACCGGTTCTACCCCCTGGATTGTTGAGGTAGACATTCTCTCCCGATGCCTTTCCGAAAAATTCTTCAGACATTAAAACCCAATTTTTTCCATGTTGATTGCTTTTGTCAATACCACAAAGGCTCGCACCAATTAGAGAAGGAAGAACATTGATACCCTCACCTGAAGCCGGATCTTTAGTCCCCACATATGTGTGCAAACCAAAAGAAGGATGTTCGGGATAGTTTATACTTTGATCATTATTACTAAGTAGGGGAAGATATGCTCCGGTTATATTTTCATTATAAACCAGAGAGTCGTATAGTTGAGCTACACGATACCAGTCTCTCATTACATAAGGTTGCGGAAAATCGGGCATCTGTTCAATTCGTGGAATGGCAATTTGCTGGGCGAATACAGAGGAAGCCCCAATTAAGAGTATTGTTAGAATGAAGTGTTTCATAGTATGGCGAATTTGTAATTTAAAAACGAGTAGGCAATAGGCAATAGGCAAAACCCAAAACGCGGATAAAAAGGATTAAGCCAATCACACCAGCAACCTCCCCAACTAAGCAATGCAATTTACGATAGAATCTATAAAATAACTATGCTTAGTATTGATGCAAGCTTTGTGTAAACGGACAAAAATGGCTCATTATAGCTCGCAAAATATTCTTTAATATGCAGTAATTCAGTGAATAAAGGGAAGACGGCCTGAGGGCATTTCTTAAAATGGGGAATGAAATTTGGTAACCCTGTGTACAACTTTGGAAACCCAATGGACTCCGTATTAAGAATATTGTCGGTACTTGCTATTCAATTTAATCCTTATCTTTTATGGACATCGCTCGAAGAAACAAACAGAATCCTATTTTAAAACCTTCAGACATAAAACCCAGTGCTGAGGGGATGAAAATTGAATGTTTGTTAAATCCTGGTGTCTTCAGATTTGAAAACAAAATATGGCTTTTATTAAGAGTTGCTGAACGACCCGTACAAAAAGATGGGGAAGTGAGTTTCCCTGTTTTAAAAGAGGGGACTATTGAAATTTTAAGTTTTAGAATGGACGATCCCGATCTTGATGCTTCCGACCCCCGTATAATAAACTATAAGGGTAAAGATTACCTGACAACACTTTCTCACCTCAGATTGGTTTGCAGCGAGGATGGTGTTCACTTTAAAGAGCCTGCAGGATACGCTCCTATTTTTGGTGATGGTGAACAAGAATCATTTGGAATCGAAGATTGTCGGGTAGCAACAATGGAAGACGGATATCATCTTACCTATACTAAGGTTTCACCGGAAGGAGTAGGGGTAGGCTATATTTTCACCAAAAACTGGAAGGATTTTGAACGTAGGGGAATGATTTTTCCACCTCACAATAAGGATTGTGCAATTTTTGAAAATAAGCTGAACAATAAGTATTTCGCCTTACATCGGCCTAGCAGTCCGGAAATAGGCGGAAATTATATATGGTTGGCGGAGTCTCCTGACCTATTGCATTGGGGGTTTCACAAATGTATTTCAACAACCAGAGCAAACTCATGGGACAGTGCAAGAGTTGGTGCCGGCGCTTCCCCAATCAATACCCCAAAGGGTTTTTTGGAAATTTACCACGGAGCAACCAAAGAAAACAGGTATTGTCTGGGGGCTTTGTTACTCAATAAAGACGATCCTTCTATAGTAATTGCAAGAAGTAAAGAGCCTATTATGGAACCTCTTGCAGAATATGAGAAAACAGGATTTTTCGGAAATGTTGTATTCACAAATGGCCATCTGGTAGATGGAGATAAGCTCAGTATATATTACGGCGCAAGTGATGAAGTGATTTGCCTGGCCGAGTTTTCAATTTCAGAGATTTTATCCTCTCTAAAGCTGTAATCTATGAATCTGTTAAGACAAAATAAACTCACAAAAGAATTCGATTTTTTCCTAAGTATGCCGCGGGATATGAGAATTCTGCTTATTACCAATGTAATATATGCATTGGTAATACCGGTAATCGACATTTTTGTAGGAGCATATATTATGCGTAGTTCAAATGAACCGGGTCTGGTTGCTATTTATCAGCTGGCAGCGTATACAGGCATCCCAATAACTTTTATGATAAACGGTTTCCTGCTGAACAAGATAAAAATTGCTCATCTCTATAGTTTTGGAATGATACTCAGTGGGATATCCATGGTGTTTATGATGACTCTCGGTGAAATGAATGCCTTGGGAGTAGGGTTCGCCGGACTGATTATGGGATCCTCATTCGGATTCTTCTGGGCCAACCGCGATTACCTGGCGCTGAACACTACTAACGATGAAAACAGGAATTACTATTATGGTTTGGAGACCTTCTTCTATACCCTCACTTTTATTATTGTGCCGGTTTTGATAGGATGGTTTTTAATAAGTTCGGGAAGATGGGAATGGATTGGGGACATTGGAAATGCTTATAAAATTGTTACTATAATTGTTTTTATCTTAACCATTATATCCAGTATTATAATTCACAGGGGAAAATATGAAAACCCCAAACAAAAACGATTCCTCTATTTTAAGTTCGATAAGTTGTGGAACAAAATGCTGGTTTTAGCCGCTCTTAAAGGTCTGGCACAGGGATATTTGGTAACCGCACCTGCCATTCTTATTATGCGTTTAGTGGGAGATGAAGGTTCGCTGGGAACCATCCAAAGTCTTGCCGGAGTATTGTCGGCCATAGTATTATACTTTCTTGGGCGTCTGTCAAAACCGGAACACAGGATTTATATCTTTTCTGTTGGGATTTTCATCTTTTTTTTGGGTACCTTAGTAAACGGTATTCTCTTTTCTGCTTCCGGTGTAATTGTTTTTGTAATGTGTAAGGTAATGTTTATGCCTTTGCATGATATTGCCTACTTCCCTATACAAATGAAGGTGATTGATTCTCTTTCATTAAAAGAAAACAGAAACCAGTTTGCCTACATCTTTAATCACGAGTTTGGTCTTTATATTGGCAGATTCCTTGGTCTGGGTTTATTCATTTTTCTTATTTATTATGTGTCTGAATCCTTTGCACTTAAATATTCACTGATCATTATTGCAAGTGTACAATTATTAGCTATCCCAGTTGCCAAAGGAGTAATTAAAGCATCAAACAACTATATTACAAAAGCTGAACCAACATTAACCCCAACCCAGTCTTCACAAAAAAAAACAGCATAAAAAAAACGTTCTATGAATAAAGTATTACATATATTTTTCCTATTCACAATAGCAACTTTGTTTAGTTGTCAAATGATGAACCCTGAGGTTGAGCAAACAAGTATAAATAAGGTTGATCTGATGCCTCAACATCCAGCCCCTTACAAAATGCTCGACTGGTATGATAAAGCCAGAGATTTTGATGAAGTAGTTTTTAATCAACAACAAGAATCACAGGAAAAGCCCTTTGTATGGTTTGATTCTTCCCAAAGAAATTTCCCACAAACAACATTTGGCTTATTCACGGTTATCAGTGACATACGTCAGGGACCCGATAAAAACAATGGTGAGTTTCACGAGGCACTTGCTTCACTTGGAGCATTAATGAGTGCAGGACTTGTAGGTATTGATAAAACCGATCAAAAGGGTATTAATTACGTCAAAATGGTTCAGAATTATTTTAATAAGGATAATGACTGGAACATTATGATGAATAATACATGCGCAGAGGTTGCACTTTTGGGTGGGGGATATGGCCGGGATTGGTGGTACGATGTGTTCCCGAATGTTTTATACTACGCTGTCTCCGATGTTTTTCCGGGTGTGGAAGGAGCAGATAGTTTGCAAAAAATAATAGCAGAACAGTTTTACAAAGCCGATTCCACAATGGATGGGAATTACGATTATTCTTATTTCGATTATAGTGAAATGGAAGGGAAGCGGAACTTTATTACCCCTCAGCAAGATGCTGCTGCCGGTCACGCTTATGTACTATATTCTGCTTTCCAGAAATTCGGAGACGAACGCTATTTAGAAGGAGCCATTTCAGCAACAGACGCCCTGTTTTCTCAGACAGAAAGTCGCTTTTATGAGGTTCTTATGCCCTTTGGGGCCTATACAGCAGCCAGATTGAATGCAGAAACAGGGAGTAATTATGATATTTCAAAAATATTATCATGGACTTTTGATGGTTGTGTAGCAGATTCCGGAAGAACCGGTTGGGGAATTATAAACGATAACTGGGGCGGTTTTGATGTGAGTGGAATTCAGGGTAACATTATTCAGGAAGGAGGATATGGATTTCTGATGAATACCTTCGATATGGCCTGGCCTTTGGTTCCAATGGTACGATATGAACCACAATATGCTCAAACCATTGGAAAATGGATGCTTAATGCGGCCAATTCTGCACGCTTGTTTTATCCCTATGAAATTCCTGATCAGAATCAATGGCTGCCAGAAATGAAAGAAGTGACCAAAAATGTTATAGCATATGAAGGACTGAAAAAAACAGATATATTCAATAAGGAGGAACTCAAAGGTATTTCGCCGGTAGCATTAGGCGACGGACCCAACTGGGTAATTGGACAGCCGCCCATTTCAATGTTTAGCATTTACGGTTCTGCTCATGTAGGAATTTTTGGGTCAATCATCCGGGAAACAAATGTTGAGCAGATTCTTCAGCTGAACTGCCTGGCTACCGATTTTTACAGAGAAGCTTCCTATCCAACATTCATATACTATAACCCTTTTGATGAGGATAAAGAGATCGAATATTATAGTGAAAATGAAGCTGTAGATCTTTATGATGCCATTCAACATCGTATTGTCGCCACTGAGATTACTAATACTGGCAGTTTTATAATTCCTGCCGGGCAAACTATGCTAATCGTGGAAATACCAACCGGCAGCAAACCGGAAAGGCTTGGAAACAAAATTATGCTCAACGATATCATCATTGCTTATAAATAGCTTGATGATAAATATGCTGAAATAAAAATTAACAATTAAAATTCATCCAATGAATTTGAAAAACAGAATTCTTTACTTGCTTTTCCTTGGTTTAATACTCAATCCAATGAATATTATGGCCCAGAGCAAGAGCATCTCAGGTAAGATAACAAATCCTGAAGGGGATGAACTAATTGGAGTTAATATAGTGGTTAAGGGTACCTTAATTGGAACTATTTCTTCTTTTACCGGTGAGTTTTCAATGAATATCCCGGCCGATGTTTCAGATCCTGTGCTTGTATTTTCTTATATAGGGTCTCAAACTCAGGAGATTTCAGTAGGAAGTGCAACTACTTTCGATATAGTGCTGCTTGCCGACATGGAACTGCTGGATGAAGTGGTGGTTGTAGGTTATGGTACCCAGCGCAAAGTTGATCTTACGGGATCGGTTTCAAGCGTGAAAATGGAAGAATTGGAAAACCTTCCGGTTTCCAGTGTCGATCAGGCATTGCAAGGTAAGGCCGCAGGTGTGAATATAACTCAGAATACCGGGGCACCTGGAGCTGGGGTTGCCGTTCGAATAAGGGGTGTTGGCTCTATTAACAGCAGCAATTCGCCATTATATATCGTTGATGGGGTTCCTACTGTTAATGCATTGAGTAACATCGCAGTTTCTGATATTGAATCTGTAAGTGTACTTAAAGATGGTGCTTCCGCTGCTATATATGGCTCAAGAGCAAATAATGGGGTTGTACTTATTACAACTAAAAAAGGAACTGGCGGGCAAACTAAAGTGAGCTTCAATACCATGATTGGAATGCAAGGTCCCGGTCTGATTACACCCATGGCAAATAAAGATCAGTATGTTGAAATGTATAATGAGGCAGCCAATAACGACAATGCTTTTATTGATGACGATCTTTTAAAACGCCCACTCATAACTCCGGCATACTCAGCTACTCTTCCTGATGTGAATCATCTGGATGAGATTTTCCGCAATGCACTTATTCAGAATCATAGTTTGTCTGTAAGTGGAGGAAATGAAAAAACAAGATACATGATGTCAGCCAGCCATTTTGGTCAGGAAGGAATTCTTCTAAACAGTGATTACAAGCGTACAACCGGAAAGCTTAGTATTACTTCAGATGCTTATGATTGGCTTACCATAGGTGCAAATCTGAATATCTCTCAGGACGAAAACAATATTGTAGGAAGTAGTGGAGATGGTTATGGAGGAAATGGAGGTAGTATTGTACGTTATGCCTTTTTCAGAACGCCTGCCATTTCTGTTTATGACGAAAATGGAGAATTTGTTGATAAACCTGATTACCCTGGATTTTTTGGGGATGGATATAATCCGGTGGGTTTAGCACTGAATCAGAATAATGTAAAAGCAGAAAACCGAATCTTTGGAGACATAAATGCTGCAATAAAATTTACAGATAAATTAAACCTGATTTCTACGCTTGGTATGGACAAAGCAGATTTCATTCAAAGAAGGTTTGATAAGACCTGGGGAACCGATGACCGCATAAATGGTACAAATACACTCTCGGTTACCGATGGCGGAATAATGAATTGGTCCTGGAGTAATGCACTTACTTTTAATACTACTTTGGCTGAAGACCACAATGTATCAGCAATGCTAGGTACAGAATTAATAAAGGGCTCTGTATATCAAAACTCTGCCTCTGAAAAGGATTTCCCTGATCAGGATATGACTTTAGTCTATTTAGGGAATGGTCAAGGGGCTACCACAGCTAGTGAATCACAGGAAGGATATAGTCTGGTTTCCTTCTTTGGCAGAACAAATTATAACTATCAGAATAAATACCTTGTTGCAGCTACCATTAGGCAGGACGGATCCTCCCGCTTTAGTGAAGATAATCGTTGGGGAACTTTCTATTCCTTATCAACAGGATGGAGAATTGACAGAGAAGATTTTTTTGACAATATTTCAAATATAAACCTACTTAAGCTTCGAGCCTCTTTTGGAGCAATTGGGAATCAGGAAATTGGATATTATGCCTACACCGACCAGATCAGTTCTAATTATAACTATCCATTTGGAGGTGTTTCTACAGATGGCTATGCAAGATCTGTTTATGGAAACGCTGATGTCCAGTGGGAAACCAGTAATCAGTACGATGTAGGAATCGACCTCAGCATGTATAATCATCGTTTAAGTTTAACGGTTGATTACTTCTATAAGATAACAAGTAATATGCTTACAAAGGAGCCCATTCCTCCTTCAGCAGGTTCCATTGAAGAGGCATGGGTGAATAGAGGTAAAATACTTAACAGTGGATTTGAATTTGAATTGAACTATAAACAGGCCTATGACCATGGACTCATTTCAATTACAGGAATGCTGGCTACCATCCATAATGAAGTGCTGGAACTGGATGCACCCATTACCGGAGGCCGGATTGATAATGGAGTTTTTGCCACACTCACACAAGAAGGTGAAAGTGTAGGCGCTTTTTATCTGTATGAAATGGAGGGAATTTTTCAGAATACCATAGATATTGTTACACACGCAAATCAGGGTGATAACATAAAACCTGGAGATGTTATGTATAAAGATCAGGATTCTAACGGGATAATTGACGAGAACGACAGAACCTTTGTAGGTAGTGCAATCCCTGATTTTACTTATGGGTTGAATATTATGGCAGAATACAAAGCTTTCGATGCCTCTATGTTTTTACAAGGAAGCTATGGAAATGAAATTTATTATCAGATTGCTACAGATATTGAAGGTTTTTACCGGCCTTTCAATGTTACGCAAAGGTATTATGATGAACGTTGGACAGGAGAAGGAACCAGCGATACTCAACCAAGAGCTTCCTGGGCAGGCAAAGCAAACAATACCAAACCTTCAACTCGCTTTCTTGAAAGTGGTGCTTATCTGAGACTCAAGAATATTCAGATAGGATATACTCTTCCTGATGAAATAGCACATAAGGCTTATTTCGACAAAATGAGGGTTTATGTTACGGGTCAGAATATACTAACCTTCACAAAATATCCGGGTCTGGATCCGGAAATGACTGTAAGTGACAACTCTACATCTGAAGGAGATATGGCAGCTGGAATTGATTGGGGAACTTATCCTTCAGCCGTTTCATATAGTATTGGAATACAATTAACCTTTTAAATAGAATCAAAATGAACTATAAATTATTGATTACTATAACAGTATTAGTCTTTAGCCTCGGATGTTCAGAATTTCTGACAGAAGATCTTCAGGGTACCTACTCCAATTCCACATTTTATAAGACTGCTGAACATGCACTTCTTGCAACCAATGCATGCTATGAACCGCTTGCATTTAAGTCGGCCGAAAACAATATTTGGGTATTTGGTGATGTAGCTTCCGACGATGCTACAAAGGGCGGAAATCCAGGTGATCAGAGCGACATTTCTTTTATTGAGAATTTTGAAACTAACCCTGACAACGGATTTGTATTAGCAATATGGGAGCATTGTTATAATGGCATTTCCAGAACCAATGAAGCTATAGCAAATATTCCAAATATTGATATGGATATAACTCTGAGAAATCAATATGTTGCAGAAGCTAAATTTTTACGTGCCTATTATTATTTTCAACTGGTAAATATTTTTGGTGAAATACCTCTGAAAACTCAACCTGTTGAAACATCGGAAGATTTGCATGTGGCTACCTCAAGTGTTGATATTATTTATAGTCAGATTGAAACAGATTTACTTTCTGCCAAAAATAGTCTTCCTGTTACAATCACTGCCGGTAATTATGGAAGAGCATCGAAAGGAGCCGCTTTTGGTCTATTGGCAAAGGCATATCTGTATAATGCGAATTATGAAGATGCTCTCGCATATGTTGATTCTCTGGAGGCCTTAAATTTATACGGACTTATGGATGTTTACAGGCACAATTTCATGCTGGCCTATGAAAATAATAAGGAATCCATTTTCGAGATTCAGCATTTAAAAGATCAGGACCCGTTTCAGGGGAGTTCTATGAATCAGTGGTTTGCACCTGCTTTGGAAAATGGATACTATTTTGATGTGCCAAGACAGGATTTTATTGATGAGTTTGAAGTAACCGCAGGTGGAGTTGTCGACCCACGTCTTGACTATACCGTTGGCAGAGATGGAGAGACCTGGCTAAACGGAGAAGCTTTTGATCCGGCATGGTCGCCCTCTGGTTATATTCAGAAAAAGCATATTCAGCCGCTTGCTGAAGTTGGAAAAAGTACCAAAGGAGATGGTGATTTAAACTATACTTATATGAGGTATAGCGATATACTTCTTATAAAAGCCGAGGCGCTGAACGAGCTGAACAGAGGGTCGGAAGCATTAGTTGCCCTGAATGCAGTCAGAACCAGAGCCAGAGAAAGCTATCTCTACGATGAGGATCTTAGCCTTTTTGGTTCCATTCCGGCTGATTTGTTACCGGCAGTTGTTGCCAGCTCAAAGGGGACCATACAGCAGGCAATTATGCATGAACGAAGAGTGGAACTTGGATTTGAATTCCATCGTTATTTCGACTTGATGCGCTATGGCAAAGCTGTAGCCGAATCAGCCCTTTCATATACCAGTTTCAATTATGATACCAAACGATATTTCCCAATTCCTCAAAGTGAATTGGACATTAACCTTAACATCAATTATTAATCTTTAATTTAATTTTATTATTATGAAAACAATCAAAGTTGGTTTTTTTACTCTAATCCTGATGATGGCTTCAGCATCGTTTTTGATGACAAGCTGTGATAAGGATGACGAAGAAGTTGTAGTTGTAAAAACTGCACTGGAACAAGCTATTACTGATGCTGAAGATCTTTTAGCATCAACAGAAGAAGGTACCGCAGAAGGTCAGTACGTACGTGGCTCTAAAGCTCCTTTTCAGGTTGTTGTTGATGCGGCTCTCTTAGTATTTAATAATACTACAGCCACTCAAATTCAGGTTGACAATACAGTTATCGCACTGGCAGCTGCAACAACAGCCTACAATGCAAACATTGTGTCTGCTATTGCTCCTGCTTCTCTAAAGGGTCATTGGACTTTTGATGATGGAACCGGAACTGTTCTTACTGATTATTCAGGAAGTCAATTCAACGGTACTCTTATGTCGGGCGCTGATACTTGGGGAGGTGGACTTCCAACCTGGACTACCGACCGTTTTGGGAATGCTGCTGGAGCCCTTGCTTTTGCAATGGGATCATGGGTTAAAGTTCCTTACAATGCTGCTCTGAATCCTACAACTATGTCGGTTTCTGTTTGGATTAAATCTACTGAGTTAAAAGGAGGCCGCTTTTTGGGTCTGCAATCATGGCTTGGATACAAATGGGAGATACAGGATGCCGGAAAATCATTCTTTACGATGTCAGCAACTGAAGGTATCTATGATAGAGATACTGATCCTCCTTTGACAGCAGGAACATGGTATAACTTAGCGGTTACTTTTGGTGGTGGAAATATGACTTTTTACATCAATGGTACAGAGACTATGAAATGGGATAATACTCCGGGTACAGGTGTTTCAGTTACTGGTCATGATTTAGCCATTGGACGTGGTTCATCAAAATATGCTGCCACTGATACTAATTATGATAATGATCATATTATTCCTCTGGCTTGGGGTGGTTATTTTACAGGTGCGATGGATGATTTAAGAATTTACAATACGGTATTAACCGGTGCTCAGATCATGTCTATTTACGAACTTGAGAAAGTTGTTGTTAAATAATACTTTAATTGACATATAAAAATGTCGATAATAGATTAGGTTTATTGCTTTAAAGAAGGGGATGTCATGGTATTTGGCATCCTCTTTTTTGTATGTCGGGCATGGTAATAAGCTTGCGAGGTGAAAGTCCTTGTACGTGCCGAGTTGATAGGAAACGTTAGCGAATGGCAAAGGTGTTGTGGGTGACTACAAATCTGAAAGAAGCCATCAGCAAACTTG
>JAIOZM010000045.1 GCA_021740585.1 Bacteroidales bacterium
TTTCCTTTCTTATTTTTTCTGTGGGTTATAATTTTCCCATCATCAAATTCCACAATGCTATCAGAAACTACCACATCCTTTTCATAGAGATTATTCAAATTGATGGATACATTGCTTTTGAAAGCATCCTGATCATCGAAGGGAAGATTGTTTAAGGCAGCTGCTCCCATAATAAGTATGGTGGATAGTCCCAGAACTACTATAATTCCGGCGAAAATTCTGTCAGATAATTTAGTTTTCATGTTATTTGGTTTTAATATTCTTGAAATTCGATTTAATAAGTTGTTTTTCTTTTTAACAAAAGCAACCGCCGAATGCGAAAGATTCATTCTTATGCTTTCCATATTTGCTAAAGCGCTTACATATTGGGTTGAATCGCTGCAAAAGTTTAATGCAATATCGTCGCAGCAATTTTCTCTTTCGTCGCGAACAATCTTTGAAATGAGATAAATAAAGGGGTGATAGAAAAATAATAATTCAATAATTGATTGTATGATATTTACAAGGAAATCACTTCTTTTTATATGAGCAAGCTCGTGAGCCAGAATGGCTTCAACCTGATTAAAGGGGATGTTCATCATAATTCCCGCCGGCACAATCACAACAGGTTTGAAATAACCCAATACAAAAGGAACCCTGGTAAGTACAGACTCAACCATGGAAACTTCCCTTTTTATTTTTATTTTATGTTGAAGTTTATTAAATAAAGTCTCAAGATCTTCACTAATATGAACCAGTCCACTGTATCTGTATTTTCGCAAATAGATTAATCCAAAGGCCAATCGAAAACTCAGGAAGATAATTCCTGCTGCATAGGCAATAACAAACCAGGGAAGGTAATCCAGCAATGACTTTTGCGGGCTTACACCTAATTCCTGTGCTAAGGGTATAGGGTATGACATAATTTGCTGTGTTCCCGATTCCTGAGCCTTGGTTAGATGATAAAAGATGAGCGACTCTTCCGGCTTATCCGGATTCTGATAAATGGAAAAGGTAATAAGTGCAAATACAAAGATTAACATCATCGAAACAGCCGAAATATTGTACTTTGATTTCGAGTCAGTACTCTTTAATAAACTAAGAACCACCCGCAAAATAATATATACAGCGAGGATCTGCCACAGGGAATGAAGAAGAGTCATACCCAATGAGTGCATAAAACCGTAATTTATTATTTCCGATAACATACTATTATTTTTTACCTAATTCATCAATTAACTTCCTTATTTTATCCAGCTCATCAGCTGAGGCTTTATGATTGCCCAGGGTTTGCATCACCAGACTCGAAGCAGATCCGTCGAAGGCTGAATCGAGTATTTTATCAATAAGACGATTTCGAATGGCATTTTCCTCAATGGCAGGCGTATATTTATGAGATTTTCCTTCCTGCTCCCTGAGCAAAAGCTTCTTTTCAAACATTATCTGCATGATTTTCAGTGTAGTAGTATAACCCACCTTCCGTGTTTCATTTAATTTATCGTTGATAAATCTAACGGTGGAAGTGCCATTTTTCCATAAAATGGATAATACTTCAAGTTCAGAATCAGTCGGCTGCTGAAAGGTTGAGAGCTTCATATTTTGATATTTTTTCATGGATAACTTCTTCTACGAATATTTTCGTAACAAATATATACGAATATTTTCGTAGATGCAAATTTTCCTACGAATATTTTCGTAATAAAAGCAAAAAAATAAATTAATGTGATGTAACAACCAGAAAAACAACTAAATACAAATATATTGTAAAATGTTAAAAATGATTAAAATGAGAATATGGGTGAAATACCGAAAGGATATGGGCTGCAGAATGGTATTAGTTACTTGCACTATACTTTCTCATGCTAAATTGAAAATACTTTAAACTAAATATTATATTAATCAAAATATATGTTTGTCTGAACTACAAAATCATCAGCTCTGTCCTTCTGTTTTTAGCTCTGTTGATTTCGCTGTCGTTTGGAACAACAGGTAGTTCGGATCCAAATCCCCGCGAAACCAGACGTTCCTTATTTATCCCTGCAGAAATTAAATATTCCACCACAGCTTCGGCTCTTTTCACCGATAGATTTTTATTATAATCGTTGGAACCAACATTATCGGTATGTCCGCGTATTTCAATATTAGCCTGTGGATTCAGTTTTAAAAACTCGTAGATTTTTTGAAGTTCAATCTTCGACTCGTCTTTTAAGGCATGGGAATCGAATTCGAAGAAAATATTATTCAGAACAATGGATTCACCCTTGCGAATGGGCTTTAAAGGCACATCCATAAGGTATGGATCAGATTCTTCATGGATTCCTGAAAATTCAAAATGATCGGAATAAAAAAGGTATCCGGGATGGGAAACGTTAAGAAGGTAATTTTTGTCTGTGGGAAGGGGTACAAGAAAATCTCCCTCGCCAAAATTGGATTTTGATTCCATTACCAATTTACCTGTTTCAAGATCAATTAACTGAAAATCAGCTCTTATGCCCTTATACGATTTAGCATCAAAAACCCGGCCTTTCATATAGGAAACGAATATGGGTCTTACTTCTGCAGGCAGATTGAAGCTGTAAATATCCATTCCGTTTCCTTCCATTCTGTCGGATGAGAAGTAAGCAGTGCTACCTTGTGGATCGACAATCATACCAATTTCATTATTATTCGTATTGATGGGATAACCCAGATTTTGCGCTTTGCCCCAAGCACCCAACTCATCGCGCCTGCTCAGAAATATATCTCCGGAACCTAAATTTTCATGTCCTTCCGAAGCAAAATACAATGTTTGATTATCGGGATGAATAAAAGGTGATTGCTCATTTCCCGGGGTGTTAATTTTTTCGCCCAGATTCTTAGCCATTTTCCATGCATTGCTTTCATCCTTTTCAGCATACCAGATATCCAGGCCACCATAACCACCCGGTCGGTCCGATACAAAATAAAGCGTTTTCCCATCAGAACTAATGCTTGGGTGCTTATCGGAATGGCTTGTATTTACAGCCGATCCCAGATTAATAGCGTTGCCCCATCTGTTTGATGTGAAAACAGAATAATAAATATCGCATTTCCCAAATCCTTCCATCCGGTCGCATGCTGTAAAATACAGGTAGCGGCCATCGGCGGAAAAGGACTGGGCACCTTCGTTTTTTTCTGTATTTGGCGGACTGCCGGCAGATTCTCTCGGATTCCAATAGCCTGAGTCATTCTTGGTTGAAATAAAGAAGTCTTCCTGAACATTATTCATATCAGCCTCTTTTGTTAAATCTTTGGGAAGCATAACCGTGAATATAATTTTGCTCTCATCCAGAGTCAGTGAAGGCCAATATTCATTGTAAATTGAATTGATGGAAGGGCCAAGATTCACCGGATTAAATTCAACCGGATTATTAACTGCATTTCGGGCATACTCAATTCTTTCGACAAATTCTTCAGCTCGTGCCAGGGAGTACTTTTGAAATTTCTTTTTTGCAATAAAACGTTCTGCTGAAGCATGAGCCAATTCATATTTCCCCGCATTAAACTGCACTTCAGACAAAATCATAAATCCTTCAGGAAAAAAATCGGGATCCAAATCCAAAGCCTTTTGAAAATTTTCAATTCCTCCATCAACATCCCCCTGATCTTTAAGAATCTGAGATTTCATCATATATGCTTCCACAAAATTCTTATCGCTATTTATTGCTTTATTTATATATTCCAGGGCTGTTTCATCTTCATTTTTATCGAAATAACTCAGAGCTGTCTGAAAGTGCCTGATGGCTTTCTTAGACGAACTGTGATATTGCTGTGAATAGCTTTGACTTGTCATAGCTAAACACAACACAGTGAACAAAAAAAAGTATTTTAACTTCATCAGCCGGGTTTTGCATAAAAATAGCAAAAATTATTCCTTGATTAATCACAAGTCACTAATTTTCCTTCTTAATATTCTACATAACATACTGCGAATTTGCATCATTTTCAGGATTATTTGTATTTTCAGCCTTTCAAAAAAATTCCTAATTAAAATATTAAAAGTAAATGAAAAGTATTATCTCATTATTTGTAATTGGTTTAACTATGCAATTGGCGGTTACAGCGCAAACCGCATACGAATTTACCGATGTAAAAACATTGAAAACAACATCCGTTAAAGATCAGCACCGTTCCGGTACCTGCTGGAGTTTTAGCGGAATATCATTCTTTGAATCGGAATTATTAAGAATGGATAAAGGCGAATTCGACTTATCGGAGATGTATGTAGTAAGAAATGCTTATGCCGACAAAGCTGAAAAATATGTTCGACTGCATGGCAGTTTAAATTTTGCGGGCGGTGGAGCCTTTAATGATGTTAGCTGGGTAATGAAAAATTTTGGCATTGTCCCTGAAGAGGCATACAAAGGGATTGAATATGGAACCGATGGACATGTTCACGGAGAATTGGATATCCTGCTAAAGGCATATATGGATGCCGTTATAGAAAATAAAAACAGGGAATTATCCTCCTCATGGTTGAAGGGATTGAATGGCATATTGGATGCGTATCTGGGAAAATATCCTGAAAAATTTATGTACAACGGCAAGGAATATACCCCCCAAAGTTTCATGGCAAATTTAGGCTTAAATATGGATGATTATGTAATGCTTTCATCCTTTACTCACCATCCTTTCTATAAACCATTTATTCTTGAAGTGCCCGATAACTGGGCCTGGGGTGAAGTTTATAATGTAAAGATAGAGGAATTAACTCAGGTAATCGATAATTCTCTTGCGAAAGGTTATACCGTAGCCTGGGCTACAGATGTTAGCGAAAAAGGTTTCCAGTATAACAAAGGTCTTGCCGTGGTTCCAACAGACGATATTGAAGATATGGACAATCTGGAAAAAGGCAAATGGGAAGCTTTTACCGATAAGGAGAAACTTGCATTTATGTACGACTTCTCAAGTATAAAAGCAGAAAAGAAAATTACCCAGGAACTCAGACAGGAAGCCTTCGATAATTATCAAACCACCGACGATCATGGTATGCACATTGTTGGAACTGCCAAAGATCAAAATGGTACAGAATATTATAAAGTGAAAAACTCCTGGGGTATTGAAGATCATGTGTATGGAGGATATCTTTATGTCTCCAAAGCTTTTGTTGAGTACAAAACGCTATCGATTCTTGTGAATAAAAATGCTATTCCTAAGAAATTGAGGGAGGAGTTGGGCTTGTAACGCGGCATTTCGGCTCATTTCGCCTCCGCTCAAGGGCCGAAAACGCAGAATGACCGCAGTCGACAATGCAGATTTTTTGCTACAGAGCGAACCGGACATTGAAGTTGACCAGCTATTGAGCGCAACCGGCCATTGAGCGTTTTCGGCCATTGAGCGGAGCCGAAATGAGTCGAAATGACCGGTGTTCTTGAAATCTTAAAAGCAACAAAATTTAATTTTTAGCTAAAAGATTATTATCTTTCTAAAGCCAAAATTTTAAAATTATAGCTATGATAGATAAATTCATAAGCACGCCATTACAGAAGTTTCTAAGAATTGAAAGCCTCAGTGGGATTCTTTTATTTTCAGCCACACTCATTGCGCTAATCTGGGCGAATTCACCTTTTAGTGATACATACAATTCCTTGTGGAATTACAAAATTGGAATTACCAGTTCAAATTTTGAGCTTTCCAAACCTTTAATTTTGTGGGTAAATGATGGCTTAATGGCAATTTTCTTCTTTGTAATCGGTCTGGAACTTAAGAGAGAGTTGCTTATTGGGGAATTGAATTCGGTTAAAAAGGCAGCATTTCCATTTTTCGCTGCAATTGGTGGAATGGTGATTCCTGTTGCCTTATTCCTTATTCTTAATAAAGACCCCGAAACTTCTCATGGATGGGGCATCCCCATGGCTGCTGATATTGCTTTTTCGCTGGCAATACTTCAACTCTTAGGAAAGAGAGTTCCTTTAGGTCTCAAAGTTTTCTTAATCGCTTTTGCTATTATCGATGATCTTGGTGCCGTTCTGGTGATCGCCCTCTTTTATAGTGGAAGTATTAATTGGTTATTAATTGGTATTGCTTTAATCATAATAATTTTCCTTGGCTTTCTTTCTTATAAGAGAATGTATTCAAATTATTTTGTTGTATTTGGAATAATTACATGGGTGCTTTTTCTTAAATCGGGCATTCACCCTACAATTGCCGGTGTATTGCTTGCTTTTACCATACCAATAAGACAAAAAATGCCTTTTAAAACTTATGTAAATAAGCTCTGCGATGCTGCAAATAATATCAGAGATATTGATGACAGTAAAAGTCCGATTTTAACAAAAGAGCAACTCGAAGAGGTTGATAATCTGGAAAGCTACACTGAAAAAGTCCAGTCACCCTTGCAACATCTGGAGCATAAACTTCATGGCTGGGTTGCCTATTTTATTATGCCTATTTTTGCCTTGGCTAATGCCGGAGTGGCTTTTAGCTCCGATATGAATTTTGATTTTAAACTTATTTCTGTCATTGCTGTCAGTCTGGTTTTTGGTAATTTTATTGGTGTGTCTCTAATATCCTTTCTGGGTTTGAAGCTTAAAATTACAGTGCTGCCCGCTGGGGTCAATTTTAAACATATTCTGGGTATAGCTTTTATTGCCGGTGTTGGTTTTACCATGTCTATTTTCATCGCAAACCTCGCCTTTGTTGGTAATCCAACGGTTCTGGCCTCGGCAAAAGTAGGGATTCTAATTGGATCGCTGGTGGCTGGTTTGGTTGGGTATACACTATTGAGAATAATAGGTGGAAAATCAGAATTGGGGAAAGGCTTAACAGATTAAGCCAGAAATTCTCATCAACTTTATTATGCTTTTTAAAGAATGAACATCAATGTGTTTACTATGCCTGAATGGTTATTTTTATTAGAAAATAGATAAAAACCAAATGCGGATTCAATTATTACTTACGGCAATTCTGATAACTATGTCCACTTCGGGTCAGGTTCAGAAAATTGCCAACATAGGTGTTGAAGGCTGGGCAACATATACCCCGGGCGGAAGGGGAGGGGAAATAATCCGTGTAACCAATTTGAATGCTTCCGGACCCGGCTCTTTTGCAGAGGCCATTGCAGCTACAGGTCCAAGGATAGTCGTCTTTGAGGTAGGCGGTATCATTGATTTCCAGGGCAGTTCAAAAGGAATTAAGAATCCTTTTATTACCATTGCAGGACAGACAGCTCCTTCGCCGGGTATCACCATCATTAACGGAGCATTGAGTATTCAGACACACGATGTCATTCTTCAGCATATAAGAGTGCGTCCTGGTGCTGCCAATCATGAAACTGGCTGGGAACCCGACGGAATTTCAGCAGTAAGTGCTTATAATACTATCATCGATCATTGCTCAGCAAGTTGGGCTGTTGATGAGAATTGTTCGGCTTCAGGACCGCGCTTCGAAGGACTTACACCCGATGACTGGCGTTCCAATACTTCCCATACGCTTACCATGAGTCATAACATTATTTCTGAAGGTTTAAGTAATGCCACTCATACTAAGGGCGAACATTCAAAGGGAAGTCTTATTCATGATAATGCAACAGAAATAGCTATTTTGAATAATCTTTATGCAAGCAATAAGGACAGGAATCCTTTATTTAAAGGTGGTGCCAGAGGTGTTATTGTGAATAATTACATTCATAATCCGGGGTCCTCAGCCATAAAATTTGGCTTTGTTGAAAGCGAATGGCTGGGTTATGAATACGAAACAGGGATGATGTCTGTGGTCGGAAATGTGATGCAGTACGGACCCAGTTCTAAAGCTATGCCATTGTGTAAGATTGGTTTTGGTCCTTGCGAAGTTTTTTTCCAGGATAATGTCGCCAAAGATCTTTCCGGAAATAATGTGGCAGAATTTTCCGGAGATATCGAAAAAATTGTTGATGCCAGTCCGGTATGGCACCCTAATATTAGCCTGTTGAAAAGCTCAGATGTAAAAGAAAGTATCATTAAAAACGTTGGGGCACGGCCATGGGACAGGGATGAAACGGATACACGGATAATAAATGAAATGATTAATGGTGGAGGTAAAATTATCGATTTGGAAACCGAGGTGGAAGGGCTTCCTGTACATGAGCCTACCAGTGCTGCATTTATTGAAAACGAATGGAATCTTAACATTATGATGAAAATTTCTTCTGACATTTCACTATCTGCACCAGTTCAGGGGGCTTATTTTTTTCGGGACTCTCTTTTTAATGTGGAAGCTGAATTCAATGGTCTGAATGTAGGGATTAAGTCGCTGGAATTGATGGTAAATGGAGTTTCTCAAGGTAAATTACTCTCGCAACCCTATATATGGAATATTCATATTGACTCTTCCGGTAGCTATGAATTGGTTGTTATTGCTGAAGAGGATAATATGATGCCCCTGGCGACAGAAACCAGAATAATACATATCATTGATCCTATCACATCTGTGGAGAGTTTTGATCCGTTTATTCCCTGTTTTCCTGATCTTAGAGCCTTCCCCAATCCTTTCCATGAGAGTATAAGCTTCAGTTATGTTTTAAACGAGGATGATTTTGTAGAATTATATATTTATAATTCATTGGGCTACAGAATGAAAACTGTCGTATCCGGTTTTCAGACGGCAGGACGGCATGAAGTTTCATGGTCAGATGCAGGCTATCCAACCGGAATCTATCATTCTCTTCTGATTACCGGGGAAGGAAAAAGATGCCGCAAAGTAATACTGAAGCACTAGCTATTATGTAAGTTTTTAACTGAGTGGTTTTTATATTATCCGTCTTATTCCACAGGCAAATTATAAACACCGCTTATGAGTATATCCTTTAAATCTGCACTTTCAGAAATTTCAGTAAAACTCCCATTTGTCTTACCGGGAATTAGGGTATGCTTTTTAAGAAAATAATCAGCACCTTCCTTTTTTTCAACCACATATACAAAGTATTCATCTCCCAATTTAATAATAGCTTCTGTTGGGATTGAATTTTTTTCCTGCCGGTCAACCACAATGCGGGCTTCAATATAGGATTGGTTAATAAAACTAAAATCTTTTTCAGCTTTAATCTTTGCCAGACATTCAATGGCTTTTGTATCGGTATCTATCGTTTTTCCAATGGATGTTAGCTGTGCTGCGTGTGAGAAGTTCTTTTCACCAAATACATTGAAACTTATGTTTTGCCCGATCTTCAGTTTGTTAATATCACTTTCAAAAACCGAAATGTTAAGCTGAAGTTTATCCACATTCACAATTTCTGTCAACCGGTTCTGCGGCTCAACATATTGTCCGAGAATCATATTTTGCTTCGAAATATGTCCACTTATGCTTGCTGCAACCGGAAATTCTGCATAAAGTTCGCCTTTTTCAATTTTTTCAGTGTTAAGGCGCATATTTTCGAGCCGGAGCTTCAAAGAATTGTATTTGGCAGTCATGGTTTTATACTGACTTACCACTGCCAGGAATTCTTTCTTCGCAGCTATATTGTCATCATATAAAATTTTAATTCTCTCATAATCGGCTTTTACCTGATTAAGTCCAACCGATGTTTCAATAAATTCCTGTTGCATCAGAATCAGTTCATTGGATGAAATAAGACCCAATACCTGTCCCTTTTTCACATAATCGCCCAATGAACAATGTATGGAGCTAAGTATTCCTGACACCGGGGAACTGATTTGTGCTATGCCACCTGTTTCTGCTTTAATAAAGCCGGTGCAATTTATGGTTTCTTCAAAGAATTGTTTGACAGGCATTCCTGTTTGCATTTTGTTGTATTCGAACTCTTCTGCCGTAATTTTTAAAAGCTGTCCGGCTTCCTCTGCATCAATCTCAGTATCAGAAGTGCTGTGTGAGCAGGCGGATGCAAGCAGGAATATTGCCAGATACAAACCGTTTTTAAGTTGTTTGGATTTCATTATGCTGTTTATTTATTTTAATAAATAATTTATTTCAAGTACAAGTTTATTGTAGTTTGAGAGGTAGTCGAGATATTCGAGTGAAAGATTGTGAGCACTTTCAATACTCATTATAAATTTAAAGAAGTCAATCTCACCCATTTCAAAGCTCTTTTCTGCCGACCGTATTAATTCCCGGCTTAATTTACTTCCCGTATTTTCATAAAAGTCGATGGCCTCTTTATATTTTGTGAGTTCTGTTTTGAGGGCATTTTGTCTCGATTTTAACTGATATAAATAATTCTCCTCCAAACTGCTGCTGCGGGCTACCGATAATTTACCGGCTTTAATCCTTGCCTTTTGGGCACCAAAAAATACAGGCACTCCAATTCCAAACTGATACCCGGAATAGTTTTTTGCTCCGGCATAGGTATTCGTACCGTTGAAATAACTTAGGGTAAGATCGGGTAGTAAATTGTTCTTTTCAACCCCAAGTATAGCCGACTGGTATTCTGTTTGTCTTTTCATTAACTGTATGGCGGAACTTTCTTCAACATTCTTTTCCTCCACAGCAAAAAGTATGGCTTCCTGAGCCGAAACCTGAAAACTACTGTCGTATTGCATTAGCGAAGATAATTTTTGATACGCAATTTCCAGGTCGTGTTTAACCTGATTTATACTCAGCCTGATTTGTTCGTTTTTTGTTTTGGCTGTGAGAAAATCGAGCTGATTAATAGTACCGGTTTCAAAGCTTCGGTCGATATTTCCGCTATAACTTTTATACAGATCATGAATCTCAGCATAGATTTTTTGTTTTTGCAGGAAATACTGAACATCGAAAAAAGCGAGAGATACATTTTTTGTTAGTTCCTGCTTTTTCAGTTCATATTCAGCCTTACTCATCAATACATTCGATTCATTAAGCTTTTTCCTTGCCATATAAAGGGTTGGGAAATCGATGCTTTGTTCCAAACCCAAAACATTCAAAGGGTAACCGTTTTCGGCAATATTATTTTGATCCAATCCATAAAAAACCTGTGTTTTAGCCAGATCCAGAGAAGTTTTTTTAAGGACTTCACTCTCTTCAATCTGTAGAGAGAAGGCCTGCAATTCTTTATTGTTTTCGACTGCAATCTGAATCGCATCATCAAGTTTAAGCTCATTTGTTTGTCCAAAGGAATTGATAGCAAAAAACATCACAATAATCGTGGTTGTCAGTTTCTTATTCCGGATAAACTTAAGAGGCCAAAGTTGAATTTTAGTTACATTATGGAAAATTTCAAAAAGCAGTGGTAAGGCTATCATTGTAAGCATGGTGGAAGTTATCAGTCCGCCGATTACCACCGTTGCCAAAGGTCTTTGAACTTCTGCCCCGGCTCCTGATGAAATAGCCATGGGTAAAAAACCTGCGGCTGCGGCTGCAGCGGTGAGTATAACAGGACGTAGTCTGTCTTTGGTTCCTGTGAAGATAAGTTCCTGAATATTATCGTAGCCTTTCTTTTGCAATTCCTTGAGGTGCTCAATTAGCACAATTCCATTAAGAACAGCGATACCGAAGAGAGCTATAAATCCGATTCCTGCCGAAACACTAAAAGGCATTCCCCTGATCCATAAAAATAATACGCCCCCGACAGTTGAAAGCGGAACCGCTGTAAAGATTAGAACGGCATCTTTAAAGGATCCAAATGCAAAATGAAGGAAAATAAAAATTAGAAATAATGCCAGAGGTACTGCCAGCATGAGTCTTTTGGAGGCATTTTGTAAATTCTCAAACTGTCCGCCATAGGAAATATAGTTTCCGGGTTCAAGGCTGATATTCTCATCCACTTTATCCTGAATATCTGCCACAACCGATGCCAGGTCACGATTTCTTACATTCACACTAACCACCACACGCCGGTGTGTATTTTCACGCGAAATTTTTGCCGGTCCGGTATTGAAAGAAATGTCGGCAAGCTCCGATAAGGGGATCTGATTTCCGTTAGCCAAAGGAACCTGTAGCTTTTGAATATTATCGATATCAACCCTGTTCTTTTTGTCGAGTCGTACCACAAGATCAAAACGTTTCTCGCCTTCAAAAACACTACCCGTAACTTCGCCACCAAAAGCCATGGCCAAATAGCTGTTCATGGTTTGTATATCGACACCGTAATGAGCGATTTTAGATCTGTTATAAGTTACACTCATTTGAGGAAGTCCGGCTGTCTTTTCCAGAATTATATCGGCTGCTCCAGGGATATCTTCAATTAGATTTTTGATTTCATTAGCTTTTTTATCCAGGTAATCCAGATCGTCGCCAAATATTTTAATGGCTATATCGGCTCTCACACCCGTTATTAATTCATTAAATCTCATTTCAATCGGCTGAGTGAATTCGTATTCAATTCCCGAAATTACAGAAAGAGCTTCTTTGAATTTATCGGCCAATTCCTCTTTAGTTTTGGCTGAAACCCACTCCGCCTTAGGTACCAGTTTAATGATCATATCAATTTCTTCCATCGACATGGGATCGGTGGGCACTTCTGCAGCACCAATCCGGCACACGATCTGATCGACCTCAGGAAATTTATCAAGAAGAATATTCTCCATCTGAGTGGTTAACTCTATTGTTTTTGAAAGGGAAGTACCGGTTTTCAGAACAGGCTGTATTACAAAATCGCCTTCGTCCAAAGTGGGAACAAATTCGCCTCCCATTTTGGAGAAAATATATCCGGTTAACACCAAAGAAGCAAGTGCCATTCCTAATATTATTTTTTTGTGTCTGCACGACCAACGGATAACAGGTTCATAGGATCGTTGAGCAAGTCCCATTACCCATTTTGACAGGCTTCTTTTTTGCTCCTTCTCCGGTCTCAGGAATAAGGAAGCAGCCACCGGAAGCCATGTAAATCCTAAAATCATAGCGCCAATAATGGCAAAACTAAAGGATAAGGCCATGGGACGGAACATTTTCCCTTCAACCCCACTTAAGGAAAGGATTGGGATGAAAACGATAAGAATAATGATTTGACCAAAAACCGCTGAGCTCATCATTTTGGAAGCTCCGTTAAAGGTGATGTTATCGATTAATTTTTGCCGGGGAAGCTTATCTGAACTGTCGTATTCCGATTTCTTCAGGGTAATTCGTATGGCAATAAATTCGACAATGATTACCGCTCCGTCAATAATAATCCCAAAGTCGAGAGCTCCCAGACTCATAAGATTCGCATCGATTCCAAAAACAAACATCATCGATAAGGTAAAGAGCAGAGCCAGGGGAATCATGGACGCAATTACCAATGCAGAGCGAAGGTTTCCCAGTAAAAGGAGGATAATCAATATTACGATAACACAGCCGAAAACCAGATTTTCCACCACCGTAAATGAAGTCTTAGCTATGAGCTCGCTACGTTCCAGAATGGGATTTATATAGACGCCTTCGGGCAGACTTTTTTGAATTTCGGCAACCCGGATTTTAACATCCTTAATTACTTCCTTTGAATTGGCATCCTTCAACATCATAATTTGACCAAGCACTTTTTCTCCCTGACCATTTCCGGTGATAGCTCCAAACCGGTTGGCGAACCCAAATTGTACATCGGCTATATCTTTCACAAGAACCGGTACGCCGCCAATATTTTTCACTACTATATCCTCAATGTCTTTTATTGATTTTATCTGACCGTCGCCACGAATGAAATAACTTTGATTCGTTTTTTCAATATAAGCCCCTCCTGAAATACTATTATTCGCACTTACAGCATCAAAAACCTCCGCTAAAGTAATTTCCATAGCTCTTAAACGGCTTGGATCGATGGCTACTTCATATTGTTTTAAATATCCGCCCCAGCTGTTTACTTCAACCACCCCCTTAATCCCCGATAACTGACGCTTTACAATCCAGTCTTGTATGCTTCGCAATTCCAAGGCAGAATATTTACCTTCATAACCCGGTTTTAAGTCCAGTACATATTGATAAATTTCACCCAAACCGGTTGTAATAGGTCCCATTTCAGGTGTGCCAAAACCTTCGGGGATATTCGCTGAAGCCGATTTTATTTTTTCGGCAATTAACTGCCTGGGGAGGTAGGTGCCAATCTTATCCTCGAACACAATGGTAACCACCGATAAACCAAATTTTGAGATGGAACGGATTTCCACTACTCCCGGAAGGTTAGCCATTTCGAGCTCCACCGGTGCCGTAATAAATTGCTCAATTTCCTGGGTTGACAGGTTGCCCGAGGTAGTTATAACCTGCACCTGATTATTGGTAATATCAGGAACAGCTCCAATGGGTATTTTTGTGATGGAAAATATTCCGAAAACAACAATTGTAAAGGTGAAAAGAATTACAATTAATTTATTTCTGATACTGAAATCAATTATCTTTTCTATCATAATGCATGTTTTATTCTTTTTATGCTAAGGTTTTGCTCTTCAAGCCAGAATTATACTTGTCTTATATATAGCTGACCAGTAATGTCTTAAATCGGACATTCACACAATGTTGGTGCAAGTATATATATCGACCAAATTAACAAATTATTAACAAAGATTGTTTACTTGGGTCTGTCTTTTTTATATTCTAAAACAGGAAGCTTTTTTGAATATGTAAGTTTTTCAGGCTTATTGGAATTTTGAAATAACACGGAACACTATCTTTAGTTAATGCTCTTCTTCTTTGCCCTGAAGGGGCAAAATATCAATAACCACGGGTGAAGCCCGTGGTATTGAGATACACCAAACCACCTCGCCTCCCATGTTTTTGCCGCAGGCAAAAACATGGGAGGCGGATTATATGTTCCAGGCCACACCAATACAAATTCATAAAATTCATCAAAACACATTCTCCCAGACATCTATTTTATTACTAAATTGCAGGGTAATCATATAACACTATGAAAAATATTAAGTTAGCCCTGCTGATACTGGCAATAATACCACTATTTGCTTCAGCACAATCCTTTACCTACAAAGAGAAAAAGGAATTGAAAAACTTCCCCGATTATATCATGGAAGCCCGGTTTTCACCCTACAGGAACTATTTTGCAGTCACCGTGGGAAACAACAGCCTTGAACTATACGATAAAGACTGGAACAAGATTTTTGAATACCAGGGCGATCCCAAATCGGTAGGAGGTCACTTGTCGTTTTCACCCGACGAGAAATACCTGGCTTATGCCAAGTACAAAACCAATAATGATGTGGCTGTCATCGATCTCGATAATTTGAAAGTTATCGAAAATCTTAAAGGTCATTCCGATCATATTCAGGATATTAACTGGAATCATGCCGGAACTATCCTCGCAACCTGCAGTCAGGATAAAACCCTTAGAATTTGGAATTTCGACGGTTCAGAATTTAAACTTCTTCAGGTTCTTGATGATCATGAAAAGCCGATAAGCGGACTGAGTTTTAGCTTCGACGACAAGTATTTGGCTAGCTGCGGGAACGATTCGAAATTGTTAATTTATGAATGGAACGGTGAAAAATATAAGTTGGCGCAAAAAATCGAAGCTTTTAAAGGCTATTTGGAAGATTGTGTGTTCCATCCTTCGAAATACAGATTGCTTCTGGGAAACAATTACGGCACTTTTATTATCGATTCTAAAAAAAATACATTCTTCAAAGCTGACTCCCTCGATGAGGATCTTTCCAAAATAAATAACATTCTTGAATACAGTCCCACCGGCGATTATTTTTTCCACGGAAGTTATACCAACGGTCGGGTATGGAAAGAAACAGGCAATAGATACGAATTGGTTGAAAGTATATACCGGCATACCGACTATGTTTTTGGAGGAACATTTTCCGACGATGGTAAATTCCTGTGCACGTTTGGATCAGACCGGCAGGTGGTAATATGGGAGGTTGAAGGCCTGACTCCATCCAACCGCTCACTGCTGGTCGATTATCTCGGCTGGGATCCCAGTCTGGCGCAAAAAAAGATCCTCACACCCGAAAATACGGCTTTGATTCTTAGCAAGCTCGATAAATCCTTAATCGCAGAGCGGGATGAGTTTGAAACGACCGATGAGTTTAATCGGCGCAGGAGTTTTCTGAGTGCCCAGGTATTGTACCAATTGCAAAATTTATCAGAAATTCATTACAATATTAAAAAGGGGGCAATGGAGGGTGAATTATTTATTCCTGTCGAGGAAATTATAGGTTATAATGCAGACCTTCAGATTTATAAGATCAGATTTATGGACACCGAGGCAGGGGTGAAGATCCCGGTTAATGAAGCCCGCTCATTTAAAGATAATTGGGAGAAAGCTATAATCCGTGCAGAGAAAACAGCTTCAAAAAATAAAATCAGTATGGATTACGGAAAATTTGAACTGGTTCATCCTGTGTCAAAAAAATCCTTTGAAGTCACCCCTGTTCAAAATCCCTTTGCTCCTGAATTGTCAGAACGCAGAGCTGCTGAAAAAGACAGTCAGGCAAACATATCAACAGTTGAAAGTAAGGATGAAAATGAGGGCAGGATCACCAAAGCCTTGTTTTTTGGAGGAAATATTTACGATTCCTTTTCCGATCTTGTTAATCCAATCCCCGATGCAGCAGCTGTTTCAGCAGAACTCGGGGAGAATTATAATGTAAGCACCGAACTGGTTGAAAATGCAGGATTAAATGATATAATGAAAAAACTCAGGGAATATGCCGCAGCCGGCTACGGTCCGGAAGACAATCTCCTTATATATTTTGCAGGACACGGGGAATACGACCCTGTTTTTCAGGAAGGATACGTAATAGCCAGAGATTCAAAAATGGACGATCCAGCCAAGACCTCTTACCTTTCCCATTCCAACATGCGCACCATAGTGAATAATATTCCCTGCAATCATATTTTTCTGGTAATGGATGTTTGTTTTGGAGGTACTTTCGATCCATTGCTGGCATCCTCCCACCGGGGAGCCGATTTATATGCCGAGGTCAGTCCGGATGAATTTGTCGACAGGAAGATGAAATACAAAACACGCTTATACCTCACTTCTGGAGGAAAGGAATATGTTCCCGATGGCCGGCCAGGACACCATTCTCCTTTTACCCGAAAATTTCTGGAAGCCCTGAGGCAATATGGTGGAAACGATAAAATTCTCACCGTTTACGAAGTCCTCCAGTTCCTCGATAAAGTAGAACCACAACCCCGTTTCGGCGAATTTGGCGACAATGAGCCCGGAAGCGATTTTATTTTGATAGCGCGCTAATTTATTGGCTAAGCTTTTAACTGAGAACTGAACAGGATAATGTCTCCCATATTTTATGCCGGAGACAACAAAGGATGCTTTATCCTCCCATTTGCCAGTTGCCTTTGTCGCTAATTGATATTCCATAAAATCAGCCCAACCGGTTCGGTAGTTGTTCTCGGGTTGATTTTTTTGATGCCCGCTTACATTTGATGCACTTTATTATTTCGTTGACATAGCTTTCACGTCCGCCTGGTGTGAAATAAAGAAACTTGCCACCGCCGGTATTCCCTAAGGGAGTAAAGCTCTCACATAACCTATGGAAAACCAACTGAACAAAAACTATTATAGAATCCTGTTCTCCTTCTTATGTAATAAGCAAATAAATGCAAGTCTGCGATTAAGGAGGAAGATTACGAGTTTTAATTAGCGAGGAATAACCGGTACTATTTATTCTCCTCCTGTTCATGTCACAATACCTGCAATTGATAATTACTTTCCCTTAAGCAAAGAATTGAAATGTCTTATAAAAAAATCAGACCAGAACAAAATGTCCTGATCTGATTTGTATTAAGTGAATGATTTTCGGTTATTCCTGACTGAAATCAATGAAGAGCATATTTAATATTTGCCCCTGTCCTATAATTTCCATATCCAAGATTGATCCCTACCCAGTCTCCCACATTGGGGAGGCTGTTCGTTCCATCGCCATTGGCATCTCCCTTGCATTCGTCATCCTTAAAAGAAGTTACTATAGCTCCATCAATATTTAGTATGCCAGTCCCATGCATATCAATCCGTGTGTCAGAATACATCTTGAGAGCAGCATTCGTCGCCAGAGTAAGTATGGCATCACTTGTTACCCCAATATGACCCGTGGCTATGAATGGTACATCGTATTCATTCCAGTCAACAATATTTTCCACAGTATATCCATTTACAAAGATTCCATTGTATTTGTTTGTTATTTCAGGATTATCCGGATGATTGAAGGTGTTAGTGGCATCAAAGCTCATATTAACATCAATAACCACCGGTATGTCATTTCCATAAAACTCATTTAAAGATACTATCGATGCTAAATTGGCTGACAAAAGGCAGAGCGCTCCGTTAGTATTATCATTGAGAAGCCCACCATAATTATAGCCGAATGTGCAGTTGGTTATTGTAATCATGGATTTCACTTCAAGGGTGGAAGTGTGATCTCCAAATCCTCCACCATATAAAAACTTGCAATTATGAAAAGTAGAAGCATCTCCAGCCGCTATTATGCAACCCCAGTCTTTTGAAGATGGTGAGCTTGATCCCTTATCTTTATTCGTATCCCCTTTCCATAAATCGTCCTTTATAGATGTAAAAACAATGGGTTTTTCAACTGTTCCTATTGCAATCACGGAACCACCATAATTAATATCAAGTCTGCAATCCTCTTTGAATTTAATTACAGTTCCCGGAGGGATAATCAGCTGGGCATCTATCTGCACGGCTTCTTCCACAATGTAAACTTTGGAGGAATCCAGGGTGGTGAAAACATCAATCGAAGTCAATGTTTGGATCACAACGGGATTCTCATCAGAGGGATTCTCTTTCTCACAAGAGAAAAACCAGACACAACATCCTAAAACCATCAAGGTTTTAAGTGCAAAAAAATTTGTTTTCATATGGTTTAGTTATTAAAAGTAAAAGAGAACCTAATGTACAAAATATTAAGACACTACGTATTTTATTTTAGATATTATTATGGTATATGAAAAAATTTTTACCCGGTACTTTAGCTCTTTTTTAAAACTGGCCAAAACTCCAATTCGGCATTGAACTTCGTAAAGATTTCAAGGTATGGAACTATGGAATTCTTCTTTTAGTTAAAAGTGGAAATAGCGATTAAATTGACCAAAAAAATGAAAAAAATGAAAAAATCACTTTAAGCGGCAGAGAAACAACAAAAAATATAATTTTGCCTGATGGGAAAAGTACAGAATAAAATAGCTATCTAATTCCTTAAAAATAATGAAAGAAACTACCACACATAATGAACGAATTGCAAAACTGATTTTTGCTGAGGTTTATCCCCACTATTTATCCAAAGTGGAGAAAAAAGGAAGGACAAAAGAAGAATTGCATAGGGTCATTGAATGGCTAACCGGTTTTGATAATGAAAAACTGCAAGATCAGATAGACAAAGAAGTTAGTTTTGAAACATTTTTTAAAAATGCTAAACTAAACCCTAATGCACACCTTATTAGTGGTATGATATGTGGCTATAGAATAGAAGAAATAGAAAATCCCCTGACAAAAAAAGCCCGGTACCTGGATAAGCTGGTGGATGAGCTGGCGAAGGGGAAAAAGATGGAAAAAATATTACGGGGGCAATAAGGAAAACTAACTACCTTTACTCCCGTAAAAATTCATCATAAAAAATGTTGAGGCTTAACGGTTTGAATAGACAAATTTGAAATTAAAGGATATCAATCCGGCAATATTCAATTTGCTAAAAATATAGCCTTAGTAAAACTTCCGGCGGGATTCTGAAGCGACAGGAAATACATTCCCGGCTGAAAATTGCTTAAATCCCATATCAACTCAACCTCCGATTGATGCGTTTTTTCTACCGAAATATTTTTTAGCATTGTGCCACTGGTATTTAGGAGACTTAGTTGGTAACTCTGATTTAAAATGGAGTTAAAGCTTATCGTTGCCATATCTCTGACCGGATTCGGATAAATACCTAAACCGCATTCATACAGGGTTTTAGGATTATCAATTGAGGTAGTCGAAATTAAAGGCTTGCCTGCCTCCACCCAGGCACTGTAAAATAGAGAGGAAAATGCCCTCGTTCCTTCATTGAAATTTATTTGGGTAAATCTTTTTGAGAACTCCCACATGGCATCCAGATAGGCGGTTGAACTGGTATTCGAATCGACAGATTTACCGTAATTATCGGCGGCCATAATTGAATCGACATATACGTAATTCGCATAAATATAATTGAAAATATAATCTTTAGTGTTATCTATGCTCTCAACTTCAGTAATATTTATAGTAATTTCATCTTTAAACCGGTTGATCATATCAGATTCAAATCTGCTGTGGATTCCTTTATTACCGGTGAATTGTCCATCGTAATTCCGTGTAATATGCAAAGGCATAAAACCGTCGGCCACATAATGACTAAGGTCTGCAGCGTAGAATTTTGCTTTTTCCCAGTCCCGGCTTTTTAATTTGGAAACCAATGAATCGTATGCATCCAAAGTTGCCCAGGGCAAATAACCCTGATCGTCCACGAACTTTGTTCCGTATGAATCAATTAATGAATCCAGATCCTGGGTGATGCGTCCTGTTTCTAAAAAATCAGTATAATTATCAATGTCGATATAATGTTTTGGACCTTCAGTGGGATCGCTGCCTTTTCTATAATCGGCATCAGAGCTGTGCTGACTTAAGTAAGTATTCCAATCAACAAATTCGGCCATCTCAGCAGGGAGGTTGAAGGTCATATTCCATCCTATGATGATGTGGCCGTTATATCCCCAGCTTGAAAGAATGAGGGTTACTGCAAGGAGGGAAGGGAGAAGGAGTTTTTTTCTATTCATATATGTGAAGTTAGTATGGACGTTGCATGCAACGTCCATACTGCCATTAAATATTAGTATTACTTACGCCCTTTCATGCAAGGGTGATACAAATTTTCTATTTAGATTTATCAGGTGCTGCAGGAACAGGAGCAATCTCTTTATATTGATCCATCTGGCTCAAAATAACTGCTATAGCTTTATCCAGCTGAGCATCATTGCCGAGGAATTCCTGATGCGGATCGTTATCCAGATAAATATCAGGTTCCACACCAAAACCTTCAATAATCCATTCGCTCTTATATCCGCTATAGGAAGCAAATTCAGGCTTTCTAAGATCTTGTCCGTCGAGGAAAGGTAATGAGCCGGAAATACCTACTACGCCACCCCAGGTGCGGGTTCCAATTACAGTTCCAAGCTTATTTTGCTTGAATGAGTATGGGAACAGGTCACCGTCTGAAGCTGAAGAGCGATCGATAAGCAGAACTTTAGGTCCCAGGATTTGAGCTTCAGGAACCGGACTTCCGTCAGGGAAGTTTCTTCTCATGGTTGCACGGGTAAGATCTCTTCTCAGTCGTTCAATTATCATCGGAGACACATTTCCACCGCCGTTTCCGCGATCATCAATTATAAGTCCTTTTTTATCCAGCTGTGGATAGAAGTGTTTTGCGAATTCATTTAATCCATCGGGTCCCATATCAGGAATATGAATATATCCAATCTGTCCATTGGTTTTTTCAGCTACATAATCGATGTTGTGTTGCACCCACTTGTAATAATACAAAGCTGATTCATCGGCCAGGGGTTTAATGATCACTTTACGGCTGCCATCCATGCTTGGTTTTGAATTCACGGTTAACTCCACATCTTTGTTTGCTTGTCCTACCAGCGAAGAATAAATATCCTGCATATTGGCTGTTGAATTTCCGTTTACAGCTAAAATATAGTCTCCAACACTTACACCTACCCCAATCTCCGTTAGTGGCGATCTGAGATTAGAACTCCAGTTGGCTCCTTTAAGAATATTGTCTACCTTGAAATATCCTGAGGAATGTTTGCTTACATCGCCTCCCAGTAATCCAACATTGATTCTTTCAGGCATAGCTTTTTCACCTGAATTTACGTAAGAGTGTCCCACGTTTAATTCACCAATCATTTCACCAATAATATAAGTCAGGTCATCACGATGTTTTACATAAGGCACCAATTGACCATATTTCGCTTTCATAGCCGGCCAGTCCACACCATGCATGTTAGGCACATAGAAAAAATCGCGCATTTGTCTCCAGCTTTCATCAAAGATTTGGGCCCATTCTTCATTGTGATTAAGAGTAACGGTAAGCCCCGATAAATCAATCGGATCAGTTATGCTTACTGCAGCAGAAGGTAAATCAATTACGGTCCATTTACCCATGCTTCCTACCAACATTTTTTTACCATTGGCGGAAATGGAAAAATTCAGATTCTTCCCAAGTTCGGTCTCCTTTTTCTTTTCGAGATCAAAGAATTTGGCTGTTACACCCGATCCTTGCTGAAAATCGACATAATAGATTTTTCCAACAGCCGATTGTAAATTGAAATAGTTAGAGGCCTTAATGTCCAGCGAAAGAATTCTGTCTCCTAAACCTTCAGTGTCGATTTTAGTTGTTTTGTCATCTTCCTTGCTTTCCTTTTCATCCTTTTTAGCATCCTTATCCTCTTCATCAATTTTTACCAGTACATTCTCGCTTGCAAATGGTGAAGGAGTATCTTTGGCAAGGGTAACCAGATAAATTTTAGACATATCGGAGTAGGAATGGTTCCACTCTGTTCTGCTGTAGGTTGGATTGAAATCCCGGTTTGATGCAAAATATAAATATTTTCCATCGGGTGAGAATTCAGGATCACCTGAGTCATACCAGCTGTCGGTTACATCATAGAATTTTTTAGTCTCTAAATTGTATAATTTAATGATGCCGAATTCGTTCTTTGGTGCCGAACCGAACGCAATCCATTTGCTGTCGGGTGACCAGTCATAGTCGCCGGGAACAGTATATTTCTCTGTACTAACAAGACTTACTTCACCGGTTGCCACATCAACATATCTTAATCTCATTTTCCGGTCGTGGAACAGAATTTTCTTGCTGTCGGGCGACCATTTAAAGCTGAATATATAGGTGTCGGCGTCTTTTGTCAATTGTTTTGCAGGTTCCGTACCATCCTGTTTTTGAACGTAAATTTCAAATTCACCTGATTTGTCTGAAATATAAGCAATATTTTTTCCATCGGGTGACCATTCCACATTGCGTTCATGGGTTCCCGATGTTTGGGTGAAATTATAGGTAATCCCTGATTTTACAGGAAGGCTGAAAATATCGCCTCTGGCTGCAAGAATTACCCGCTCTCCGTTCGGAGACACATCACCCGATGCAATATTTTTACTTACATCTTTAATTTCCGTGCGGGCATATGGGGTATCTTCTGCAATGGAAATTTTAACTTTCTCAGATTTATTAGTCGCAGGATCGAACTTATAAATGTATCCGCCGTTCTCAAAAACGATCATATTATTGTTCGAGGATGGGAATTTAATATCATATTCTTCAAAGTTGGTAAGTTTACTTGTAGTTTTTGTACCCAGGTCATAAACAAAAAGGTTCATTCTACGGTCTCTGTCTGAAAGGAAATAAATCTTATTTCCAATCCACATTGGTATAATTTCCTGATTGTCGGTTTCCGTGATCTTTTCAACTTTTCCCGATTTAAAGTCGAATATCCTTATATCATCAGCCATCCCTCCTTTATAGTATTTCCAGGTTCTGAATTCCCTGAACACCCAGTTAAAAGCAAGTTTTTTTCCATCGGGAGAATAGGAGGAGAATCCACCATAAGAAAGCGGAAGCTGTTCCGAAAGGCCACCTTCAACAGGAACTGTAAATAACTGACCTTTAAAGGAATTAAAAGTGATTTTTCTTGAACGGTAAAGAATGTTCTTTCCATCGGGAGTCCATCCGATTACAATATTATTTGGCCCCATGCGGTCGCCCATATCATCGCGGCCTAATGTTGCAGTAAAAGTCAGTCTTTTTGGTGTTCCACCGTGTGCAGGAATTACAAAAACCTCTGTGTTGCCGTCGTATTGACCTGTAAAGGCAATGAGTTTACCATCAGGGGAGAATCTGGCGAAGGATTCATAACCATTATGACTGGTTAATTTTCTTGCCATACCACCATTTGCATCGACGGTATAAAGATCACCTGCATTCGAAAACACAATTTGATCACCGTAAATAGTAGGGAATCTTAGTAAACGGGTTTCATCCTGAGCATTGGCAAAAGCAATTGTCAGGAAGAATACACCCAAAATTGATAAAAAACGTTTTTTCATATGTTTAATTTTTTGAAAACCTAAAAAGGCATTTATTTAAATAAAATTGGAGTTTGTAAATTTAAACAAATCTCCTACTTTTAAAAGAATTATTAATCTGTTGTTGAAAACATTGTTTTAACAGCTTTGTTCATAAAACTATCTTTGCAAGGATCATTTAAGGGGGAGGAAAATGAAGAGTTATTTTATCCAGGGAATCATTTTATTTATTGGTTTTTTATTTATTCTGAATGTCCATCAATCGGGCTACAGTGCGCTCAATGACTATAAAACAGCGGTGCAAAGTGAACCGGCATTTTTGTCGGCCGACTCGTTGTGGGTCGATTCTGTTTTGAATTCCTTAAGTCTGGAGGAGAAAATTGCACAGTTAATAATGGTACCTGCCTACTCCTACATGGGAGCAGATCATTTTAATGATATAAATCTTCTAATCGAAAGGTATAATATTGGTGGCATCATTTTTATGAAAGGAAGTCCGGTAAGGCAGGCAAAATTGACCAATCATTTTCAATCCTTGGCAAAAACCCCGATTATGATTGCCCTGGATGCGGAATGGGGTTTGGGGATGCGCCTCGATTCCACCATTTCTTATCCCTGGCAGATGATGCTGGGGGCCATTCAGGATGAAGCACTTATTTACCAAATGGGTTTAGATATTGGGAAGCAATTGAGAAGACTGGGTGTTCATGTAAATTTTGCTCCTGTTGTCGATATAAATAACAATCCTGATAATCCGGTTATCAACGCCAGATCCTTTGGTGAAGACAGGGAAAATGTGGCGCGTAAAGCACTGATGTATGCCCGGGGATTAGAAGATGCCGGGGTAATTGCAACTCTAAAACATTTTCCCGGACACGGAGATACCGACTCAGATTCTCATTATTCCTTGCCCGTAATTAGACACGATTATGCACGATTAGATTCCCTCGAATTATACCCGTTTAAGTATATAATTGGCAGAGGTGGACAAGCCATCATGTCGGCGCACTTAAATGTTTTGAATCTCGATTCAACAGAAAATCTGGCTTCCTCACTTTCCCCCAAAGTTATTAACGACTTGCTTTTAACTCAATTAAATTTCAAAGGACTTGTATTTACTGATGCACTAAGCATGCAGGCTGTTTCTGATTTTCATAAAGCCGGAGACCTCGAACTTATGGCATATAATGCCGGAAATGATATCCTGCTGGCTCCGTCGGATGTGGGAAAAGCAATTTCGAGTATTAGCAGGGAAGTAAGAAGAGACCGGATATCTGAGGAAGAACTAAACAGAAGATGCCGGAAAGTTTTAATGGCAAAATACTGGCTGGGATTAAATATGAAACAAAATGTAAAGACAGATTCTCTCATCGAAGATCTGAACAATCCCTTTTATCTGGCCGAAAAACAAAAAATTATAAGAAATTCTTTCACTTTAATAAAAAATGAAGGTGATATAATTCCGGTTAAGGATTTGGAAAAGCATAAGATTGCAAGTATTTCAATAGGAAATGGGAGGGAAGATGAATTTAGTAAAACCTTAAAGTTATATACTTCAGTCGATAATTTCTATCTCTCAAGAGATAATATGTCATTCCTGAAAGATACACTCCTTCTAAAGATTAAACAATATAATACTGTTTTTGTAAGTATTCAGGGTACTTCTCCCTGGCCGTCATGGAATTATGGTGTGTATCCGGCTCTCATTAGTTTTCTGGCAGAAATAGAATTTGATGGAAACCTCATTTTAACTCTGTTCGGGAATCCTTATGCACTTTCCGGATTGCAGCAAACCGACAATTTTGATGCTATATTACTCGCCTACGAAGATACTCCTGAAGCTAAAGAATTGGCTGCCCAGTCATTGTTCGGAGCTTTTCCGATCAACGGAAAGCTACCGGTAAGCCTTGGGGATTTGTTTCCCGTGAATACCGGAATTGAAAAAAAAGCATTAGACCGATTATCATATGGATTTCCGGAAGAAGTAAATATGGATTCTCATGTTCTTAAGAGTATTGATACATTAATGATGGAAGCCTTTGCCCTGAAGTCGATGCCCGGAGGACAAATTCTTGTGGCAAAAGACGGCAAGGTAATCTTTCATAAAGCCTACGGTTATACATCTAATACCAGGAGGCAAAAACTTCTTCTGACGGATCTTTACGATCTGGCTTCCATAACAAAAATTGTAGCCACTATACCTGCTTTAATGAAATTGGAAGGTGAAGGCATGTTTTCCACCGAAAACCGCTTGGGAGAGGAGCTTAATTTACCCGATTCATGCAATAAAAATGATATACTGATTAAAGATATTCTCACCCATCAATCGGGACTGGTTGCCTGGATACCTTTTTATTATAAAACCATTGAACCTCTCGATAGCAGTGAAAGTCTGCTTAGCACAAATTTTTCATACACCTATCCCTATAAAATTGGGAGTAGTACTTATGCCAATAGAAATATTGTGTATAAGGAAAGTGTTTTTTCAAGCGATTTTTCCCTGGAGTATCCGATTAAAGTTGCTAAGGATTTATATCTGAGGGCTGATTTTAGGGATACAATTTTCTCTGATATATATAATTCCGAATTACTCGAACCTGTTTACAGGTATAGCGATCTGGGCTACTATATATTTAAAGAAATGATTGAAGAGAAGACAGGCGTGTCTTTTTATCCTTTTTTATATGATAATTTTTATTCTAAAATAGGAGCGGAAACCTTAGGATATCTTCCTTTAAACCGCTTTCCTGTCGACAGAATTGTTCCCACAGAAAATGACATGATATTTAGAAGACAACTTTTACAGGGATATGTCCACGATCCCGGAGCGGCTATGCTGGGAGGCATAGCCGGACACGCTGGTGTTTTTTCCAATGCCAACGATTTGGCAAAAATTATGCAGATGTACCTGAATGGAGGAAAATACGGAGGAGAGACCTTCCTCGATAGCTCCATCCTGAAAAAATATACCGAAAGAGTTTATACCGATAACGGAAACCGTCGTGCCCTGGGTTTCGATAAACCCGAACCCGACGAAGATAAATCGGGGCCTACCTGCGCCTCAGCCAGTTTATCGAGCTATGGACATTCAGGATTCACCGGCACCCTTGCATGGGTCGATCCCGAATACGACTTAATTTATATTTTCCTTTCCAACCGGATTCATCCGAATCAATACAATATTAGCCTCATTTCCGAGAATACACGCACGAAGATTCAACAGGTTGTTTATGATTCTATTTTGAGGGAAGTGCCTTGAGTGCCTAAAGTGGGTTGGGGAAATCGGCTTCATCTTTTATTAGCATGTTTAAAAACAAGTAAAAAAGTTTACAAATTTTGATAAATATCATGCTTATGAACTAAAGTCTCCGAGTACTTTTGTTTAATTTTACAATTCAGGATGAGAAAATAGATATCTTCTGACAAATATTTACAAAAAAGCTCACTGAAATTTTTACAATTTTTTATAATATCCTTGACTTATGGTCAGTATTTTGGACTTTAAATTGAGGATTGAGATTTTACATTATAATTTTTTTATATGAAACCAACACACATTGAGCATATTGGCATCGCTGTTAGTAATCTTGAGGAGTCGATTGAATACTACGAAAAAGTTCTGGGGCTTTCATGTTATGCCATCGAAGAAGTGGCAGATCAGAAAGTTAAAACTGCCTTTTTTAAAGTGGGGGATACCAAGATTGAATTACTTGAATCGACCGACCCGGAAGGACCCATTGGGAAATTCGTGGAGAAAAAAGGACCCGGAATTCATCATATTGCTTTCGCCATGCCTGATGTGGAAAAGGCATTATCGGATGCTGAAAAAAACGGCGTACAGCTTATAGATAAATCACCAAGAGCCGGTGCCGAAGGATTGAAAATCGGATTCCTTCACCCTAAATCAACCGGCGGTGTATTAACCGAATTCTGTAGCGACTAACCATTCTCCCGATAGATATCGGGACATTTAACCAGTACGGACGCAAGGCCGTGCGTCTCAACACTACCACATTACCACACCATCACACCAACAATATGTCAAACACCGATAAAGTAAAAAACCTCATCGAACTCCGCGAGAAAACAAAACTCGGGGGCGGGGAGAAAAGAATTGAAGCTCAGTATAAAAAAGGAAAACATACAGCCCGTGAAAGAATAGATATTCTTTTAGATGAGGGTAGTTTTGAAGAATACGATATGTTTGTCCAACATCGCTCCCATGATTTCGGCATGGAAAACGAACAATATCTTGGCGATGGGGTAGTAACCGGCCATGGCACCATCGATGGCAGGGTTGTATATATCTTCGCCCAGGATTTTACAGTTTTTGGGGGATCGCTTTCTGAAACCCATGCCAAAAAGATTTGCAAAATAATGGATCAGGCTCTTAAAGTGGGAGCTCCGGTTATTGGAATCAACGACAGTGGTGGAGCCCGTATACAGGAAGGGGTGAATAGCCTTGCTGCTTATGCTGAAATTTTTCAAAGAAATATTATGGCCTCAGGTGTAATACCTCAATTGTCAGCCATTTTTGGTCCTTGCGCCGGTGGTGCGGTGTATTCACCTGCTCTTACCGATTTGGTGATTATGTCGGATAAAACTTCTTATATGTTTGTTACCGGACCGAAAGTAACCAAAACGGTTACCGGTGAGGTGATATCCACTGAGGATCTGGGTGGCGCTCATGTACATGCTTCAAAATCGGGTGTGGCTCATTTTGTTGCCGAGGATGAGGAAGAAGGATTGCTTATTATCAGAAAGCTAATCTCTTATCTTCCTCAGAATAATCTGGAAGACCCCGTAATTACTGAATGTTTCGATCCTATCGACAGATTGGATGATGATCTGAATGAAATCATTCCCGACAATCCGGCTCATCCCTATAATATTAAGGATGTTATTTTCAGTATTGTCGATGACTCAGAATTTTTAGAGATACATCGCGATTTTGCCCGGAATATTATCGTTGGTTTTGCAAAATTTAATGGCCGTCCTACAGGTATTGTGGCGAATCAGCCCAATTATCTGGCCGGTGTTCTTGATATTGACGCATCCAGAAAAGCAGCTCGCTTTGTGCGGTTTTGTGATGCTTTTAACGTGCCCATAGTTACTTTGGTGGATGTTCCCGGATTCCTTCCCGGATCAGCACAGGAGTACGGCGGAATTATCATTCATGGAGCCAAGCTCTTATTCGCCTATGGAGAAGCCACCGTGCCAAAAATCACCGTTACACTTCGGAAATCTTATGGTGGGGCTCACGATGTTATGGGCTCAAAGCAATTAAGAGGCGACTTGAATTATGCCTGGCCAACAGCCGAGATTGCCGTTATGGGACCCAAAGGAGCCATTGAAGTTCTGGAAGGTAAAAAAATTGCCGAAATTGAAGATGTTGAGGAAAGACAAAAATATATCGATGCCAAAGAAGAAGAATACCGTGAGAAGTTTGCTAATCCTTACGAAGCAGCAAAATACGGTTATATTGATGATGTTATAGAACCGAGAAATACACGATTTAGAATCATAAGGGCTTTGCAAACCATGTCGACCAAAAAAGAGATGAATCCGCCCAAAAAACATCCAAATATTCCTTTATAAATATTTTTAACAAGTGTGTATGGAAAATATAAGCATTAACGAGATAATTATTGCGGTTGTAGGATATGCAACCGTATTTATTGCACTTTCAACCTTGTATGGAATTTTTAAATTCCTTCCTAAAATTATTTATCTCAAAATCAGAAGGAGGAATCCGGGAAAGGGAAAATCTCAGGGAGTGACCGATGAAAAGGAAATTTCGGGCGACGAGACCGCAGCCATTGCCCTGGCATTGCATCTTCTGCTTTCTGAAAAGCATGACGAGGAAAGCGGTGTTTTAACCATCAAAAGTATTTCTCGCGCTTATTCACCCTGGAGTTCAAAAATATACGCAGTAAGAAACCAATTTAACCGTTTGTAAACATCAGAAAATGAAAAGCTTTAAATTTCTTATCCATGGTACCGAGTTCAATGTTGATGTAACGGGTATTGAAGATAATGTGGCCACCATCGAAGTGAATGGAACAAAATATGACGTTCAGATTGAGCAAAAACTGAAGCAATCCAAGACCCCCAAATTATTAAGACCGGTAGTTTCAGGTGCTCCCAAACCGGTAATCGACAAGAAGGAAAAAGGAAGTTCCAGTCCGGTTACAGCACCCCTTCCCGGAAATATAATATCTATTGCCGTTAAAGCCGGTGATATTATAAAGAAAGGCCAGCTTCTGCTGGTTATGGAAGCCATGAAAATGGAAAATCAGGTGCTGGCAGAAAAAGAAGGGGTGGTGGAATCAATAAAAGTTGAACCCGGACAAGGTGTTTTGCAGGGTGATGTATTACTCGAACTAATCTGATAAGTATGAAAAAATTAGCAAGCATAGTTCTGGTCATTTCCCTTATAACTATTCTTAGAACTCTGGTTTTCCCGGCAGGTTATTTTAATACCGTGGAATCCGGTATGGCTCAGGATTTAAATGAAGAAAAGATTGAAAATAGCGACACCCGTGAAAAGTCCTCCTGGGAAGAAACCATTTATCTGACTAAAAAAGGAGTGGGAAAGTTTTATAATTATTCCGGTTTTAAAAATGCCACTTTGGGTCATATTTTAATGATTATGGCAGGACTTTTTTTTATTTTCCTCGCCATCAAATACGATTACGAACCTTTGTTGCTTATCCCCATTGGAATAGGAATTATTATCGGGAACATACCCTTTTTACAGTCGGGAGGGACCAATTTGCAGCTGGGAATATACCAGGAAGGCAGCGTTTTGAATTATTTGTATTTTGGAGTGGTTAAAGGCATTTATCCTCCCTTGATATTTCTTGGAATTGGCGCCATGACAGATTTCTCCTCCCTAATTTCCAAACCACGATTAATGATTCTGGGTGCCGCGGCTCAGGTGGGAATTTTCCTCACCTTTCTGGGAGCATTGTATTTAGGTTTCCATCCACGTGAAGCAGCAGCCATTGGAATTATTGGTGGTGCCGACGGTCCTACGGCCATTTTCCTTTCCTCAAAATTGGCGAACGGAATCGATGTTATAGGAACTGCAGCCGATGGCACAAAAATATTTGTAAAAAACCTGATCGGCCCCATTGCCATAGCAGCCTATTCATATATGGCTCTGGTTCCTGTTATTCAGCCTCCGATTATGAAGCTTCTTACCACCAGAAAAGAGCGATTGATAAGAATGAAGCCACCCAGGGCAGTGAGTAAATTAGAGAAAATATTTTTTCCTATTATCGGACTTATTCTCACTGCATTTATATCTCCCAGTTCATTACCGCTTCTGGGTATGCTTTTCTTTGGAAATCTCTTAAAAGAATCGGGAGCCACAAAACGACTGGCCGATACCGCAAGGACTTCATTAATAGATATCGTTACCATTGTTCTGGGACTCACCGTAGGTGCTTCCACACAGGCTGATGTTTTCCTCACCAAAGATTCAATGCTCATATTCGGACTCGGAGCGGTTTCCTTTATGGTTGCCACTGCCGGAGGTATTATCTTTGCAAAAGTGATGAACTTTTTTTCCTCGGAAGAAAATAAAATCAATCCCCTTATCGGTGCAGCCGGAGTTTCGGCCGTTCCCGATAGTGCCAGAGTGGTTCAAAACATGGGCCTGAAAGAAGATCCTACCAATCACCTTCTCATGCATGCCATGGCACCCAACGTGGCCGGTGTTATCGGATCGGCAGTGGCTGCCGGTATTATGCTGAGCTTTTTATTGTAGGTAGTTGGCTTCTCCTAACCCTTACAACGGCTATTTTTAATATAGAAGTCGGCCTCTGGCAGGCTTTAGCTTAAGATGCAGCGTGCGAAGGCACTCAGCGGAGCAAAGTATCGCTTTCGTATAGCTTCAGCGGAGCAAAGCCGGAAATAAGAGGGAAGGGTTTGTTGTATTTAGAAGGCTTTAGAGGTATGACTTTTCATCGGGCTTTAAGCTTTATCATAGGATTGAAGAACTTCAATAAACTATTCGAAGCCTATACTATTCTTGAACATAATCGAGATGTGAAAAAGTGATTTGCTCTCGTGTGGTTTTCCCCATCATTTTGAAATTGTCCGCATTTTATAAGAAATTATACATGAATTCTTTTAAATTTGCATTCGATTTCAAAAAAACCATTTGAAAACAGAAAACTCAAAACACATTCAGCAATAAGCTTTCAAAACAAACAACAAATATGGCACAGGAAACATCAAAAATTATTTGGACAGAAATCGACGAAGCTCCCGCATTGGCTACCTACTCTTTATTACCCATTGTAAATGCCTTTACAAATGCCGCAGGTATAGTAGTTGAAACCAGAGATATTTCTCTCTCCGGAAGAATAATTTCAAACTTTCCCGATTACTTAAGCGATGAGCAGAAACAGGAAGACAGCCTGGCATATTTAGGCGAATGGGTTGAGACTAAGGAAGCAAACCTGATTAAATTGCCAAACGTAAGCGCTTCAATACCACAATTAAAGGCTGCCATAAAAGAGTTGCAGGACAAAGGATATAATTTACCCGATTATCCCGAAGAACCTAAAACAGAAGATGAAAAAGTTTTAAATTCACGTTATGCAAAATGCTTAGGCTCGGCCGTGAATCCGGTTTTACGCCAGGGAAACTCCGATCGCAGGGTTGCACTTTCTGTAAAAGCAAATGCTCAGAAAAATCCTAAAAAATTAGGCCCATGGTCACCAGATTCCAAAACCCACGTGGCATATATGAGAGAAGGCGATTTCTTCGGAAACGAAAAAACCATAGTGATGCCCGAAGCCGGGAATGTTAGAATTGAGTTTGTAGATAAGAAGGGAAAAACCACAATTCTTAAGGATAAGTTAAGCCTGAAAAAAGATGAGGTTCTGGATGCCACTTTTATGAGTGTGAAGGCTTTGCGCAAATTTATTGAAGAAGAAATAGCTGATGCTAAGAAAAACGGCACACTGTTTTCTGTTCACCTGAAAGCTACCATGATGAAGGTTTCCGATCCAATTATTTTCGGACATTTTGTATCTGTTTTCTTTAAAGATGTTTTTGAAAAACATGCAGCTGTTTTTAAAGAACTGGATGTTAATCCCGATCTGGGTTTGGGAGATTTATATCTTAAAATTGAAAACTTGCCGGCCGGAAAAAAAGCTGAAATTGAAGCAGACATTCAGGCCGTTTATAAAACCAGACCTGCCATAGCCATGGTAGATTCCGATAAAGGAATTACCAATCTCCATGCCAGTAACGATATTATAATTGATGCCTCCATGCCTAATGTGGTGCGCGACTCCGGTAAAATGTGGAATGCGAATGGCGAACTACAGGATACCAAGGCAGTGATACCCGACCGTTGCTATTCTGCATGGTATCAGGTAGCCATCGATTTTTGCAAGCAAAACGGAGCCTTCGATCCGGCCACTATGGGGAATGTGTCTAACGTGGGACTAATGGCTCAAAAGGCTGAAGAATATGGCTCGCACGATAAAACCTTCAAAGCTCCGGCAGACGGCAGCATCCGTATTGTGGATGAAAAAAACAACATTCTTTTGTCGCACGATCTTAATGAAGGTGATATTTACAGAGCCTCCCAGGTAAAAGATTTGCCCATAAGAGACTGGGTGAAACTTGGTGTAAGCAGAGCAAGAGCCACAGGTGCACCGGCTATATTCTGGCTTGACAAAAACAGAGCCCACGATAGCGAAATGATTAAAAAGGTAAATACATACCTTAAAGATCATGATACCAGCGGTTTGGATATACAGATAATGTCGCCTGTGGAAGCCATGAAGTACACTCTGGAACGTGTAAAAGCCGGATTAGACACTATTTCTGTTACCGGGAATATTTTGAGGGATTATTTAACCGATTTGTTTCCCATACTGGAATTGGGGACATCTGCAAAAATGTTATCCATTATTCCCTTACTTAAAGGCGGCGGATTGTTCGAAACCGGCGCCGGTGGTTCTGCGCCAAAGCATGTGCAGCAGTTTGTAAACGAAGGACACTTAAGATGGGATTCCTTAGGCGAATTTTTAGCATTAACCGTTTCGTTGGAGCATTTGTCAAATACTACGAATAACAAGCGCGCCATGTTACTTTCCAAAACCCTCGATCAGGCCATCGAGCAATACCTGGAAAACAAAAAGTCGCCTTCAAGAAAAGCAGGCGAACTCGATAACCGTGGCACTCATTTTTATCTGGGCATGTATTGGGCCGGAACACTTGCAGAACAGACCGAAGATTTGGAGCTACAGAAGACCTTTAAAAAAGCAGCTCTTGCACTAAAAGAAAACGAGGAGAAAATACTTTCAGAGATTGCGGCTGCTGAAGGCAGACCCACCGATATCGGAGGCTATTACAAACCCGATAAAGATCTCGTGTCAAAAGCCATGAGGCCCAGCCACACCCTTAATGCCATCATTGCTTCCATAAAATAGTGATCTGCCGGTAAAGAAGCAGAGCTAAGGTTAAAAAATTATGACTAAAGGCCCGGGGATTTCTCCGGGCTTTTTTTGTATGTCGGGCATGGTAATAAGCTTGCGAGGTGAAAGTCCTTGTACGTGCCGAGTTGATAGGAAACGTTAGCGAATGGCAAAGGTGTTGTGGGTGACTACAAATCTGAAAGAAGCCATCAGCAAACTTGA
>JAIOZM010000046.1 GCA_021740585.1 Bacteroidales bacterium
ATAAACGAATGAACAAGTACAAAGACTATATCTTCTCTTTTTTATACCATCCCGAAGTGCCTCCCGATAATAATGCTTCGGAAAGGGCAATCCGCAATATTAAAGTCAAACAAAAGGTATCAGGCCAGTTTAAAACTCATTGCGGAGCTGAAATCTATGCAATTATACGATCTATTATCGATACCTGCATAAAAAATAACCAGAATATCTTGTCCGCCTTTCATACTATTGCTAAATTGGTACCTGAATAGTTACGAAATCTTTAGTTATGATGAATTAAACCGTTTGGAAACTATAAGTTATAAACAGAATGAAGTTCCCGTAAGCGCCGGAAACCTCTCATTAACTTATGAAGACGGCGGCAATATAAGCTCAAAGTCTGATTTGGCAAATACTATAGTATATGGTGACGGTACAGCCGGCCCCCATGCCCTTACAAGCATAGGAGACCTAAACACCGCCTACCTACCCTCAGACCAGACCATCAGCTACACCAACTTTAATAAAGTATCGTCCATAAGTCAGATGGATGAAAATGGTGATCCCATAAACCTCACATATACCTATGGCCTCGACAGACAAAGAATAAAAACGGTTTTCACACGTGATGCGGTTACAGAAAAAACAAAATATTTCCTCGGCGATTACGAAGAAGTCACTACTTCCTCGGGCACAAAAAAATACCATTATTTTGGGTGGAACAGGATTATGTGCGTATCCCCTCTACCAACCTCGTCTTTCACGCTAGCAGCTGAGTGCCTAAATTTGGCACATGAGAAATAATCAAAGACATTGCCAGGCTAATATGTTTGCTCACATCGAAGCCTGCAAAAACGGCAACAGGTCTCAAAAAGATTACTGCAAGCAACACCACTTGGTTTATTCTACTCGAAGAAAGATAAATTTACCCAGGTCTTGCTCAGGAAAAAAGAGCCTGTGGACTGACCTGGGTATTATAATGTTTAATTCTCCAATTTTGCGAGTCCGCTGGTGGACTTAACCAAAGTAATAAATTCAGCTCGGTATCCTTCCTCGTCCTCCCCTTTTGCACTAATGGCAAGTTTCACCACTTGTTCCAGCCTGGCATTGGCTTTGAATTCAGAATCTCTGAGTATTAGTCCGAATTCAGCAACAGCAGCACTAAATCTAAAGTTATCCGAAAGCTCATTTTTATCAAGTATTTCACCTTGAACCGGCCTTTCAATCAAGATACTCTTAAATCCGTCAGGCTTTTTGTACCTAAGCTTAATGGTAAGCAATTCAGCATTTTTATTGGGCTTAACATCCCTGAGACCAAGGATCTCCTGATATTTCAGGGGATCAATCTTATAGATGCCTTCATCCGATCCGGCTGGTATGATCTCATAAAGAGCAGTAACGGTATGTCCGGCTCCCATTTCACCTGCGTCTTTTTTGTCGTCGTTGAAATCCTCATCGTTCAATATTCTGTTTTCATATCCTATTAATCTATAGGCTTTTACTCGCTGTGGATTAAACTCTAACTGGAACTTCACATCTTTGGCAATGGTGAACAGGGTTCCGCCAAATTCATTAACCAGTACTTTCCTGGCTTCCTGGATATTATCGATATAGGCATAATTTCCATTTCCTTTGTCGGCGATGATCTCCATTTTATCGTCTTTGTAATTTCCCATTCCAAATCCGAGAACAGTCATATAGATTCCTTTCTCTCTTTCCTTTTCTATCATTCTCTCCATTTCTGCATTCGACGATGCTCCCACATTAAAATCGCCGTCGGTTGCCAGAATAATCCGGTTGTTCCCGTCCTCAACAAAGTTCTCAGAGGCTGTTTTATAGGCAAGAGCCAGTCCTGCGCCACCTGCAGTTGAACCTCCCGCACTGAGCTTTTCAATAGCAGCCAGAATTTTCTCCTTGTTTTTCCCTGAAGTAGGTTCTAAAACGAGTCCGGCAGCCCCGGCATAAACAACAATCGACACTTTATCTTCAGCCCGAAGCTGATTTACCAGCATTGTAAATGCAGGCTTTAAAAGTCCGAGTTTATTCTGAGCACTCATGGAACCGGAAACATCAATCAAAAAAACCAGGTTGGAAGCGGGCAGTTCACCCTTGTCGATATCCATGCCTTTCAGTCCTACGTGTAATAACTGGTGACCGGTATTCCACGGACAAACAGATAGTTCCGTTGTTACTGAAAATGGATGTTCGTCCTTGGGTTCCGGGTAATCGTAAGAGAAATAATTAATCATTTCTTCTATTCTAACCGCGTCCTTTGGAGGCATCTGACCGCTGTTTAAATATCTGCGAACATTGGAATAGGAAGCTTTGTCAACATCTATTGAAAATGTGGATAATGGCGCGTCGATAACGTTTTTATAGCCGTTTTCATGAATGGTTGAATAGCCTTCGGTGTTCCATTGAACTTGTGTATTATCCGGCCGGGCAGATCCTGCAAAATACATGGTCTGTGATTCCCTCATGTGTTTTTTTGCTGAAGAGTAACTCACTTTATCCATAGCGGGAGCAGATATTGCTTCCTCGGCATCATCTGCAAATTCAAATTCCATTTCCAATTGTGTTGACTTAAGTATAACATCGATAATGGATCGGCCTGAGATTTTCACCTCCCGGCTTTCAAATCCGATAAGAGAGAATAAAAGATGTGTACTCGTGGAACTAATCTGTATGCTGTACTCACCTTTGTAATTGCTGAGAGTATTAACATTTGTTCCTTTTACATTTACGATAACTCCTTCTAGTACCGTGCCTTGTTCATCACTAACCGTGCCGGTAATAGTACGACTTTGTGCCTGTATGCTTAGAGCAGTGATGGACAGAATTACTAAATATGCAATTAATTTTTTCATGACATTGTGTTTTTGTTTAACTTCACCTGTAGGATGCGGGGGGAGTTGAAATTCCATAAAAAAACAATTCATTTTTATGTGGGAATTAATTATTTAACTGTAAATGTTTTATTATCTGGCGATTGGAAAAATAAATTGTTACACAGAGGAACACAGAGAATCCACAGAGTTGCACAGAGTTGCACAAAAAAATGTATGTTTATGCAATCATTTTGGGGAATTCTTAAATCTCTTCCTCTGTGTAACTCAGTGTTTCCTCTGTGGTTCTCTGTGTAATAACAGCATAAAAATTGGCGGCCAATTGCAATTAGAATATATAATTTGAACATCAAAGACCAACATACCGACGAATATCTATTGCAAAGCTTTCGGGAAAGTGCCAATCTCGATTTGCTTGGGGAACTGTATAATAAATATATGCATCTGGTTTATGGGGTTTGTTTGAAGTATTTGCAGGACAGGGAAAGCTCAAAGGATGCGGTGATGCAAATTTTCGAGAAGCTGATCACTGAAATTCCAAAAAACGACATTAAAAATTTCAAAAGCTGGCTGTATGTAGTTTCTAAAAATCATTCTTTGATGCATCTGAGGTCGGAAAAAACCAAAGGAGAGCAAAACAAAAAATTCATAATAGAGCAGGAAATTTTTATGGAATATGAGGAAGTGGTGCATCCTATAGATGAAGATAAACCGGATATGGATGCTGCTCTTCGCGAATGTATTGAAAGACTAAAGGATGAGCAACAAAAATGCATACAATTGTTCTATCTGGAGGAGAAGTCGTATAAGGAAATCTGTGAACTGTTGAAGCTGGAGGAAAAGAAAGTGAAAAGCTTCTTGCAAAATGGAAAAAGAAATTTGAAACTTTGTTTAGAAAGTAAAAATGTCAGACAATAAAGGAAATATAAACTCTTCTGTCGGGAAAATCCTCGATTATCTCCGCGATCTGCTTGGGGGTCGTGAAAGGAATGCCCTGGAAAGAAATCTTGAAAAAGATGCTTTTGAAAAAGAGGCCATGGAAGGCTTTCAAACACTTTCCCCTGATGAACTTGAGTCCGATCTCCGCCAAATAAAGTCACAATTGAATACGCGTATAAATCGGGGACGTCGGATAATGATTTATAGGATAGCCGCCGGAATTGCCATAATCCTCAGTCTGTCATTGAGTTATTTATTGGTGTTCAACAGGCAAATGGATGAGTTCCCTGAAAATCTGCGGGTTTCTGAACAAATTGAAAGAGAGGAAAAGTCCGTTGACAAAGCTTTTGATCTTACCGGGGCAGATTCAAATCAAACAGAAGCCGGATCGATAGATGAAATAAGAGAATCTGAAATTCCCAAAAAAGAAGCCAAACCGGTCGCTGAAGATAAAATAGCATCTGTTTCTAAACCTGATAAAGCCGATGAGAAAACGATAACTCCGGAAGAGACTGTTTTTGTAATGGATGATGAAGATCTGACAGAAGTTACCCTTGAGTTTAGCGAAGAATATGAAGTGGCAGAAGTCCGGGAGCAGATGGTGGTCGCTGCCTTTAAATCAACTGTTGAAAAAGGAGTAGGCGAAAACCTTGGTTCTCAGGCTGATTCGGAAGTTATTAGCCCGGTTGCTGTTAATGAGTTTTCTATGGAGAAGTCCGCCTCCCGCGCAAAAAAATCAGCTGCGACTCCCACGGTATCAGCGGCTGAGTCAGATGTGACCGTTAATGAAATGGGCTTTCGGATGCAAATGGATTCTGTGTCGGCATTTTCATTGGAAGAAGTTTTAATTATTGATCTTGATGAGGACAAGGAGATAAGCAATTATATTCCTGCCAAACCCGAAACCGGCATGAGAAATTATCGAAAATATCTCTATGAGAACATTCGTATTCAGGAGGCTCTTCCTGAAAAAAACAGAGCCGTGGTTATTCTTGGTTTTATAATTAACGAAAAAGGTAAGGCCGAACAATTCCGGCTTATAGAAAGTCCTGACACCAGTTTCAGCAAAGAGGCTATACGACTTATTGAGGAGGGTCCGCTTTGGATTCCCGCCAAACGATCGGGTATATTTAGTCCGGACGAAATTAGACTCAGAATCGTTTTTAAGAATAAATTCGTTGAATAAACTAAAAAACATATCCCGCAATTAATACCCCGGAATTTATATCTTTGGCTCCTGTATGAAAAAAATTCTATCAATTTTAGCCGCTACCGTCCTGTTTTCGGCTTTTAGTTTCTCTCAGGATTTTTTAAATTGGGAATCTCTTGTAAATGCAGAATTTACATGGCGTTATTCTCTTGGGAACGATACTGTACCTGAAAACTGGAAGGCGTTGAATTATGAAGACAGTAACTGGGCATCGGGATCCGGAGGAATAGGTTATGAAGACGGGGATGACGCAACGATTATTACTCAAACAAGCTGTTTGTACATCCGGCATAATTTCAATATAATAAACCTTTCAGAAATACAATCTTTGCAACTTTATCTCGACTATGACGATGGATTTATTGCCTATCTGAATGGTATAGAAATAGCACGTGAAAATATGACAAATGCTGGTGTTAATCCTTCATTCGATCAGTTTACCGACCATTGTGATCATGAAGCAAAAATGCCTGTCGGCGGTCTTCCCGATAAATTTTCTATCGACCAAACTTTAATAAGCAGCGTTCTTATTGAAGGTGAAAATTGTCTGGCTGTTGAAATACATAACTGCTCCGCCACTTCTTCTGATTTGTCATCTTCCACCTGGCTTATAGCCTCAACAAATAATACTTCAGACAAATATTATGAAACTCCCGGTTGGTTTGTTGCCCCAACCGACGGAAGCTCGAAGTTGCCTCTTATTGTAATTGAAACCAACCATGTTGAAATCCCAAACGAACCAAAAATTGAGGCCTTTATGAAAGTAATCGACAATGGCTTGGGAATGACAAACTATATAAGCGATGCCGGTACCGATTATTCCGGAAAAATTGGAATTGAAGTACGTGGTCAAAGTTCGCAGTATTTTTTTCCTAAAGATTCCTATTCTGTAGAAACGAGAGATGAGTTTGGAGAGGATTTGAAAGCAAACCTTCTTGGCATGCCCGAAGAAAGTGATTGGATATTGCATGCGCCTTATTCTGACAAAACACTCATGAGAAATGCCCTTACCTACCATCTCGGTATTAAAATGGGAGACTGGGCGCCTCGTTTTAAATATTGTGAGCTGTATCTTAATGGAGATTATCAGGGGATTTATCTTTTAATGGAAAAAATTAAACGCGATGGCGACAGGGTTGATGTCGAGAAAACCAATTCCACACATAATTCCGGCGACAGCCTGACCGGTGGGTATATTGTACGTGTTGATAAAGTGGACGGACTAACCCAAAACCTAGATTATTTTTTTGGAAGTGCCGGATATGCCTTTCCAGGTTCAAGAGATTATGCCTTTAGCTATTATTATCCAGAAGCTGAAAAAATTACTTCTGAACAGAAGATTTATATCAGGGATTTTCTTTATGATCTGGAAACAGCCTTAAATGCGCCTTATTTTAAGGATCCGGAAACCGGTTTCAGGAAGTTTATGGACGGAAATTCCTTTGCTGATTTTCAGATTATGCAGGAACTGGGGAATAATGTTGATGGCTACAGATATAGCACTTATTTCAATAAAAATGCCGATTCAAAAGACGGACGATTGCATGCCGGTCCATTATGGGATTTTAATTTATGCTATGGAAATGTAAATTATGCCGACAGAAATTTTTCTACAACAGAATGGTTATATCCCAATTATGGTCCTTATGAATATCAAACCATGCACTGGTGGTCACGCCTAATGCAAGATCCCGATTATCAGCAAAACCTGATGAAACGGTATTCCATTTTCAGGAATACTTTCTTCAGCAACGACAGCATTATGGGCTACATCGACGAAACGATAGATTATCTGGGGGAAGCGATTGACAGAAATTTTATTCGCTGGCCCATACTTGGTATTGAAATCTGGCCTAATAAATTCATAGGGAACAGCTATGTGGAGGAAATAAATTTCTTTAAAACATGGCTTGCTGATCGATTGACTTTTTTGGATAATAACTGGTATTACGACGTGGGTATCGGGAGCAGATCTCTTTCAAATGTTTTTGATGTAATTGTATATCCAAACCCGGTTTCGGCATACCTAAATATTGAGATAAGGGATAAAGATCTATATAATTACCGACTTCAATTATACGATCTCACCGGAAAGCTCATACTTGAAAATTCTATGAGTAAAGGTGAAAGTATCAACCTCAGCTTTATTGAAAAGGGAATTTATATCTTGAAACTATCTTCGGAAGAGGAATTGTTTTATAATCAGAAACTTATTAAGCAATAAAAATCCTCTTGCCTTCGTAAATGGCAAACAAAAAATCCTGATCAGATCTTTAAAATAACAATCCTACTCCCGAATCTGGCCACTGCCGTAAATAATATACTTTGTGGTAGTTAATTCTTTCAAGCCCATTGGACCCCGGGCGTGCAATTTTTGTGTGCTGATTCCTATTTCTGCTCCAAAACCAAATTCGTATCCATCGGTAAAACGGGTTGAAGCATTTACATAAACGGCAGCGGAGTCAACCTCATCCAGAAATTTCTGGGCATTGCTATAATTCTCGGTAATGATAGCTTCCGAATGCTTTGTTCCGTACTTTTCAATATGCTCCATAGCCTCTTCCAGCGTATCAACCACTTTTGCTGAAATTATATAATCGAGATATTCCGTTCCCCAATCTTCTTCCGTTGCCGGAAGAGCCGATGAAAGAATTTCGCAAACCGCTTTATCTCCCCTGATCTCAACATCCTTTTCCTGTAATTTAGCAGCAATTGATGGTAACAATTCTTTAGCCACGGCAGAGTGAATAATCAGGCTTTCTGCCGCATTACAAACTCCCGGACGATGGGTTTTAGCATTAAAAACAATATCTATGGCTTGCCTGTGATTCGCATATTCATCTACATAAATATGACAATTCCCCACCCCCGTTTCAATTACCGGAACAGTGCTGTTCATCACCACACTTTGAATAAGTCCTGCGCCCCCCCGGGGGATAAGCAAATCGAGATATTCATTCATCTTCATCAGACCAACGGCACTTTCCCTACTGGTGTCCTGAATAAGCTGAACTGAATCTTCAGGCAGACCCGCTTCCTTCAACGACTTCCTCAAAATATTTACTATGGCGTAATTCGAATGAAAAGCTTCCTTTCCTCCCCTTAGAATTACCACGTTTCCGGTTTTTATACACAAGCCAAAAACATCGGCGGTAACATTGGGACGCGATTCGTAAATCATTCCGATTACTCCTATCGGCACCCGTTTTTGTCCGATTTTGAGTCCGTTCGGACGCTGTTTCATTGAAATTACTTCCCCTACCGGGTCTTCGAGATTTACCAAATCTTTAAGCGCATCCGCAATGCCCACAATTCTTTCTTCGGTAAGAAGCAAACGGTCGACAATCGCACCTTTTAATCCGCTGATATTAGCATTTTCAATATCTGTTTCATTGGCAGACAGGATTTCTGCAGTGCCTTTAATCAGATTATCTGCAGTAATTTGCAAAGCTGCATTTTTCTTTGAGGAAGATGCTGTACCAAGACTTTTTGCGGCTATTTTGGCTTTTATTCCTATTATAACTAGTTCTTCCATTTTTTATGTTATTGGTTCTACCCTTTTTTTATAAGGGCTTATGATAATTTATCCACCATATATTAGGTTAATAATTTTGATGTCGCAGCTCTGGGCTACGCCCAGAGCTGTTTGATTTCAGGCCTTTGGCCCTGGTTCTTTTTTGTGCGCTCTAATTTCAAATTGAAATACAGCAAGAAAAAATTATTTGTGGCCCTTTAAATATAACAAAGCCTCTGCTGTCTAAAGTCTGTCCCAACTTACTCACTTCCCTTAAAGTACGTCCCCACTTCCTTACCTTCCAAAACCGTGTAAATTATCGATGGATTTGCACCATTTGCTATAACCATATCAATACCGTTTTCAACACAATGTTTTCCAGCTGTTAATTTTGATGCCATTCCTCCGCTGCCAAAAGCCGATTCACTATCAAAAATGAATTTTGAAATATCTCCATCCTCTTTGCTTAAATCAGATATCAACCGGGCATTTTTATCTATATTCGGATCGCTGGTATACACTCCGTCTATATCACTTAGTATAATTAGTAAATCGGCATTAATAAGCGAGCTCACCATAGCAGAAAGAATGTCGTTGTCGCCAAATTCAATTTCATCGGTACTTACCGTATCGTTTTCATTTACAATAGGAATCACTTTCATACTCAGTAATTCCTTAAAGGTATTTCTGGCGTTTCTCCTACGACTGGCATTTTCTATTCCGTCGCGTGTTAACAATAGCTGGGCCACGGTTTTATTGTATTCTTCAAAAAACTTTTCATATATTTTTATCAGCTCAGCCTGGCCGATTGCCGCCAGTGCCTGTTTTTTAATCTTATCTGCAGGCTTTTTATCCAAACCTATTTTCCCCACCCCGGCAGCAATGGCACCTGAAGAAACCAACACCACTTCTTTACCCTGATTGTGAAGATAGGTAATAACCCCGGCCAGTTTTTCTATCCTCGACAGATTCAGGCTTCCGTTTGGGTGAGTAAGAGTACTTGAGCCGACTTTGATAACAATCCTCTTTTTATTTAGTATACTTTTACGCTCAGACATTATATTGACTTTTCATCCTATTAATAAAATTATTATCGAAAGCCGAATACTTTTCAAGCTGAAAAAATGAAATTTCCTTTATCAGTTTGTCCATAATTCTGCCTGAACCGGTATTACCAATGCTTCCAATATGGCTATGGGTAATTTTTTTTCCGGCTTTATATTTCCCTTCACTTATTTCTTCAGCAACCTCTTTGTATGCATCCCGAAATGCTGTGCCCTGTATTACTTTCTCATTAATGGAATCAACCGTAGCTAAATATTTGTATTTTTCATCATTCCTGTCGATCTCCTTCATTTCAACATTATCGACAACAAGTGTCATAATCTGAAGAAGTTGATTCACATCATCAATCGCGGGAAAACAAATCTCCTTTAATAGCTGAAAATCGCGGTGGTATCCCGAAGGAAGGTTGTTGATAAGCAACAAAACTTCGGTCTCTTTTGCCTGAATTCTGTTTGCCTTTGCTCTGATTAACTCCAAAACATCCGGATTTTTTTTGTGGGGCATTATGGAAGATCCGGTGGTAAATTCCTCATTCAGACCCATCAGATTAAAATTCTGATTCATAAAGAGCACCATATCCATGGCCATTTTAGAAAGACTCCCCGCAATTCCGGATATCCCGGACATCATTAACTTTTCAGATTTGCCTCTTGAAAGCTGTGCGTTTACTGAGTTAATGTGCAAATCGTCGAATTCCAGCAACTCGGTTGTAAACTGTCGGTCGATTGGAAAAGATGAACCATATCCTGCAGCTGAGCCCAGGGGATTTTGATTGATATACCTGAAAGTTCCCGACAAGGCTTGCAGATCCTCGGTTAAAGACTCTGCATAAGCCCCAAACCATAAACCAAAGCTCGAAGGCATGGCTGCCTGGAAATGCGTATATCCCGGTATCTCAACATCCGCATTTTCATCACTTTTCAGCAATAGTTTTTCAACCAAGAACTTTAACTTTTCTACTATCGAAATAATCTCAGATCGGTAGTATAGCTTCAGATCGGTTATTACCTGATCGTTACGAGAACGGGCAGTGTGAACTTTCTTACCTGTATCGCCCAGTTTCTGAGTAAGGATTTTCTCCACCTGTGAATGAACATCCTCCATCCCGGGTTCAATTTCAAAGGTTCCGGCACCCACAGCATAAAATATTTCCAGCAAAGAATTTATTAAGTCCCTTGTTTCTGTTTCGGTTAAAAGTCCGACCTTCCCCAACATTGCCGAATGAGCCATGGAGGCTATTACGTCATCCTTGGCCAGACGCAAATCCAGTATCCTGTCCTCACCAGAGGTAAATTCAAGGATTACCTCTTTTGTTTTTATGCCTTTTTCCCAAAGCTTCATTATATTTTATAATCTTTTAGTAAATTAATATACAAATCTATACATTGCTTTATTTGAAGTTTTTCTATATGCTCATCGGCTTTATGTGAAAGACTGGATTTCCCGGGGCCTATTTTCACAGAGGGTGCGGGTATCAGAGCCTGATCCGACATGGTTTTAGATCCAAATGTATGCAATCCCATTTTTTTTGCTTTTTTTACCAGGGAATGTTCGGGGTCAATAAAAGATGCTTTTAGTCGCAGTGATCTGGGTACTACTTCCGATTTTACACTTTCCTGAATAATCTGAAGAGCCTTTTTATTGGTATAATTTTCATTTGTTCTCACATCAACAACAAACTTACAAACATCGGGAACGATATTGTGCTGGTAGCCGGCCTCTATCTGAGTAACCTCCAACTGGACGTCACCTAATAATTTTGATGTTTTCTTAAACTTCAGTCCGTATAGTATGTCAATATCCCTCATCGCCTTCAGAATGGCGTTATCTCCGTTTTTATGAGCTACATGAGCAGCGGTTCCTTTTGCAATACAATCAAGAACCATTAGTCCTCGTTCACAAATAGCCAACTGCATTTCGGTTGGTTCCCCTACCACAGCAAGGTCGATTTTTCCAATTTTTTCTATGGCGGAAGAAATTCCGTGCGGACCCGAATTTTCCTCTTCAGCAGAGATTAGCATGATGAGGTTATAGGCGCGATTTTCAATTTTAGACAGTGCAATAAATGCCATTAACAAAGAAACCAGGCTGGCGCCGGCATCGCTGGCGCCTAATCCGTAAATAAATTCATCGGTCTCTTCCGGAATAAACGGATCACGAGACCATCCCGAAACAGCTTTAACCGTGTCCATGTGAGAGTTAAGCAAAATGGTTGGCAGATCGGGGGAAATTATCGATTCTGACCAAATATTATTATGGATTCGTTTCACCGAAAATCCCTTTTCTCTTAACCATTTCGATAAAAAGTCGGCCAGAAAACCTTCCTCTCCGCTAAGAGAAGGAATAGATATCAGTTGCCGGAGCAGATTAAGTGCCTGATTGTAATATGCCGTGTTCATTTTAGTTTACTTAACTCGTTATAGGAAGCAACAATTCCTTTTATAAGGGCGGAACTCATTCCATTATGTTCCATTTCATTCAGTCCGGCAATGGTACAGCCCATAGGTGTCGTAACTTTATCGATTTCTGTTTCGGGGTGATTTCCGGTTGTAAGAAGTAGTTTACTGGCACCTTTTGCTGTTTGTGCGACTATAAGCTGTGCGTCGCCGGCGTGAAAACCAACTTGTATTCCGCCTTGTGAGGCAGCCCGAATGTAGCGCATAAAAAAGGCAACGCCACATGCCGCTAAGATGGTTGCTCCTCCTATTAAATTCTCAGGAATTTTTAATACTTTCCCTACAAGTTCAAAATAGTCAAAAGTAATATCAATGGCTGCTTTATCGCTTTTATCTGCCGCAATGCAGGTCATAGATTCGCCAACCGATAAGGCAGTATTGGGCATGGCTAATACAACCGGACATTTACTTTCGGTAAAAGTTTTTATTTCTGAAATAGAATAGGCTGTAACAATAGATATAAGAATTTTTGAATCGTCAAGACTATCTTTTATTTCAAATAAAATTTCCTTCAATTGGCTGGGCAAAACAGAAAGAATAATGATCTCCGATTTTTGAACTGCTTCATTATTATCAGAACCAACCTGTGCGCCCTCAGCTTTGTACTTAGCTAAGAGATCTGACTGCCGGCGGGTAAGAAAGAATTGGCCGGGTGACAGTTTTTTAGAAATTAATCCCCTGTAAATCGCAGTGCCAATATTCCCGCTGCCGATAATCGCTATTTTTTTTTCATAATTCATAATAAAAGCCCCCTATTTTTCTGTTTCAAGTTTCTTTTCTTCCTGTTTATTTACCTGATAAAAAATGCTTGTGGCATTCGACATTATCCGGGTGAAACCTTTTACATCATTTCCTCCCCAGCTCAAATTTTCTTCCCCGTATTTAGCAAAGCTTGAATTCATCAGATCGTGTTTGCTTTCAGCTCCTGTGATATTATAGTGATAGGGGCGTAAACGAACATTAACCCTTCCACTAACATATCTTTGAGAGCTTTCCAGAAAGGCTTCAATGTCTCTCATGCCGGGATCCAGGAACTGTGATTCATGCACAAACATCCCATACCAGTTTCCCAGCTGCTCCTTCCAGCTTTGTTGCCACTTACTTAACACATGCTTTTCAAGACTATAATGAGAGTCTATCAAAATTAAGGCCGCTGCAGCCTGAAAGCCAACCCTGCCTTTAATTCCAATAATTGTATCTCCCACATGAATATCACGGCCAATGGCATAGGGCGCGGCCATCTTTTCCAAATCGGAGATCAGCTTTGTCTTATTTTTGTATTCCACATCATTTAATTTGAAAGGCTCGCCCTTTAAAAAATCGATAGTAATAATTTCTGTACCTGTTTTACTCAATTTATCCAGAAAAGCTTCTTCCGGCAATTCGCGGTTTGAGCTGAGAGTCTCCTCCCCGCCCACACTGGTCCCCCACAAGCCTTTATTTATGGAGTACTTTGCTTTTTCTGCCACATAATTTAAGCCTTTCGATTTCAGGTACTCAATTTCTTTATCCCTGCTGATTGACAAATCTCTTATGGGGGCTAATACTTCAATGCTGGGAGCCAATACCCTTGCAATGGACTCAAACCTTACCTGATCGTTTCCTGCACCTGTTGAGCCATGAGCTATAGTTGAAATCTTTTCCTTTTGAGCATACTTTATTACCTCCATCGCCTGGAAGCTTCTTTCAGAACTTACCGAAAAGGGGTAATTTCGGTTTCTCAGTACGTTTCCAAAAATGAGATATCTCAAACAGTTCTGATAGTAGCTTTGTGTAGCATCAATGGTAAGATGGCGTTTTGATCCATATTCATAAGCCTTTTTCTCAATTATACCCAGTTCCTCTTCATTAAAACCTCCTGTATTAACAATTACAGTATGAACTTCATAGGCTTTATCATCCGATAAATATTTTGTGCAAAAAGAGGTGTCCAATCCCCCGCTAAATGCTAATACTACTTTTTCCATTTTTAGTTGATTTTTTTCTGAAATTAATTCCTGAATATTTTCCGGCAGATAAGCTTTCTTAATACCCTTATTTAATGATAATTTTATTAGACTTGATCTGCTGTGCTTCCAGCTGCTCGAGTGTTTTTTCCTGTTTTTTTATCATTCCTGTACACAGGCAATGGGTTCTTTTGGTTCTGACAAGAATATCATAATAGGGGCATGATTCACATCCTTTCCAAAATGCATCGTCATCGGTAAGCTCCGACAAAGTAACCGGTTGATAACCAAGATCGGTGTTTATTTTCATCACAGCCAGACTTGTTGTTAAACCAAAAAGTCTTGCCCCGGGAAAAAGGGTAAAAGAAAGTAGCATAGCTTTTTCTTTGATTGCCTTAGCCAGTCCTTCGCCCTGAAACATAGGCTCAACAACCAATCCGGAGTTTGCCACATATTTATTGTGTCCCCATGATTCAATATAACAAAAGCCTGCCCAGTTTTCAGAATCGGTATGAGCAATAATGGCTTTCCCATCAAGAATTTTTTCTGTAATGTATTCCGGTGTACGAACAGCAATACCCGTTCCCTTCTTTTGTGAAGCTTTGTATATGGCTGTTACAATATGATCGACATATTTCAGATCGGCAGCTTCAGCATTTCTAACTACAAATTTTAACATCTTAGCTTAATTTAAATTCCGGGTATTACCATACCCAATTGTTTTTTAATTTCCTGTTTGTTTGATCCGTCTCTGGGAACCATAATTATTGTGTCATCACCGGCTATCGTTCCGGCCAACTCAACCATTCCCATCGAATCTATTGCCGAAGCAATACTGCTTGCATAACCCGGCAGGGTTTTCATTATCACCAGATTTTGTGCGAATTCAATAGAAACATAACCTTCTATCAGAAATCCCGTCCATGGAGTAAAAGATTCCTGTATATCGCTCTCCGGCAAAAAATACACATATCCCTTCTCAGCATCATGCAATTTTGAAACCCTTAAATATTTCAAATCCCTTGATAAGGTCGCCTGTGTCATTGTAAATCCCTTTTCGACCAGGAGGGAAAGCATTTCGTCCTGACTAGCAATCTTTTCAGAGGCAATCAACTTTCTGATTTGTAATAAACGTTCACTTTTATTTTTCATAATGTATTTTTATACATTTTCTTTGCAAATTTATACATTTTTTATTTTAAACAACAAGTTTTTGAAAAATATTTGTAGTTTTGCATAGAAAAATAAATCTGGCTATTGGATTAATTCCTTTTTTTGCATTATGAATTCATTATGCGGATTAATCTGGCCTTAACCGGCATTTTTTGTATTATATAATTTTTAAGCTCTCCTTATTCATGGATCAATCTATTAAAAAGGTAATTCTTCTGGGTTCCGGCGCTCTCAAAATAGGCGAAGCCGGTGAATTTGATTATTCCGGATCACAAGCGTTAAAGGCATTGCGTGAAGAAGGTGTGGAAACGGTTCTGATCAATCCAAACATAGCCACTGTTCAAACCAGCGAGGGTATTGCCGACAAGATTTACTTTTTGCCGGTAACCCCATATTTTGTTGAAAAAATAATAAAAAAGGAAAAGCCTCAGGGGATTCTTCTGGCTTTTGGTGGTCAAACAGCATTAAACTGCGGAGTGGAATTATATCGTTCGGGTGTATTAGAGAGAGAAAATATACAGGTTTTAGGAACCCCTGTTCAATCCATAATGGATACAGAAGACCGCGAACTGTTTAGTAGAAAGCTGGCTGAAAAAAACATTAAAACACCTCGTTCTTTTGCCGTTACTAATTTCGAAGATGCCCAAAAAGCAGCAATGGAAATAGGCTTTCCAATAATTATTCGTGCTGCTTATACATTAGGTGGTCAGGGAAGTGGATTTTGCTCCAATATGAAAGAATTAAAAGGGATGGCTGACAAAGCTTTTTCCTATTCCAATCAAATTTTGGTTGAAGAATCCTTAAAAGGCTGGAAAGAAATCGAATACGAGGTAGTACGTGATCGCTACGACAATTGCATTACGGTTTGTAATATGGAAAACTTCGATCCGCTTGGAATTCACACCGGCGAGAGTATCGTTGTTGCTCCATCTCAAACCCTAACCAATAGTGAATATCATAAACTCAGAAAGATTGCCATAGAGCTAATAAGGCATATAGGTATTGTTGGTGAATGTAATGTACAATATGCATTAGATCCCGACTCTGAAGACTACCGCGTTATAGAGGTAAACGCCCGGCTTTCCAGATCAAGTGCACTTGCTTCGAAGGCTACCGGTTATCCTTTGGCTTTTGTAGCTGCTAAGCTTGCTTTGGGATATGGTTTACATGAATTAAAAAACTCTATAACCAAAACCACACCTGCATTTTTTGAACCTTCACTCGATTATATTGTGGTTAAAATTCCTCGTTGGGATTTGAATAAGTTCATTGGAGTTTCGAAACATATTGACAGTGCCATGAAATCGGTTGGAGAGATTATGGCCATTGGGAAAACCTTTGAAGAGGCTATTCAGAAAGGGATACGGATGATTGGTATGGGGGCGCACGGATTTGTGGCGAATCACGATCTCGAATATCAGGAAATGATTACCGAGCTGGAAGTTCCTACAGACATGAGGATTTTTGCCATTGCGGAGGCTTTTGAAAAGGGAATGAGTGTGGAAGAAATTCATGAACACACAAAAATTGACAATTGGTTTCTTTTCAAACTTGAAAAAATATTCAAGCTCAAATTAGAGATTGAAAAAATTAAGGGAATCAATGAAATACCTGTAAATTTACTTCACGATGTAAAGAAAGCCGGCTTTTCAGATTACCAGATTGCCCGTTTAATTTATCCTGATAAGGATGTAACCAAAAAAATGCTTGAGGTAAGAAATTACCGAAAAAGTATAGGGATTACTCCTGTGGTGAAGCAAATAGATACTCTGGCTGCAGAATACCCGGCTCAAACCAATTACCTTTATCTTACTTACAGCGGATCTAGTCATGATATCAGCTATGAAAACGATCATAAGTCGGTTATTGTTTTGGGCTCAGGCGCCTATCGGATTGGCAGTTCTGTTGAATTTGACTGGTGTAGTGTAAATGCCCTTAAAACGGTAAATGAGGAAGGATATCGTTCCGTAATGATTAATTATAATCCTGAAACCGTAAGTACGGATTATGATGTGTGCGACCGCTTGTATTTCGATGAATTATCCTTCGAGCGGGTAATGGATATTCACGACCTTGAAAACCCAAAAGGTCTGATAGTTTCGGTGGGTGGACAAATTCCCAACAATTTAGCCATGCGGCTTCATAATCAGAAGGTGAATATTCTGGGTACCTCACCTGAATCTATTGATAATGCTGAAAATCGTCATAAATTCTCCATGTTGCTCGACAAACTGGGAATCGATCAGCCCCGCTGGCAGGAACTTACCAGCATGGAAGAAATTTATGCTTTTTCTGACCTGGTTGGATTTCCGGTTCTAATAAGGCCTTCATACGTATTGTCGGGTGCGGCAATGAACGTTGTTTCGAATAAAGAAGAGCTCGAGCACTTTCTAAAACTTGCCACACACGTTTCTAAACAATATCCGGTAGTGGTTTCGGAGTTTATCGAGCAGGCCAAGGAGATTGAAATTGATGCTGTTGGCAGGAATGGTGAATTATTTTCCTATGCCATTTCTGAGCATGTTGAATTCGCAGGAGTTCATTCGGGCGATGCCACTATTGTTTTCCCTCCCCAGAAAATCTATTTTGAAACCGCCCGAAGAATAAAAAGAATAGCCCGTGATCTTGCCAAGGCACTGAATATAAGCGGTCCGTTTAATATGCAGTTTTTGGCTAAAGACAATGATATTAAGGTAATTGAATGTAATTTACGCGCTTCCAGAAGCATGCCTTTTGTATCAAAAGTCTTAAAGTGTAATTTTATTGAAATGGCTACCAAAATTATGTTATCGGTTCCCGTTGAAAAACCCAATAAATCTATTTACGATGTTGATCACATCGGTATTAAAGCACCTCAGTTTTCCTTTTCACGATTAAAACAGGCCGATCCGATTTTGGGGGTAGACATGGCATCTACCGGAGAGGTGGGCTGTATTGGCGACACCTTTTACGAGGCTATTTTAAAGGCAATGCTTTCTGTTGGTTATAACATACCAAAGAAGAATATTTTGCTATCGACAGGTCCTATGCGATCAAAGGTTGAGCTGGTAAACAGTTGCCGCTTATTGCAGCAGAAAGGCTATAATTTATTTGCAACCTTTGGAACCCACGACTTCTTAAAACTGAACGGCATTGAATCAACTCCATTGCACTGGCCCGATGAGGACAAACAACCCAATACCCTCGACTATATAAAGAATAAGATGATAGACCTTGTTGTAAACATCCCAAAAGACCTTTCTTCAACAGAGCTTTCAAATGACTATTCTATCAGACGCGGGGCTGTTGACTTTAACATTCCTCTAATTACAAACGCCAGGCTTGCCAGCGCGTTTCTGATCGCTGTTTGCACCCTGGATATTGAAGATGTAATGGTTAAGAGCTGGGATGAGTATTGATTTTATTGTAGGGGCCATGCATGCAAGGCCCCTACAATAAAATCATCCTTCCAAGGCATTTGCCCCGGATACAATTTCCAAAATTTCGTTGGTAATACTGGCTTGTCTGGCTTTATTGTATTCCAGTTTAAGGTCTTTAATCATTTCCGTTGCATTGTCGGTTGCTTTATGCATGGCCGTCATTCTGGCGCCGTGTTCAGATGCCACAGAGTCGAGAACCGCTTTAAAAAACTGTAGTTTCAGGCTTTTTGGAATAAGCACCTTAACAAGATACTCTTTGGTTGGTTCAAAAATATAATCGGTGAAGGTGTGCATAGAAGATTTTTCTTCCTTTTCTTCTATTTTTATGGGTAAAAATTGCTCATTGGTAAGAATTTGAACCGCTGCATTTTTGAATTGATTATATACAATCTCTATACGATTGTATTCACCGCTTAAGAACTTTTCTATAATTTCACTGGCAAGCTTAGATGCCGAAGCGTGATTTAAATCAGCAAATATCTCGTTATGTATTCCAACAATATTCCTGTCTGTTTTTTTAAAGAAATCCGACCCTTTCTTCCCAATTAGAAAAAGGTCAACACCATTTTTCTTAGAATATGGCGCAAACTCATTATTTATGAGACTAAGTGTTTTTTTAACTACGTTTGAATTAAACCCTCCGCAAAGTCCTCTGTTTGAGGTTACAACAACCAATAAAACTTTACCGGTTTCCTTTGCGTTTACATACACATTTTCCTCATCGGCTTTAAGTGCATCACCAAGCGATGAAAGAACGGATTGCAAATGATTTGCATAAGGTCTGAGTTCAACAATTGCGTCTTGTGCTCTTTTGAATTTAGCCGCCGAAACCATTTTCATAGCAGAAGTAATCTGCCTTGTAGAAGTTACGGAGGCAATCCGGGTACGTATTTCTTTTAGATTTGCCATTTATCAGATGGTCAATTATTTAGTTATGTTCATACTTTGCAGAAATCTCTTTTGCTACTTTATCAAGCGTTCCGGTTATTTTATCATTATAACTTCCCTCACTAAGCTCTTTAAGAACGTCTTTGTGTTTAGCTTCCATATAATCGAGGAAATCTGTTTGGAACTCTTTGATTTTTGTCACAGGTACTTTGCTTAAAAGCCCTTTTGATCCACAATATATAATGGCTATTTGCTTTTCAACTGTCATAGGCTCATGCAATCCCTGCTTAAGGATTTCCACGTTTTTCGATCCTTTGTCGAGTACCCCCAGGGTAGCAGCGTCGAGATCAGATCCAAATTTAGAAAATGCTTCAAGCTCACGATACTGCGCCTGATCAATTTTCAAAGTTCCTGCAATCTTTTTCATCGATTTGATCTGGGCGTTTCCTCCAACTCTTGATACAGAGATCCCCACATTAATGGCAGGTCGCACCCCGGAAAGGAAAAGATTGCTTTCGAGGAATATTTGTCCGTCGGTTATAGAAATTACATTGGTAGGGATATAAGCAGAAACGTCGCCCGCTTGTGTTTCGATGATAGGAAGAGCCGTAAGTGATCCGCCACCTTTTACCATAGGCTTAAGAACTTCCGGCATATCGTTCATATCTCTTGCAATCTTATCGGAAGAAATAATTTTAGCAGCTCTTTCCAACAATCTTGAATGAAGATAAAACACATCTCCCGGATAAGCTTCCCGTCCCGGTGGTCGACGCAGAAGAAGGGAAACTTCCCTGTATGAAACGGCTTGTTTTGAAAGATCGTCATAAATTATAAGAGCATGCCTTCCTGTGTCGCGGAAAAATTCTCCAATAGTAGCTCCGGCAAAGGGAGCATAAAACTGAAGCGCAGCAGGGTCAGCGGCAGTAGCGGCCACGATAACGGTATATGGCAATGCGCCTTTTTCTTCAAGTGTTTTGGCCACATTGGCAATGGTTGAACCTTTTTGTCCAATGGCTACATAAATACAATAAACAGGATTCCCTTTCTCATAAAATTCTTTCTGATTTATGATGGTATCAATGGCTACGGCAGTTTTTCCGGTTTGGCGGTCACCAATTATTAATTCTCTCTGACCCCTGCCAATAGGAATCATAGCATCGATAGCTTTTATACCGGTTTGCAGCGGTTCGGTAACCGGTTGGCGATAAATAACTCCGGGGGCTTTTCGCTCTAAAGGTAATTCATAGCTTACTCCGGGAATAGCACCTTTTCCGTCTATCGGTTCGCCAATGGTGTTAATAATTCTGCCCAGGAGTCCTTCTCCCACATTTATTGAGGCAATTCTCTTGGTTCGTTTTACAGTATCGCCCTCTTTAATTAAATCGGAAGATCCCAAAAGAACCGCTCCGACATTATCTTCTTCCAGGTTCAGGATAATGCCCATTACCCCACTGTCAAACTCAACAAGTTCATTTGCCTGAACTTTTGAAAGTCCGTGAATACGGGCTATCCCGTCGCCTACCTGTAAAACAGATCCGACTTCTTCGAGTTCTACTCCCGTTTTAAATCCCTGAAGTTGTTTCTTCAGTACTTCAGATACTTCTGCAGGTTTAATATCCGCCATATTTTTATTTTATTTATCAATACGATTTTTCTAATAAATTCTTTTTTATTCCGGAGAGAGCAGAGCTTACGCTGGCATCAAATTGCTCATCGTCAACTTTTAAAATGAAGCCTCCAATTATATCCGGATTGATTTTACTGTTTAGTTCAATTTTTGCATCAAAGACTTTTCCCAGTAAGTTAAGAAATTTCTCCTTATAATCATCCGAAACCTCTGAAGAAACAATAAGCTCTGCCTTTTTAATACCTTTATGTTTACGATAAAGGCCGACAAAATTTCGCAATATTCCTTCAAGATAGGTTTCTCTGTTATTTGATACTACCAGGTTCAAAAATTTCATGCTTAAAGGGGAGATGTTCTTTTCATAAACAGTTTCCATCAATTTCTTTTTTTCTGAAGTTTTTATTACCGGGCTCATAAGCATTTCAACAAATCCCGGGACTATAAATGCCTCATTAAGCAAACCAACGTCCTTAAAAACCACGTCTAAACTTTTCTCTTCAAGCGATGAAAGGAAAAGTGCCTTAGCATAACGAACCGATATTTTACTTTCGTTCATAATCCCCTTTAATTCAGTTTAATATCTTTCAGCAGCTTATCTAATAAATCTTTCTGTTCCTTATCGTTAGCTAATTTTTCCCTAAGGATTTTTTCTGCAATCTCCACCGAAAGGATTGCCACCTGCTCCTTGATTTCATTGATAGCAGAAAACTTCTCATTTTTAATACTTGTTCGGGCCTGTTCAATAAGCTTTTTAGCTTCGCTCTCAGCTTTTTGCTTTGCCTCTTCAATTATAGTTTCTTTAACCTCTTTTGCCTCCTTAAGTAATGAATCCCTCTCATTCCTGGCTTTAATAATTATTTTTTCATTATCGGCTTGTAAAAGAAGCATTTCCTCTTTTGCCTTATCGGCAGAAGAAAGGGCTGCTCGTATGCTTTCCTCCCTGGTCTTTACGGCATTATTTATAGGTGTCCACGCAAATTTTTTCAGCAGGAAAAGCAAGATTAAAAAAATTAGGGTAGTCCAGACTATCAGTCCTATTCCCGGCGTTACAAGATCCATATTTTTTATTATTTAAAGCTTGCCATTTCTATAAAGAATAAAATAAAGCAAGCTGAATTTTTTCAAAAATAAATACAGTTCGTCTAACAACCAACCGTTATTAGACGAACTTTGCAAATTAAGCAATAAGGGCAACAACGATAGCAAAAAGAGCGGCACCTTCAATAAGGGCTGCGGCAATAATCATTGTGGTTTGAATCAGAGAAACAGCTTCCGGCTGACGTGCGATTGCGTCCATTGCCTGTCCGCCAATTCTTCCAATTCCAAGTCCTGCACCTATTACGGCGAGACCTGCTCCAACTGCTGCTAATGTACCTGTCATAATTTTAAATTTAAATTTGGTTTATTAATGATGGTGCTCTTTGGCGGCTAATCCAATAAACAATGCTGAAAGCAATGTAAATACATAAGCTTGCAAAAAAGCAACCAGAATTTCAATACAATCCATAAAAAGCACAAAGGCAATAGATACGGGAGCTATAAAGATGCTTTTAAAGATAAAAATAAGCGAAATAAGGCTTAGAATAATAATATGTCCTGCGGTGATATTCGCAAAAAGCCTGATCATAAGGGCAAAAGGTTTGGAAAACAATCCAATAATTTCCACGGGTATCATAACCGGAGCCAGCCAGAAAGGTACACCCGGTGTGGCGACAATATGCTTCCAGTATGTTTTGGTTCCGTTAAACTGGGTTATGATGAAGGTAATAAAGGAAAGCACAAAGGTAACCGCAATATTCCCCATTACATTCGCTCCAAAGGGTATAACCGATGGTATTAAGCCCATTATATTATTGATAAGAATGAAGAAAAATACGGTGAGAAGATAAGGCATAAATTTGGCATATTTTTCTTCTCCGATGTTAGGAATGGCAATATCATCTCTGATGAAAAGTATCATGGGTTCCAAAAAGCCGTTAAGTCCGCTGGGGACAGAGAGCTCTTTTTTCCTGTAAATAGATCCCATTCTGATAAAAAGAATAAGCATAATTAGAGCTGCCACCAACATTCCTGCCACATTCTTGGTTATAGAAAAATCGAGTGGAGACACAATTTCATGATTAGCCAGCTCCTCCCATATTTTTCCGTCTTCTAAATAAAATCCCTTATGATGATGACCGTGTGCGAGTTTAGAAGAAAAGAAGGCCTGTAATCCACTTTCCTTACTATAAAGAATTATGGGCAGGGGAACACTTACATGATTACCGTCTGCTTTGGTCCACAAATGCCATTCGTGCGAATCTTTAACGTGATCGATGATAAACAGACCCGGATCGAATGTTGCATCGGCAGACTGGCTATGCGAACTACTATCATGACTTCCGGAATCAGAAATCACTGCGGCATGAGTATCCTGTTCGTTAGTATTATGTTGATCCTGAGCGTTTCCAAAATAAGGAACCAGGCTAAATGTTGCTGAGATAAATGAAACTAAAATCAGTTTTCTATACTTGCTCCCCATTAACATCAGGTTTAAATTCATTTTTAGATTTAAGAATAGTAACAAAAGTAATCAAAAGATAAGAAGTAAATGCCAAATATATTATAAAAAATGTGATGAGAAAAGTAATTGTAAGTTCATTGTATAGTACAGCATAAATTCCTATAAGGGCAATAAAGAGTAAAAATTTTAATACTATTGCCAAAAGGGTTGCAATTACATTTTTACTTTTAGAAAGACTAAGACCTTTGAGAAAAATGGTGGTGGAAATAAATGAAATAATGAGAGCTCCGGTTAGCAGAGTGCTAAGCTGACTGAAAATAAGCGATATATCAATTTTCTTTAAAATAAAGTATCCTGAAAAAGAAAGTCCAAGATACATAAAAAGCAGGTAGATATAAATCTTAAAATAATCCCTCATCCCTATTTGAATTTTACAAAATCTTTTAATGCCACATAAAGAGCTATAAAAACTCCGAATATAGCAAAAAAGATAAGGAAAAGGGGCTTTTCTCTTTGAAATTTCTCGTCGATTTTAATTCCGGCCCATACGCTTAACAAAATGATCGCAATCATTTGAAAAGCCATTCCGGTAACCAATCCAAAATTTACGGGTTTGGAATTTTTACTTTTCTTCGGCGGATTTTTGTACTGGTGCTTTTTCAAAATTACCAGATTTGGAGCCAGTCATATCACATTTACCGGTAAAGTGAGCGCCCGGTTCAATCGCTAATTTATTTGTGGTAATTTCACCTGTAAGTTTTGATCTTGAACGCAGTGAAAGTAATTCTTCAACAAAAACTTTACCATCGACGCTACCTTCCACCTCAAGATTTTTACAATGAACTTCTCCTTTAATAATCCCGCTATTCCCAACAATTACCTTACCTTTAGTAGCCATTGTTCCTTTAAGGCTTCCATCAACACGAATATCACCATTGGAAGTAATGCTGCCCTCGATTGAGGTTCCGTTTGCTATTAAATTTATCGCCGGATTCTCCATTTCAAAATTCTTTGCCATTTTGTTTTAATTATAATGATGTGCAAATATAGGGATTATTTTTATGAAAAAAACCCGGCTATTCTTACATAAGGTACAAGATCTTCCTGTTTTTTCAGCAGTGTCCGGTAAAACATATTAAACCTAAAAAGATGAGGATGTCCAAAAAGTAATAATTAATTTGAAAGTTAATGTTATTTTTCTCTGTGCCCCTCTGTTACCTTTGTGTATACTCTGTGTAACAATTATTTAAAGAATTTCACAGAGTTCCTCAGAGTTGACACAGAGTTCCTCAGAGCCTTTTTAGACATTCTCATCTCATGTATTTACCTGACAACATGATTTTTTCAAAAGAAATTATTTACTATATTTAATGGTTGTATTCATTCTCTTATTAATAAAGGGTTTAATAAAATGTTTTTGTGATAAAATCAACTCTCATATTACAGGGCGTATTCTTATTTATATTCCACAATGTTTTGAATGCCCAAAGGACGAGCATTGGTTCTTGAAGAAGTTGGTTAACCAAGCATGATGGGAAATACAAGTATTATGCCCACAAATAGAGATAAAAGAGTTGTAACACTTATTCTTGAATAAGGAAAAAATAGGTATCTCTATGATTATGATACTTCTGGTTATAAGAATTTGCGAGAGAATAACTAGCCTTGCCTATTGGTATCGCTATCGGTCATGACCGACCACACAAGCGGGTGTTTCGTTACGCATTTATTATGAGGTGTTGGCCGAGTTGGCCGGGGTGTTGGATGTGTAGAAAGGTGGAAAATAACTGAAGTGAAGTTCAAATATTTCTGATAATTTTTGAAGCAGGCTCTATTATTTGTAAATATAAGGCCTGAATATGGCAGAAATTTGTGCAGCAGGATCTATTTTGGGGGCAAGGAGTTTCCCTGCTTTTATAATCTAATTATAGATTTTCCATTCTCAAAGTCGCTATATGAAAACAGCTCAAAATTAATTTCTGGGTAATTCTCCCAAAATTTCCGATATTTAGTGAGTGAGGCTTTTTCTGTCTTAAATTTAATTTCCCAGGCATTACCCTGTTTAAAGTCATCGCTTTGTACAAAATCCACTTCATTACCATCAGCCGTTCTCCAGTAGTTAATCGTATCGGGCTTATACATTTCTTTTAGTCTGATAAAAGCATAGTTTTCAAGTAAAGCTCCTTTATCCTCCCGATTCTGCAGATCGGTAAATCGGTTAAGTAAGGCGTTTCTAATCCCAATATCGTCGAAATATACTTTGGGCATTTTTGTTAACTCCTTTCTAAGATTTTTATAGAAAGGTTTAATCAGGTGTATGTGGAAGCTTTTTTGAAGAATAAAAAGATAATTATCAATGGTGCTAAGATGTAGGTTGAGGGTTTTAGATAATTCGTTTCTGTTCATCAAATTCCCAATTTGGGAAGCAAGGACAGCCATAAGCCTGTAAAAATCCATTTCATTTCTCACGCCGGCCTCCAAAATATCTTTCTTAACATAAGCGTTGCGAATTTCAAGAAGCAGCTCTTCTTTCCATTGCCGGTCTTTTTCCAGACAAACTGCCGGGTAGCCTCCAAATACAAGGTATTCATTAAAATAGTCAGCTATTTCATCCTTTTTCAATGACAAATATTGCAAATCATTTCGCATATTTTCAAGCTCTAAAATCAGATCCGTACGCTCATGAAATCCAAGATATTCTGAGAGTGACAATGAATTGAGTTGAAATATTTTTTTTCTTCCGGCAAGAGAATCCTTAAATTTTTGATCCATATAAAAAGCACTGCTTCCTGTGGCAACAATTTTTAAGTTTTCCAGATAAGTGTCGTACAGATATTTTAGAAATCGCGAGGGATCAGAAAGATATTGAATTTCATCAATGAAGAGAATAATTCTTTCGCCTTCGTTTAACTTATTATCAAGTGGATTTATGGGTCTTTTAACAAACCGGAATAAATTTTCCGGATTCATATTCACCTCTCTTAGAACCTCAATGTTTTCAAACGAAATATAATAGACCGGTATATTCCTTTCCTTTTGTTCCCTGTATATTTCCCGCAAAATGGTCGTTTTTCCCGTTTGTCGGGCACCCGTAATAATAGTATACTCCTTTTTTGAAAGATGTTGTTTTATCGGTTCGTATAATAATCTTGGCCTAAACATGGTTTTATTGCAAATATAGATAATATTATCTATATACCGTGTATAATATCGGATATTTTATGTGCTGCACCGTGTTTTTTATCGGCTTTTGGTATTAAGTATGGATAAGGGGTGCCTTGTCCTTAATACGCCCACTTCAAATAAATTGCGCCCCAGGTATATCCACCACCGAAAGCGGTAAGGATAAGATCGTCGCCTTTTTTGAGTTGGTCTTCCCATTCCCATAAACAAAGAGGGATGGTGGCAGCGGTAGTGTTTCCATACTTGTGAATGTTAACCATCACTTTTTCTTTTGGAAGTTCCATTCGGCGTGCCACTGCCTCAATAATTCTCATGTTTGCCTGGTGGGGAACCAGCCAGAGATTGCTTTCAGGACTAAGATTATTTCTTGTCATCACATCGACAGAAACGTCGGCCATTTTTGAAACGGCTACTTTAAAAACTGCTTTTCCATCCTGATAGGTATAATGCATCTTATTATCAACGGTTTCGTGAGAAGCAGGATTTAAAGATCCGCCTCCTTTAAGATTAAGGCTTACCGCTCCCGAACCGTCCACATGCAATGAGTGATCAATTACACCTACACCCTCTTCCTCTGAAGGCTCAATCAAAACCGCAGCTGCGGCATCACCAAAAAGCGGACAAATTGTACGGTCGGTATAATCGGTTATAGCTGACATTTTATCGGCACCAACCAGTATTACTTTTTTATACTGACCGGATGTTACAAAACGATTTGCCGTTTCCAGCCCAAAAAGAAATCCGGAACAGGCGGCAGCCAGGTCAAAGCCCCAGGATTTCTTAAGTCCTGCCTTACTTGCAATAAGGTTTGCTGTTGAGGGGAAAAACATATCAGGTGTAACCGTTGCAACTATTATCAGATCAATATCTTTGGGGTTGGTTCCGGTTTTTTTCAGAAGACCCTTTACCGCTTCGGCTCCCATATCTGAGGTTGCCAAACCTTCGCCCTTCAGGATTCTTCTTTCTTTAATTCCAATTCGTTGCATAATCCACTCATCGGAAGTGTCGACCATTTTGCTTAACTCTTCATTTGTTAACTTATAATCGGGTAAATAAGCATGAACACCCGTTATAACAGCTTTCAACTTAGTCATTATTCGCTATAATTTTAATATTTTCAACCACCTTACTTTGTAATACATCTAATGTATGGAGTATCATGTTTTTAATAGCCACATCATTCGATATACCGTGACCGACAACTACTGGTTTGCAAACGCCAAGTATAGGTGTTCCCCCAAAATTTTCGAAATTAAACAATTCGAAAAAGTCATCGGTAATATTTCTGTTTTTTATAAGATTGTAAAATCCTTCTGCTTCTTTCAAAATAACATTACCAATAAAGCCATCGCAGACAAGGACATTACATCTAGGGTTAGTAAAAATTTCGTTTCCCTCAACATTTCCTATAAAATTAAAATCGATAGCGTCTTTCATTAATTGATAAGCAGCTTTTGTGGCCAGATTTCCTTTTTCTTCTTCACTTCCAATATTAATAAGACCTATTTTGGGGTCTTCAATATTAAAAAGGTTTTTCGCGTAGGTTTTTCCAAGGATGCCATATTGGTACAGGACATCGGGGCGACTATCGGGATTAAGTCCGACGTCGAGTAATAAAAGCGGTGTGTTGCTAAGATTTGGAATTCTCGCGGCAATGGAGGGCCTTATAATACCAGGAATCACAGTTACAACCTGAGTTGCCCCTATCATCATAGCTCCTGTATTTCCCGCACTGCAAAAAGCATCGATCTGACCCGTTTTTAACTGATGAAACCCCTTGTAAATGCTCGAGTTTTTTTTGGAAAAGAAGGCTTTATAAGGATGATCGTTCATCGTTATTACTTCCGTAGTCTCAACGATGTCTACCCCTGAAAAATCAAATCCACTATCCGATCCCCGAATAATGGATTCTTTGTCGCCAAACAAAACCAGCTTAACGGTTTCGGGGATTTCTTTTAGCACAAGATTAACACCCGAAACGGTGGAATCGGGGGCAAAATCTCCGCCCATAATATCAATACCTATACGCATATTCCCTTAGGTTAATCCCTTAGGTAAGGGAGTCTGCTTAATCTTCTTTGTCTATTACCAGTTGACCCTTATAATAAAGGTTACCGTCTACATAGTATGCTCTATGTCTTTTATGAACGGTACCGGTTGTTGGGCAAATACTCAATGTAGGCGCTACTGCCTTGTCATGAGTCCTTCTTTTGTCTCTTCTTGTTCTGGAAATCTTCCGTTTAGGATGTGCCATTTTGTGCTAATTATTATTTTTTAAATTTTTTAATATCTGCCAACGGGGATCTGAATCATCTTCATTTTCAGCTGTCCCCTGATGTTGTTTCAATTTTTTGATCATCTCCTGATTACACAAGGATTTTGAATTCTTGTCCTCCGGATGTACTTTTTTTACCGGTATGTTCAATGCTGCATATTCATATATAAACTGTGCAACATTTAATCTTGTCTCATTTCTTGGAATGATGATAACATTATCAGATTGTTCGTCATTTTCATTTCCAAACCTAACAAATAATTTCTGCTTGAAATCAATTGGGTATTTAAAATTGTCGAGACATCGGTCACAAACCAAGCTTAAAAACCCTTTAAAATGAAAGTCAAGCTCTAAAAAACTTTGTTTTCTGCTTAAACTCAATGCGATCTTCAAACTGCCACCAGGTAAATCAGGATTATCAAAAAATTCAAAGAACGTATCGTCCACTTCAAAATCGTAAGTATGAATATCTTCCTTTAATCCAAAAAAGGGAATGGTATAATCACCCAACATTCTCACCTTGTACAATTTTGAAGTGCAAAAGTAGAAATATTTATTTATATACCAAAAAAACTAAGCTTCTTTAATTTTGATATTTATTTTGCAATAAAATGAAGGTCAGTAGATTAAACTATTTCAGGCTTAGCGCCGGATTTTGGGGCTTATAATTTGCGCTAAACACCCTTCATATTCGACTGATTTTTAAATTCCTTGTCGAAAGATTCCATTAAGATATCGATAAAATAATCGTTTTTAGGAATATATTGAGAGGCACCGCTTTTAAGATAATTGTCTATTAATTCTTTATCATCCTGACTTGATAATATTATTATTGGTGTTTTAGGCGCTAACTTTTTTATTTCTAAAAGTATTTCAAATCCCGTGGAATATTTATCGCTACTCCTCTCTAAATAATGATCAAGAACTATTAAATCGGGTTTTAAATTAAGATTCTTAAGACAATCTTCTCCGCTTTGATAGGTTCTGATATCGTAAGTACCCCGGTTATTAAGGGTGTATTCCACAAAATTCAATATCATTTTATCATCGTCTACAAAGAAAATCAGCTTACTCATTTATGGATAGTTTAATTTCGAACAATCTTCCGACCATAATGTAATCTAAGGTTTTGATATTCTATCAATTAAATAGTGCCTCTGAGGCAAAATTAAGACTTAATTCAGGTAAAATGGTCAACTAAAATTTTCAGTCAAAACTTGTTCCCAGGTTTAAACAATCCTCTATCAATACATTTAAAGCTCAAACTTATTATTTTTTCCAGACAAAAAAAAATTAAAATTTGCACTTTATGTTATATATTTATAACTTTGTGTTATATTTTTCTAACTTATAATTAAAATTATGAAAAAAGAAAATATCATTATTGCACTAAGCATTGGAATTGTTTTTAGTGTGGGATTATGGTTTTTAAATAATCCGGGGAATATGGATATAGGGAAGATTATATCCTTTGGAATTTTAGCGATTCTCATTCTGTTTGCAATTTTAACCATTATTTCTCGCATTGGAAGCATTAAAAGCGGCTTAACAGTTGAAGATGAGCTCTCAAAAAAGCTTGTAAAAACTGCCGCATCAAGATCTTATTATTTCTCTTTATATCTTTGGCTATTAATTATGTATTTGGATTCGGAGTCGGTTATTGAAACAGATAGTATTATTGGAGCAGGAATTCTTGGAATGGCCATACTTTTTGGACTTCATTGGGTGATATTAAAATTTGTTGGAATTAAAGATGAATAGCAGGATTAAAGAATTGCGTGCCAGACACAATCTTACACAATTGGATCTTGCTAAAATGGTTGGGGTAAGAAGAGAAACTATTGTGTTTTTAGAGAAGGGTAAATACAATCCTTCCCTGAAGTTGGCACATGATATTTCAAAGGTCTTCGAATTAAGCATTGAAGAGGTTTTTGGATTAGAGTAATGAAATTTATAGTTTCTTAAGACTGGAATAAGTTTCAATATCCAACAAAAATCCTTTTTTGTCATTGGTATATTTACTAATATTGGCCGGACTTTCCGTTTAAAGATATTTCAGTATTATTTGAAATGAAAGAAATTACCGGCTCTTATTATTATTTAGATGATGAAATCTTGTCATCTGACGAATTTGATTTTCAATTTCTGTCAAGTGGGGTTAATGTTTACGAAGTATTACGTTTTATTAATGCTGTGCCAATTTTTTTCGAAGAACATTTTAAAAGGCTTTTGAACTCTGCTGAGGGAAACAAGCTCTGCCATTCAGTAAATAAGCAGTTTTTACTAAAAAACATTCTGGAGCTACTTAAGCATAATTCGGCTACAAGGGGTAATATTAAGATAGTATTGCATGCAGAGAAAAACAGCAATTGTGAGTTATATATTTATCAAACCCCTCATTTTTATCCCTCTGATGAAGATTATGCACATGGGGTAAAGATCGTTAGTCTTAATGAAGGCAGGCCTGATCCGAATTTAAAGACATGGAGACCTCATTTTAAAGAGACTGTATACAATTTAAAAAAGGCCTTAAATGCGTATGAGATTCTGCTGGTGGATAAGGGATTTGTTCGTGAAGGGAGTCAGTCGAATTTTTTTGCCATATATCAAAACAAAGTAATGACCGCACCGGCCAACGCAGTATTAAGAGGGGTTACACGAGAAATTGTGTTTCAGATTTGTCGCGAAGAGAATATAAATATTGAGGAAGCCGATTTTTCCATGGCTGATTTGTTGCGGGCTCAAGCCGCTTTTTTAACCGGTACTTCTCCCGGAATACTCCCCATTTCACTGGTAGACGATCACCCTTTTCCTCCGGCCCATCCTATTTTGAAAATACTCCTTGAAAAATATAACGAGATTATACAAAAACACATTAATAAACTTCAATGACATCAGATATTATAATAATCGGTGGCGGAATTGTCGGACTTTCAACCGCCTATAAAATTAAAGAAAAGTATCCCTCTCTTAAGGTAATATTGCTGGAAAAAGAAAGCGAGGTTTCAATGCATCAAACGGGTAATAACAGCGGGGTTATTCACTCCGGTATTTACTACAGACCAGGAAGCTTAAAAGCACTGAACTGTCTTCGCGGGTATGATTTGCTATTGGATTTTGCAAAGAAAAATGATATTAAATATGAGTTGTGCGGAAAGGTAATTGTTGCCACAAAGGAGAATGAGCTGGGGCGACTTGAAGACCTGTACCAAAAAGGTATTCAAAACGGTTTAACCAATTTGAAACGCTTATCAAAGGAAGAGGTGTTGGAAAAAGAACCCAATGTAACGGCTATTAAAGGAGTTGACGTTCCATATACCGGTATTATAGATTATAAAGAAGTTAGCAGGAAAATAAAGGATCTCTTTATACACAAAATGGGGGGTGAAGTATTTTTGAACGAGGAAGTTACAGATATTAAAATGCAAAGTGGTCTTTCAACGGTAATCACAAAAAACAAGACCTATTCGGCTAAGTTAATCATAAATACGGCAGGATTATTTTCCGACAGGATAGCTACCTTAACTTTTGGTAAACACGATTACCGAATCATTCCGTTCAGGGGTGAATACTACACGCTTTCTGAAGAAAAAAAATCACTGGTAAACAACCTTATTTACCCGGTTCCCGATCCTGAGTTCCCCTTTCTGGGTGTGCACTTTACTCGCATGATAAATGGCAAGGTGGAAGCCGGTCCAAATGCTGTATTCTCCTTTAAAAGGGAGGGTTATAAAAAAACCAGTTTCTCTTTTAAAGACAGCTGGGCATCTTTTAGCTGGCCGGGATTGCAGAAATTAATGTTGGTCCATATGTCAATGGGAATAGGTGAATTTTACAGATCCTATAATAAGGCAGCCTTTACAAGATCTTTACAGAAATTAATCCCCGACATTAGTTCCCGCGATCTTGTTCCCGGTGGCGCAGGTGTGAGGGCACAGGCATGTGACCGAAAGGGAAAATTAATTGATGATTTTTTATTCCTGGAGAACGAAAACGTTATCAATGTGCTCAATGCGCCCTCCCCGGCAGCAACAGCATCATTTTCCATTGGCGAGACCATTGCAGAAAAGGCTATTGTCCATTTCTCCTGATGGCAATTGATGATTTTCTTCATCACCCTCAGGAACTCAAGGTTCAATTGTGTTACTTAAACCCTGACGGCAAGACCCGAATTACAAAAGCGGGCTAAAAGGAGCTATGGCTCTTTACTCTCAAGAATGTTGGAATTATTCTCTGTGTTTGCTACCGCTGTCATCGAGCATGCTTACATAACTATAATACCTTGAGTCGAATATATCCCCTTTTTCAACAGCTGCAATAACACCACAGTCTGGTTCGTTGAGGTGTAGACAATTATGAAATTTACAGTACTGAGAGTATTTAAAAATCTCCGGGAAATAGTGAAACAGCTCGTCTCTGCCAAAATCGATCAAACCAAAGCCCCTTATTCCCGGTGTATCAATTACATATCCACCCATGCTAAGCTCATGCATTTCAGCGAAGGTAGTAGTATGTTTACCGGTATTGTGAGCGGATGAAATCTCGGCTGTCTTTAGATTTATATTTGAATCAATTTTATTGATTATGGTTGACTTTCCCACCCCGCTGTTTCCTGAAAAGACATTAATTTTTGACTTCATTTTTTTCGACACCTCTTCAAGTCCTTCATTATTACTGGCTGAAACCGCATAACAACTATACCCGATTGAGCGATACATATAAAGAAATATTTCAAGCTCTTCTTTCAATTCTTCAACACACAAATCTGTTTTGTTGAAAACGATATTCACAGGAATACTGTATGCTTCAGCTGCGACAAGAAAACGATCGATAAACTCAGCATGGGTTTTAGGCTGAATAAGACTTACAATAAGCCAGGCTTGATCGACATTGGTTGCAATTAGCTGATATTCCCGGGAAAGATTCGAAGCCCGTCTGATAATATAGTTCTTCCTTTCTTTTATCTCAGTAATTACTCCTGTGCCATCATCGTTCATTGCAAAAGAAACTTTGTCACCTACCGCAACCGGATTTGTGGCGCGAATTCCTCGTACCCTGTATTTCCCTTTTATTTTACATTCCACAAGAAATGGTTTATCCCCATCCTCTTTAACTGTATACCAGCTACCTGTAGTTTTTATTACAATTCCTGTATTCAACTGATTTCTGCTTTCGGGCAAATTTAGTAATTTTCTTTCTTCCATGGCGTTTTAAAATATACACCCTTGGGTCAACGCATATAAATAACTTAGAATAGTGGTATTTCTTATGCTTACTACATTGTTTCCTAAAAACTGCTCGCCTTCGCGTAGCCGCTTCGGCAGAGCAAGGAAGGGCTTAAACATCAATAAACACGGGTTTCTCCTGTGGTAAGATGAACATCCAAAAGGAACCTCCCCAATATTTTTG